>CAIMXF010000348.1 GCA_903845345.1 uncultured beta proteobacterium
CCCCGATCGCCGAAATGATGCGGATGATCACGTTCCGCGATGCTCAGTCGTCCATCGCCGAACGTGATCATTGGCCCATCGAATTGGCTGCTCACACTCAAGATGCACCGCGCGCTCGATGCGTAGATCCTGGAAATACGACAGCGGCGTCTTGCCCAGCACGTGGTGCAGGCGCCGAGCCAACGTGCGTTCGCTCGCGCCCACCGCGGCCGCCGCTTCGGCAAGCGAGAAGCCGTTCGCGAGTTGCCGCCGCGCCCAGCGCTCGAAGCGCTCGACCACCGGGTCGGCGTGGGCAAGATGGTCCGGGATCACGAACTCGGCTTGCGAGCCGCGAGCCTCGACCAGCAGGTAGCGCGCCGCCAGCGTCGCCAGTGCCGGACTGCGGCTGCGCACGACGCCCAACGCGAGGTCGAGATGGGCCAGGGCAGCGCCGGCCGTGGTGAATCCGGCCGAGTTGACGAGCATGCGGGACTCGTCGAGCGCCACGCGCGGATAGCGCCGCCGGAACATCGGCGCCAGCCACCAGGAGGTGGTGGCGCGCTGGCCGTCGAGCAACGCACTCTCCGCGAGCAAAAAAGTGCCGGTGCAGGCGGCGCCGGCGAGCGCGCCGGCATTCGACCACTGCTGCAACGCGGCGACCGCATCGGCCACGTCCGGCCGTGCCAGGCGCGCCGCGAGCGTGTCGGGCATCTTGGCGCCGAGCGCGGGAACGAGCACGACGTCGGGGTTCTGCACGCTGTGCGCCGGCACCACCGGGACCGTCAACCCTTGCGCGGTGCGCACGCGGCGTCGCACCCCCACGAGTGTGAGCTCGATCGGTGGCGGTGCCTGCGCGAGGGTGCCCGCGAGTTCGTTGGCCGTGGTGAGTGTGTCGGTGAGGGCCGCCAGGCCCAGGTCGAACACGCCGTCGAGGACGAGGAGGTGAAGCCGCATGGCAGGAATGATATCAATGTTGGCTTTCCTGCCACTCGCGAATTTTGCCGTCGGCCCCGAGACTGCGGAGTCGCAGCCGCATTCAATCGTTCAACCAGAGGATCACCCCATGACCTAGTTCGCCCTGTTCGTCCGTCTCGAAGCCAAGCCCGGACAGGAGGCCGCGGTTGCCGACTTCCTGGCTGGCGCGTTGCCGCTCGCCAATGCGGAGTCGGGCACCACCGCCTGGTTCGCATTGAAGTTCGGCCCCTCGACGTTCGGCGTCTTCGATGCCTTCGCCGACGAGGCCGGCCGCCAGGCCCACCTGCAAGGCCCGATCGCCGCCGCCTTGATGGCCAACGCCGATGCCTTGCTCAGTACCCCGCCGAAGATCGAGAAGATCGATCTGCTGGCGGCAAAGTTGCCTGGCTGACGGATTGATCTCGGCGCCACAGCGGGTAGCTGCCCGCGGGTGGCTTGATTCGCCAATCCGCCAGCCGCGTCCCTCGCGAAGGTCCGCTTCAGGGCAAATTGGAGAGCAAACCAGGCGTCGATTCGGTGCGCACCCAGGCTCGCCCGAAGGAATCCGCTCATGGAGCCCGACAAATTCAGCCCGGGACGCAGCAGGCCGACTTCGCGACGCACGCTGCCTCCGCACGCACCTACATCACGATAAGGAGTATTGGATGAGCCGCATCGACGTTACCGAGAAGATCATCGCCTCGAAGGTCACGAAGGGCATCAGGTGGAGCGACGTGGCCGCGAAGGTTGGACTGAGCAAGGAATGGGTCACCGCCGCGTGCCTGGGCCAGATGACGCTCACGCCCGACCAGGCCGATGTGGTCGCCGGCATCTTCGATCTCAGCGAGGACGAGAAGAAGTGGTTGACGGTGGTGCCTTACAAGGGAAGCCTGCCCACCTCGGTGCCAGCCGACCCGCTGATCTACCGTTTCTACGAACTTGTCAGCGTCTATGGGACGACGTTCAAGGAACTCATCCACGAGGAGTTCGGAGACGGGATCATGTCGGCGATAGACTTCAGGATGGACCTCAGGAGTGAAGCGAATCCGATGGGCGACCGGGTGGACATCACACTGTCCGGAAAGTTTCTCCCTTACAAGACGTACTAGACCGAGGATAGAGGGCCTGCGACTCG
>CAIMXF010000349.1 GCA_903845345.1 uncultured beta proteobacterium
CCTCCGTCCGCTCGGGGCCGAGGTTCTTGGCCACGGGACCCGCGCCGCCCTCCTCGCCCTCGCGCCAGAAGATGTAGGCCAGGCCCGGCTGGCCCTCGCCCTTGGCCCAGTCGTTCATCCGGTCGCAGAAGGCGCGGCTGCCGCCGCCGGGGGCCGGGATCGCCCAGACCGCCGCCTTGGGGTTCTCCAGGATGCCGGAGAACACCTTGAAGCCCGAGGCGCGGAAATGCTCGGAGACGTCGGCCATCTCGATCGGGTTGCGCAGGTCCGGCTTGTCCGAGCCATACTTGGCCACAGCCTCGCGGAACGGGATGCGCGGGAACGGCGCCGGGGTCACCACCTTGGCCGACGCGGCGGCCGGAGCCGTCGTCTTGGCCTGCGCGGCCGGCGCCGCGGGCGCGCCGCTCATCGGCGCGCCGTTGACGGTCAGGCCGGCCGTGGACATCGAGACCGCGTTCTTGTTGCCGATGCCCTTGACGCGGGTGATCAGGTCCGGCCAGTCCTTGTAGGCGCCGTTCTTGCGCTCGTCGACGATCTTGCCGGCGATGGCGGGGCCGATGCCCTTGATCGCCTCCAGGTCGGCCAGCGAGGCGTTGTTGGCGTCCGCCGCGAACACCGAGAAGGCGAAGAAGGCGAGCAGGGCGACGAGAAGACGTTTGAACATGGAGGCGTCCTTGGATGAAAGGCGTTGTTGCGCGCGTTCTGGGGCGCTGCGACCCGTGCGGCGCCAATGCGCGCCGCGTGCAGTGTCAACGCCTCCCGTGACGGCGGGTTGACCCTTCACTGGCGTTCTGCCAAACGGGAGGCAGGTCACGTGAACAGGTTCTCAGGCCTGTTGCACGTCCGCCAGTATGCGTGTGACCAAGGTCTCGCACCAGTGCGCATTGGTGAAGCGCTGCGCCTCGGGGCTGGCGAGGAATTCGCGGATGCCTTGCTGGTACATCGCGAAGTGGCCGGCGTCGACGCGCTCGATGAACGCCAGCATCTCGTGCGGCGTCCTGAACTGGTCGCCGTCGATGAAGCAGTCCTCGGGAATCGGCGGCTTCGAATGCGTGGTGCCGATGTAGACGGGCACGCAGCCGCTGGTCAGGCAGTCGAAGATCTTCTCGCTCAGGTAGCCGGGGCTGCCGCGCGAATTCTCGTAGCAGATCGAGAAGCGCGCGCGATCGAGCACCTCGTGCTTGCGGGCCAGCGTGCCGCGCCAGCTCGGGAATGCCGGCGGCGCGTCGGGCGACAGCTTGCGCTTCCACTCGTTGAGGCGCTTGGCGATGCGGCCCAGGTGGCCGGGTTCGACGGCGGGGATGTCCCAGCCGTGGCCGAACAGCGCGAAGCGGTCGGGCGCGTGCTCCTCGAAGAAGCGGATCGCCTCGACGCGACTATGGTGCAGGTTGCGCGGATGCGGGTGCAGCAGCGCCTTGTTCGACGCGATCAGCACGCAGAACAGGTCGCGTTCCTTGAAGTCGGGGACGGCGCGTATCGTCAGGTCGTTCGGATACGGCAGTTCGACCACGTGCTCGCCGTCGATCAACTCCTCGTTGCTGGTGAACAGCTTGCGATAGCGCGCCAGTTCGACGAGGTTGCCGTTGATCGGCCGCACGATCGGGTCTTCGTACAGGTAGGCGTAGCTGAGCGGGTGGTCGACGCTGCGCTGCGCGTTGAGGTGCAGCTCGAATTCGACGTCGCGGTCGGCGTTGACGTCGCGCGTGTTGAGCTCCACGCCCTCCACGGCGAAGCGCTCGCGCAGCTGGCGCCACGGCAGGAAGAAGTCGCCGCCGTTGGGGCCGGCGCCGGGCCGGAACGGCTCGTTGGCGCGCAGCCGGTTGACCACCAGCGTCGCGTAGCGCATGGGCGCGAGGATGGCGGTCTCCGGACCGCTCATTGCTCCGCGCCTTCGCAGGCCTTGAGCAGCCCGTTGTAGATCGAGTTCGCCGCCGGCACCGTCTTCCAGTTGTTGTGCCAGTGGATCGCCAGGGTGCGCTCGGTGGACAGCGTGTGCATGTCGAGCGCGAGGTTGTCGCGCGCGTCGAAGAACTTCGCCGGATCGCCGTACAGCACCGAGCCCGGCGTCCACAGCGGATCGAACAGCTTCGCGGGATGCACCACCACGCCCAGCTCCGCGCAGACGTGGTCGGCGAACAGGATCCACGGCAGGAAGTTCTCGAGCTCGTTGCCCTTGCGCGTGAGCGCAGTGCTCCAGCTCTTGTTGGGCAGGTACAGGATCGCCGAGTTCGCAAAGGGCAGGTCTTCCCAGCGATAGGCCCAGGCCTTGTCGCCGCACTGCGCGGTGAGGTCGCTGGTGAAGGCGACGTCGAGGTCGACGTAGAGGCAGGCGTCGGGATAGTGCTCCAGCGGCACCAGGCAGCGCGCGAGGTCGCCGCGATAGGCCTTGTTGCGCGTGAAGCCGGCGAACAGCGCCGACGAGTGCTTGTACGTGAGGCCGAACTGCGGATGCTCCCACGCGTTGCGGCGCGCCCATTGCGGCGCGACCTTGCGGTGCACCGCGCTGGCGAGCTTGCGCAGCCGGGGCAGCGTGTCGTAGCTCTCGACCGGGCGCGCGCTGACGTGCTTCTCGATCAACGCGTTCAGCGAGAACGAGCGCACCGCGATGCGCGGATGCGACTTGATCCACTGCAACTGCGGCGCGGCGATGGCGCTGGCGTCGTCCTCGTCCAGCCACAGCTCGTAGCGCGACTCGGGATGGTGGCGCAGGAAGCTGCGGAAATGCAGCTCCGTGACCGCCGGCAGCTGGCCCGACCAGTAGCCGAAGAACGTGACGGGAGGAGAGTTGGGCGCCATCAATGAACCAGGTCGAAGGTCTTCATGAGGAGGCGCTCCTTCCACGTCGCCGGGCGGATCGCCGGCGACTCCCTGCCCTCGATGGCGGCGCGCACGTCGGCGTAGAACCGATCCCAGCGGTAGTGGCTGTCGATGGCCTCCTGGCCCAGGCGCTGCGTTTCCAGCAGCTCCGCGTCGGTCGCGGCCTGCAGCTTCTTGAACACGAGTTCGGCGGCAGGCACGTCGTTCAGCGGCACGTTGACGATGCCGGCGCGATTCTCGTAGCCGCTCTGCATGGTCACCGTGGGGATCAGGCCCCAGGCCATGGATTCGAGGATGGTGGTCGGGTTGGCGTCCATCGCGCCGACGGTGATCATGAAGTCGTACTCGGCGACCTTGGCGCGCGCCTCGGGCTGCGAGAAGTCCATGAAGCCCAGCACGTGCACGCCCGGGATCTTCTTGCGGCCGCGACCGGCCCAGCTGATGTCGGCGCTCTCGCACTTCAGCTGCAGCTGCGACAGGTAGCCGACGTTCTTGTTGTGCGCCGTGTGCCCGATGTAGAGGAACTTGCGCTGGCCCGGCGGGTTGAACCTCGTCTTCACGAACGGGAAGAACGTGCGGTTCACCGCGAGATCCATGTGGCGCATCTTGGGCTTCCAGCGCCGGATCGTCGCGTCCTCGATGCGGTTGAACCAGTAGTTGCCGGTGATGGCCAGGAACAGGTCGCACTGTTCCATGTGGCGGTCGTAGTAGGCCACCTGGCGCAGGTCGTCGGCATACGGCGCCATCAGGATCCGGCGCGCCCAGCCCGGCTGGTTCACCGAACGGTCGAACACGGAGTCGCGCCGCCAGTGCGGATGCCCCAGCAGCACGTCGCCCGGCTTCGGCTCGATCCTCACCTGGTCGCGCCAGCCGTAGAAGCGCACGTCGTAGTCGCGCGCGAGGCGGTCGCCCACCTCGTTGCCGATGCAAAAGGGCGACGAGTTGCGGGTGGTGTCACGCGGGTAGACGAAATGGACAGTGGTCATGGCGGCGAACAGGGCGCGGCCGACGACGTGGCCGCGCTGAGGTCATGGGCGCGCGCGGGCGTGACGCGCGCGCGGGGCGGAGATCTGGCGGACGGCGTGGCGCGCCGTCCGCCGGGACACTATTCCTTCCAGTGATCGGAGATCCAGGGCGAGGCCAACGCACGCCGCCAGTTGCCGTTGCTGCGGCCGGCCAGGGCGTCGGGCGGGTTCATCACGCCATGGAAGACGATGATGCGCGCTCCCTGCGGAATCGACGGGGCGACGAAATAGTTGAGCGGAAAGCGCGCGATGCTGTGGTACTTGAAGCTCGCGCACCAGTCGGCCGGCCAGTATTTGAGCTTGCCCTGCTCGTGCAGCACGCCCGACAGGTAGGCCTGCTCGTTGCGGTAGGTCGCTCGCATCGCCGCCGACTCGGCGCGGAATTTCGCCAGCACGTCGGCATGCGCGCCCAGCTGGAAGCGGTAGACCGACGAATTGCCGGTGACGCGCCACGGCCGCTTCCAGTCGTGGATGATCAGGAACTCGCCGGGCAACTCGAAGAACGGCGTGATGTCGTCGACGATCACGATGTCGATGTCTAGGAACAGCGCGGTGCCGCGCAGGCCGTGGAGGTCGGCCTCGAAGGTGGTCAGCTTCTTCCAGCCACGCTCGGGCAGGCCGTCGGGCAGTGCGAGGTCGGGGATGGGCAGGCAGGTGACTTCCTGGCGGATGCCGGCGGCCGAGTCGGTCAGGCAGACGAACCTGAAATCGCCGCGCAGGTGGCGGCGCACCATCGCGTAGAGGCGGTTGACGTACTCGGGGCCGTACTTGTCGCCCCATTTCATGCACAGGATGTGCCTCTCGCCGGTCGGGGCCGCGGTACTGGTCATTGTTCTTCGATCCGCAACGCGGGATAGCTGTCCCAGCTGAGGCAGCCCGGGCATTGCCAGAAATGGCGCTGGGCTTCGAAGCCGCAGGCGGCGCAGCGATAGCGCTGCAGCGGCTTGGCGGCGCGCGTGACGGCGGTGCGCACGTCGGCCAGCGACTGCTCGGCGAGCGGGCCGACCGCCTTGGCCGAGGCCGCGATCGCGGGCTGCTGCAGCACCTCGCGGGCGGCCGACAGCGTCGGGTGCGCGTGCAGCATCTCGCGGTAGCGGTTGGCGGCGACCTCGGGGTCGGCCTCGAGCCTGGCCCAGGCGCTCAGGAAGTCCAGGCGCGGCGCGTCTGCCAGAAGCTTCTCGATGGCGGCCTTGGCGTCAGCCTGGCGACCGGCGGCGATGGCGGCGGCGGCGTAGTCGTTGGCGACGAGCGTGAAGCTGGCCGGATCGCGACGGCGCAGCTCGTTCCAGGCTTCGAAGGCCTCGGCCGGCTTGTCGGCGCGCGCGAGGCGCTGGCCCTGCATCACCCACGGACGCGCCGAGGACGGGTCCGCCTTCAGCGCCTGCTGCAGCGAGCGCTCGGCCTCGTCGGGATGGTGCTGCTCCTCGGCCACCAGCGCAAGTTCGCACCAGTAGTGCGAGATGCGGCGCGCGAACGAGCCGGTGCCGGCCGATTCGAGCTGCAGCGCGGTGTCCACGGCGGCGCGCCAGTCGCGCGAGCGTTCGTAGAGGTTGAGCAGCGCCAGCCGCGCCTCGGTGTGGTACGCGGTGCCCTCGAGCACCTTGTAGGCGGCCTCGGCGCGGTCGAACAGGCCGGCCTTGAC
Source organism: uncultured beta proteobacterium (assembly GCA_903845345.1). Classification (GTDB taxonomy): domain Bacteria; phylum Pseudomonadota; class Gammaproteobacteria; order Burkholderiales; family Burkholderiaceae_C; genus Scleromatobacter. Next base: position 5,485 of record CAIMXF010000349.1, read on the forward strand.
GAAATCCTGCGCCAGCGCGTGCTGTGCGCGCTCGCGCTCGGCCTGCGACAGGTCGGCGCGCACGAGCAGGTGCTGGTGCACGCGCACGGAGCGCTCGAACTCGCCGCGTCGGCGGAACAGGTTGCCGAGCGCGAAGTGCAGCTCGGTGGTGTCGGGGTCGTTCTGCACCGTCTCGATGAACGCGTCGATCGCCTTGTCCTGCTGTTCGTTGAGCAGCAGCGACAGCCCCTTGTAGTAGGCCTTGGGCGACCCGCTCGTCTCGCGCTTCATCTGGCGCAGGTCGAAGCGCGAGCCGAGCCAGCCGAGGATGAAGAACAGCGGCAGCCCCAGCAGGAGCCATTGGTATTCAAAGTCCATCGCGCACCACGTTGACGTCGGGAGCCACGGGCGCGGCGGGCAGGGCGGGCGGCGCGGGGACGACCGGCGTCTCGAGGCGGCGCGCGCGTCGGCGTTGATGCCACCAGCTCGGCGTCATCGCCAGCACGCCGAACACGGTGCCCGCAACGAACGCCGCCAGCACGATGATGACCATGCGCGCCGTCCAGGCGTACGAGAACATCCAGTTCACCGTCGCCAGCTGCTGGTTGTTGATCGCGAAGCCGAACAGGGCCAGGAAAAGAAAGGCTCGGACGAGCCAGGTGAGGATGCGCATGGTCTCTCTCGCGTCTTTTCGACGCCGACCGGCGGATTCTACGAAGCGCGCAGGCCTTTTATTGTCGAGCTCGAATTCTTTGTGCCGGGCGGCCGGAATGCGCCGACGGGCGCCCCGGCCAAGCCTCAGTCGCCCAGGAACTCGCACAACAGCCGATGGAAGTGATGCACGCCCTGTTCCTTGCTCGGCGAATAGCGCCCGCGGTCGTAGAAGCGCGACTGCACGCCGCGCTGCACCTGCTGCACGACCTCCTCGTCTTCCATCTCGACCTGGTCGAGCCCGTTGCCGGCGCCGTCGCCCAGCTTGCTCGCGTCCCGCACGTAGGCGCGGAACAGCACCCGCGTGCGGGCGATGCCCTGCGGCTGCACGATGTTGACCGACAGTCCCCACGGGTAGAAGTTGAGCATCAGGTTGGGAAACACCCAGTAGTAGTACGCTGCCACGCGTTCGCCGAAGTCCGGCGACGACGGCGGCAGATCGAACGCCTGCTCGCCGTCGCGTGCGCGGGCGAACTGCAGGTTGCAGTAGCGCTGCAGCTCATAGCCGTAGCCGTCGGTGCTGAGCACCTGGTTGAGCGCCGGATGGATGAACGGGATGTGCAGGCCTTCGAGATAGTTCTCGACGTACAGCGCCCAGTGCGCGGCGACGTCGAAGCTGCGGTCGCGCGACGGGTCGTGCCTGAAGTCGGTGAGCGGCATCCAGGCGAGCCGGGATCGGATGTCGCCGAGGAAGTCGTCCAGCGGCGCCGCCGGATCCACCGCCGCGAACGCCTGCGTTCCCAGCAGCCCGAACGGCACCTGCGGCAGATGGTCGGACGGCGACGGGAAGTTCTTCGCCGCGCCGAACTCGGGCATGAAGGTCATGCGGCCGGCCATGTCGAAGCGGCGCGAGTGGTAGCCGCAGCGGATCTGGTCGGCGACGCACGGCGCCTTCACCAGCAGGTTGCCGCGATGCGTGCAGACGTTGGACAGGCAACGCAGCGTGCCCTGCACGTCGCGCGACAGCAGCAGCGGCTCGTCGAGGCAGCCGGGCAGCATCTCGCGCGGCGACAGCGAACCCGGCTGCGCGACGTCGTCGGTGTCGCCGATCCACTGCCAGCTGCGCGCGAACACGCGTTCCTTCACGCGCTCGTAGGCCGCGGTGTCGCGATAGAAGGCGCCGGGCAGCGTGCTGGCGAGGGTGATGTCGGGGTCGACGCTGTAGGCGGCATTCACGCGGCGATCATGCCACCGGCCCGTGCGCCTCGACACTGGCGCTTGCCCGCTGTCGAACCTCGCGCGCGACCGGCCTCGGGTCGACTCGTTCGGGCGGCGAGGCGCAGCATTCGCAAGCGGGACGCCGCCGCGCGCGGCGGCGGCGCGCCGGTGCAAGCGGCGACGTCGGCGCGCCAGCTCGTCCAGCCGGCCATGTGCGCGAACACCCGCGACAAGTCCTGCGGCGAGCCAGTGGTGACGATGCTGGGGTGGCCGTCGAGATGACGCTGTCCTCGCGTTCTCGATGGCGTTGCCGTCATTGGACGCGCGAGCTCCCGGCCGGTTTGCCTCAGCAGGCCGCGGCGGCAGGAGGCTCTCGACAACGACGTGCAGGGGAACAGGATGTCGACTGCGACGCGACAACAATGACAAAGGCGCCCGAAGGCGCCCTTGAAACCAAGAAGGCACCCGAAGGCGCCTTGTGGATGCCTTGGGCATCAAGAAAGCACCCGCCAGGGTGCCGTTTGGAATCACGTCTTGTCGACGGCTGGGAGCTGCTTGTCGACGGCCTCCCGCAAGGCCTTGCCCGGCTTGAAGTGGGGCACCAGCTTTTCGGGGATGGTGACCTGCTCGCCCGAGCGCGGGTTGCGGCCCACGCGCGGCGGGCGCCGGCTGATCGAGAAACTGCCGAAGCCGCGGATCTCGATGCGGTGTCCGCGCGCCAGCGCATCGGACATCGCATCGAGCACGGTCTTGACCGCGAACTCGGTGTCACGCACGGTGATCTGCGTGAAACGCTCAGCGAGCTGAGCAACAAGATCCGATCGAGTCATGCGGCCTGAATCGTTAGCTGAGTCGTTGACAAGAAACCCGTCCGGCGCTGCCGCTCGAGCCTTCCAGAAGAAGTCCAAGAGAGCGCCGGAACCGGCTCCGCCGGGCCGGTCGCGGAGCGCCCCCTCGGGGCAGGGAGCGCCAGCGACCGTGGGGCTCGTTTACTCGGACTTGCCGCTGTCGAGCTTGGCACGCAGGAGAGCGCCCAGGCTGGTGGTGCCGGCGTTCTCGCGCTCGTTCGTCGACGAGATGCGCTGCATGGCTTCCTGCTGGTCGACGTTTTCCTTGGCCTTGATCGACAGCTGGATCGAACGCGTCTTGCGGTCGACGTTGATGATCATGGCGTTGACTTCGTCGCCTTCCTTCAGGATCGAGCGGGCGTCTTCCACGCGGTCGCGGGTCAGTTCCGAGGCGCGCAGGTAGCCGGTGACGTCGTCCGTCAGCTGGATTTCCGCGCCGCGCGGGTCGACCGTCTTGACCTTGCCGGTCACCAGGGCGCCACGGTCGTTGACCGAGGTGTAGTTGGCGAACGGGTCGCCGTCCAGCTGCTTGATGCCCAGCGAGATGCGCTCGCGCTCGACGTCGATGCCCAGGACGACGGCTTCGACTTCCTGGCCCTTCTTGTAGTTGCGAACGGCGGCTTCGCCGGTTTCGTGCCACGAGAGGTCGGACAGGTGAACCAGGCC
>CAIMXF010000350.1 GCA_903845345.1 uncultured beta proteobacterium
ATGGAGCCGATCAGCGTGTGCGACGACGAGGCCGGCAGGCCCAGCGCCCAGGTGCCCAGGTTCCAAACGATGGCCGCGATCAGCAGCGCGAACACCATCGCGAAGCCGGCGCCGGAGCCGACCTGCAGGATCAGTTCCACCGGCAGCAGCGAGATGATGCCGAAGGCCACCGCGCCGCTGGACACGAGCACGCCCAGGAAATTGAACAGGCCCGACCACATCACGGCCACCTGCGGCGGCAGCGAATTGGTGTAGATCACCGTGGCCACCGCGTTGGCGGTGTCGTGGAAGCCGTTGACGAACTCGAAGCCGAGCGCGATCAGCAGCGCCAGGCCCAGCAGCACGAACGGCCAGACGGCGGTGGCGGTCTCGCCGCTGCCGGCGTAGTCGGTGGCGATGCTGTACGCCGTGTAGCCCAGCCCGGTCAGCAGCAGCAGCGCGAAGATCGCCCAGGTGCCCTTGCCGGTCTTGTGATCGAGGCGCGGACGGCTCGGGGCGGCCATTCCGTCGGGCAGGGCCGCGGGGCTGACGATGGTGTTCATGGTTCGAAGTCCCTCTTCCTTGGATGACCCCGGGGATGCTGGAGCGCCCGTGTGACACCGGGGTGACAGCGCCGGGAAGGCGCCGTGTCGCCGGCCGGCGGAGGCGTCAGGCAAACCCTGAGTGCCGGCGGAGTGACTTGTGGCTCGCGGTCGAGGACAATCGGGCAGTCGTCACCATGGGCTACCAGTCAATGCGGATCGTCATCCTCGGCAATGCGGGATCGGGCAAGTCCACGCTCGCGAAGTCGCTCGCGCGCACGCAGGGCATGCCGATGCTGGACCTCGACACGCTCGTCTGGGAGCCGGACCTCGTGGCGGTGGAGCGGCCCGACGAACTCGTCTTCTCCGACCTGGCGCAGTTCTGCCGCGAATCCGACGACTGGGTCATCGACGGCTGCTACGGCGATCTGGTCGAGGCCGTGCTGCCGCACGGGCCGCTGCTGATCTTCCTGGAGCCGGGCGAGGACGTCTGCGTCGCCAACTGCCGCACGCGGCCGTGGGAGCCGCACAAGTACCGTACCAAGCAGGCGCAGGACGAGCATCTCGAGCACCTGCTCGGCTGGGTGCGTTCCTACTACCACCTGGACGGCTCGATGTCGCTCATCGGCCATCGTGCGGTGTTCGACGCCTATCGGGGCCCCAAGCGCCTGGTCACGCGCCTGGCCGAGCTCGAAGTGATGCAGAGCGCCTGGCTGGCCGCCGCGGCGACCTCGCGCGCCCGCGCGGCCTCGCTCGCGCGCTGACGCCTCGCGGCCGCCCCCGGCCCGATCCGGCCACGAAGACGGGCCCGACGATTGCCGCGCTGGCGCAGGCCTCCGGCTCGCCGCCGCTCCGAAAGTCCCCATGATTCCCGCCTTCGACCGCATCGACCACATCCACGTCTACGCCACCCACCGCAACCAGGCGGAGCAGTGGTACGCCGACGTGATGGGCTTCCGGCGCGTGCCGGAACTCGAGTCGTGGGCCGATGGCGGCCCGCTGATGCTGTCGAACTCGTCGGGCACCGTGCACATCGCGCTGTTCGAGGCGCAGGCGCAGCCGTGCCGCAGCGTGATCGCGCTGTCGGTGGGCGCCGCGGAATTCGTCGCGTGGCGACAGCACCTGGTCGAGAAGCTGAAGCGTCCGGTCGAGCCGGAGGATCACGAGCTGTCGTGGTCGCTGTACTTCGCCGACCCCGATGGCAACCCGTGGGAGATCACGACCTACCAGCACGCCGTCGTGGCGACGCTGTTGAAGCCGACGGGGACATGACACGCGCGCAGACGCGTTGGCCAGGCCGATAGAGGCGGCGCATCGCCCCGGCGCAGTCATTGGACGACCCGGCGCAGCGGGTGCCGCGCCGGGCGACGTGAGCCCTATTGCGCCAGCAGCGTGTCGAGGATGACGCCGGTGGCGACGGCCGCGAGCACGTAGTCGCCGTTGACCTGCACCCAGTGGTAGCCGCGCGGCGGCTCGCTCAGGTGGTGGCCGCGCCAGTCGTTGACGACGTAGCGCCTGGCGCGGTATTGCGCGGGCAGCGCGCCGCCGCGACGCCATTCGTGGTGGGGACCCACGCCGCGGTATTCGTCGTGGCGATAGCCCGGGTGATCCCAGTCGGGACGATCGTGGTCGTGGTGGTCGTCGGCCAGGGAGACCAGCGGGACGGCCATCATCAGGGCGGCCAGCAGAGCGGAGAGTCGATGGAGCTTCATCATGGTTCCTTTGGAGCAGGATTGATGAAGTCCATTCTTCATGCCAGCACCCTGGCGTCTGTAGGCGTCAAGGCGCTTTGCTTATCTTGACATTTCCGCGACCCGTCCGAACGGTCGTGCCTTCGACGAGGCGTCTACAGCTCGTCGATGAGCGCGCCGGCGGCGTCGCAGGCCTTGGCCACGGCCGCGAACGGCAGCTCGACGATGCCGGTGGCGACCTTGTTGGCGGTCGACATCGCGGTCTCGACGCCGGAGACGATCGCGTGCGCCCCACCCGAGATCGCGCCTTCGACGTCGTCGATCGCGGCCGCGATGCCGTTCTTGTG
>CAIMXF010000351.1 GCA_903845345.1 uncultured beta proteobacterium
CCGACCGACGAGAACGCATTCAAGCTGCCGCTGGCCGAGCGCACGCTCGCCGCGGTGTTGTCGCAAGCGAGGGCCTGAGCCATGAAGTTCGACACCCCGGCCACCACCAACCCGATCGACCAGCTCAGGATCGTCGGCAAGCCGACGCGCCGCATCGACGGCGGCCTGAAGACCACCGGCACCGCGCCGTATGCGTACGAACGCCACGACGCCGTGAAGAACGCGGCGTACGGGGTGATCGTCGGCAGCGCGATCGCCCGGGGCCGCATCGTCGGCATGGATCAACGCGCCGCGAAGGCCGCCCCGGGCGTGCTGGCGATCGTCTCGGCGCGCAACGCCGGCAAGCTCGGCAAGGGCGACAAGAACACGGCGCTGCTGCTCGGCGGCCCCGACATCGAGCACTACCACCAGGCCGTGGCCATCGTCGTGGCCGAGACCTTCGAGCAGGCGCGCGACGCCGCGATGCTGCTGCGCATCGACTACGAGAAGGCCGACGGCCAGTTCGATCTGGCCGCCGCGATGGACACCGCGAAGCCGCCCAGGGAAACGCCGCTGACCGGCCCGCCGACCAGCAAGGTCGGCGACTTCGACGCCGCGTTCGCCGCCGCGCCGCTGCGCCACGACGCGACCTACACGACACCCGACCACTCGCACGCGATGATGGAGCCGCACGCCACGATCGCCGCGTGGAACGGCGACCACCTGACGCTGTGGACGTCCAGCCAGATGATCGCATGGGGCGTCGGCGACGTCGCCAAGACGCTGGGCATCGGCAGGAAGAACGTGCGGCTGGTCTCGTCCTTCGTCGGCGGCGGCTTCGGCGGCAAGCTGTTCGTGCGCGCCGACGCGGTGATGGCCGCGCTCGGCGCGAAGGCGGTCGGACGGCCGGTGAAGGTGGCGCTCGCGCGGCCGTTCATCTTCAACAACGGCACGCACCGGCCCGCGACGATCCAGCGCATCCGCATCGGCACCGAGAAGGACGGGCGCATCACGGCGATCGCGCACGAGAGCTGGTCGGGCGACCTGAAGGGCGGACAGCCCGAGACCGCGGTCAGCCAGACGCGGCTTCTGTACGCGGGCGCGAACCGGCTGACCTCGATGCGGCTGGCCGAGCTCGACCTGCCCGAAGGCAATTCGATGCGCGCGCCGGGCGAGGCGTCCGGCTTGATGGCCCTGGAGATCGCGATCGACGAGGCGGCCGAGAAGGCCGGCATCGATCCGGTGGACTTCCGCGCGATCAACGACACGCAGGTCGACCCCGAGAAGCCGGGCCGGCCGTTCTCGCAACGCCAGCTGGTCAAGTGCATGCGGCTCGGCGCGGAGCGCTTCGGGTGGAGCCGGCGCAACGCGACACCGGCCCGGGTGCGCGACGGGCAGTGGCTGGTCGGCTACGGCATGGCGGCGGCGTTCCGCAACAACCTGCCGATGAAGTCGGCCGCGCGCGTGAAGCTCGATCGCCACGGCATCGTCACCGTCGAGACCGACATGACCGACATCGGCACCGGCAGCTACACCATCATCGCGCAGACGGCCGCCGAGACGATGGGCGTCGCGCTGGACCAGGTCGTGGTGCGGCTGGGCGACTCCGATTTCCCGGTGTCGGCGGGTTCCGGCGGCCAGTTCGGCGCGAACAACTCGACGTCCGGCGTCTACGCGGCCTGCATGAAGCTGCGCGACAGGGTCGCGCGGCAGGCGGGCATCGCGTCCGCCGACGCGCGCTTCGCGGACGGCAACGTGAGCGACGGCCGGCAAGCACTGCCCCTGGCGAAGGTGGCGCAGGCCGCGGGCGCCGACGGCCTGGTGGCCGAAGACGGCATCGAGTACGGCAAGCTCGACAAGACCTACCAGCAGTCGACGTTCGGCGGCCACTTCGTCGAGGTGGCGGTCGACGCCGCGACCGGCGAGATCCGCGTGCGCCGCATGCTGGCGGTGTGCGCGTCGGGCCGCATCCTCAATCCGCTGTCCGCGCGCAGCCAGGTGATCGGCGCGATGACGATGGGCGTGGGCGCGGCGCTGATGGAGGAGCTCGTGGTCGACCGGCGGCTGGGCTTCTTCGTCAACCACGACCTGGCCGGCTACGAGGTGCCGGTGCACGCCGACATCCCGCACCAGGACGTGATCTTCCTCGATGAGACCGACCCGATCTCGTCGCCCATGAAGGCCAAGGGCGTGGGCGAGCTGGGCCTGTGCGGCGTCGCCGCAGCCATCGCCAACGCCGTCTACAACGCCACCGGCGTGCGCGTGCGCGACTATCCGATCACGCTGGACAAGTTCCTGGACAAGCTGCCGCCGGTCGCCTGATCCCGCGGCCTGCGTGGTGCGCGCCTCGGCGAGGCGGTCGCCCCGGATCGACTCGCGTGCTGGGCATGTCGGCGCAGTCCCACACGCGGTCGCGCTGCCCGCCTAGTCTCGCGCGACCGTGGCCGCCCGATGATTCGAGCCATCCAATCTCATCTTCAACGGGACGACCAATCATGCTTCGCTGGGCTCTCATCTTCGCCATCATCGCCATCGTCGCCGGCCTGCTCGGCTTCACCGGCATCGCGGCCGGCGCCGCGGTCGTCGCCAAGACGATCTTCTACGTGTTCCTCGGCCTGGTGGTGGTGTTCATCCTGCTGGGCGTGACCTTCGCCAAGAAACTGTAGGACGCATCCGTGGCCAAGATCCTTTTCGTCGACGACTCCCGCGACAACGCCGACTCGCTGGCGACCTTCTTCAAGCTGCTCGGTCACGAGACGGAGGTCGCCTACGACGGCGACTCCGCCGTCGAACTGACCTCGCAGTTCACGCCCGACATCGCGTTCATCGACCTGCAGATGCCGATGCTGGATGGCTTCGACACCGCCAAGGAATTCCGCGCGCGCCTGGGCGAGAAGCCCGTCCTGATCGCCCTCACGGGCCAGGAATGGGCCAAGACCGGCGACGAGGCCGGCCGTGCCGGCTTCGACGGCTACCTGCAGAAGCCGGCGCAGGCCTCCGCGCTGGCCAAGCTGGTCGACGCGCTCTCAACCTGAGTTCGCGCAAGCCGATCGCGGCTTCCTGCAGCCTGAGCCCGACCGACCCTTCAGTTGCCGTCCAGCGCCTGGTTGACGGTCTCGAGGAACTTCGCCGGGTCCACCGGCTTGGCCAGCAGCGTGACGCCGGCCGGCAGCCCGCCCATCTTCTGGACATGCGCCGACGAGTGCGCCGACACCGCCACGATGGCCGGCGGCCGCGCGTCGCCCTGCGTCGACAGGTGGCGGATCATCTCGACGCCGTCCATGTGCGGCATCGTGATGTCGGTGACGATCAGGTCGGGCATCGCCTTGCCCACCTCGATCAGCGCGTCGAAGCCGTTGGCCGCGCAGACCACGCGCGCGCCAGGGACGGCGATGTCGACCAGCGCGCAGAGCAGGTCGCGGTCGTCGGGGTTGTCGTCGACCACCAGCACCGAGAACGGCACCACCGCATCGGCCGGCGCCGCCGCGTCCAAGGCCTCGCCGCCGCGCTGCTGCGTCTGGATGCGGATGAAGTTCTCGGCGCTCTCGGCGTCGATGCGGCGGTGGCCGCCGACGGTCTTCCAGGCTTTCAGGTGCCCGAGGTCGACCCAGCGCTGCACCGTCGGCACGGACACGCCCAGCCGGCGCGCCAGGTGCGCGGTCGAGTAGGAAGGGGGGCCCATCGGCAGGCGGGAATTCGGCATCGGGCCAGTTTAGCCAGAAGGGCCGCAACGTCACGGCTTTTCGGAGGTCACGGGGTCGCGCGTTCGGGGGAGGCCATGTAGTCGGCCAGGGCGGCGTCGATGTCGGACTGCAGCGCATCGATGTGTGCGAGCAGCGCCGGCCAGCGCTCGCGCGCACCGAGGTCGAGGGCGTCGTGGAGCTCGCGCGCCAGCGCGGCCAATGCCGGCGCGCCTAGCATGGCGGCCGTCGACACCAGCGTGTGGGCCGCGCGCGCGCCGACCTCGATCTCGCCGGCCTCCAGCGCGCTGCGGATCTCGTTGCCGGTGGCCGCGCGCTGCTTGAGGTAGCGGCCGACGATCTTGCGGTACAGCTCGGGCTTGCCCAGGCAGCGGCGCAGCCCGAGTTCGGTGTCCACCGCCGCACCGGCGTCCTGCGGCACGACGGCTGCGCTCGCGGCCGGCAACCCCGGCGACGACCGCGCCGGGCTCAGCCAGCGCAGCATCGTCTCGAACAGCTGCGCGGGCTCGAACGGCTTGCTGACGTGGTCGTTCATGCCGGCGGCCTTGCTCTTGTCGCGGTCGCCGGCAAAGGCGTGCGCGGTCATCGCGATCACCGGCAGCTTCGCGAGCGACTTGTCGGCGCGGATCAGGCGCGTGGCCTGCAGGCCGTCCATGCCGGGCATCTGGATGTCCATCAGCACCAGGTCGAAGCGCGCGTCGCGCAGATGATCGAGCGCCTCCTGGCCGTTGCCGGCGAGCGTGACGTCCATGCCGGCGACGTCGCACAGCAGCTCGGTGGCGACGATGCGGTTCAGCTCGTTGTCCTCCACCAGCAGCACGCGGCGGCCGCGCAGCATCGCGGGTGCCGCGCTCGGCGCCGCGGCCACGGCGGCCTGCGCG
>CAIMXF010000352.1 GCA_903845345.1 uncultured beta proteobacterium
CCATCGGCGACGACCTGCTGCGCGAGACGGACGCGACGCTGCCCGACGGGCGCTCCTTCGGGCCGAAGATCGAGGCCCTGGTCGTCTACAACAGCAACCCGGTGGCCGTGGCGCCGCAATCGAGGCAGGTCGCGGCAGGCTTTCGTCGCGAAGACCTGTTCACCGTCGTGCTGGAGCACTTCCTCACCGACACGGCCGACCACGCCGACTACGTGCTGCCCGCCACCACGCAGCTGGAGCATTGGGACGTGCACGCCAGCTACGGCCACACGACCCTCGTCATCAACGAGCCGGCGTTGACGCCGCGCGGGCAGTCGCGCTCCAACGCCGCGATCTTCCGCGCGCTCGCGCAGCGCATGGGCCTCGACGACCCGTGCTTCGCCGACGACGACCTCGCGCTCGCGCAGCAGGCGGTCAGGTCGCCGGTGCCGTTCGAGGAGCTGCGCCGGGTCGGCTGGGCCAAGCTGCCGCTGCCGGAGGCGCCGTTCGCCGACGGCGGCTTCCCGGCGCCCGGCGGCCGCGCGCAATGCGCGCCCGCCGGCATCGGCCTGCCCGACTACGTGCCGCCGTACGAAAGCGTGCGCAGCGCGCCCGAGCTGGCGCGGCGTTTCCCCCTGGCGATGATCTCGCCGCCGGCGCGCAACTTCCTCAACTCGACGTTCGTCAACGTGAAGAGCCTGCGTGCGATCGAGCAGGAGCCGGTGCTGGAGATCGAAGCCGCCGACGCGGCCGCGCGCGGCATCGCCGACGGCGACGAGGTGCGCGTCTTCAACGACCGCGGCGAATACCGGTGCGTCGCACGCGTGAACGCGCGTGCGCGGCCCGGCGTCGTGAACGGGCTGGGCGTGTGGTGGCGCAAGTACGGCCTCGACGGCACCAACGTCAACGAGCTGACGCACCAGCGCCTCACCGACATGGGCCGCGCGCCGTCGTTCTACGACTGCCTGGTCGAGGTCGAGCGCGCGCAAGCGGCATGAGCGGCGCCCGGTCGCCAGCACACGCTCGCAACGCAGTCCGAAGCACGGAGAGTCCATGACATCGACGCTCTGGCCGCGCCGTCGCGCCGCCCGCTGGGGGCTCGCGAGCGCCTTGAGCCTGGTCGGCCTGGTGCTCGTCGCGCTCGCCACGCTGTGCGCCACGTCGGGCTGCTCGTCGATCGACTACCTGGGCCAGTCGGCTTCCGGCCACATCCGCCTGCTGGCCGCGGCGCGGCCGGTGCGCGACGTCATTGCCGATCCGGCCACGCCCGAGGCCCTGCGCAAGCGACTGGAGCTGACGCAACGGATGCGCCAGTTCGCGGTGACCGACCTGCACGAGCCGGACAACGGCAGCTACCGCTCGTACGCCGACCTGAAGCGCAGTGCCGCGGTCTGGAACGTGGTGGCGGCGCCGGAGCTGTCGCTGCAGTTGCAGACCTGGTGCTTCCCGATCGTCGGCTGCGTCGGCTATCGCGGCTACTACGACCTGGCCGGCGCCGACGCGGCGGCCGCGCCGCTCAAGGCCGCGGGACTCGAGGTCGACGTCTACGAAGTTCCCGCGTATTCCACGCTGGGCTGGATGAACTGGCTCGGCGGCGATCCGCTGCTCAACACCTTCGTGCAATGGCCCGAGGGCGAGCTGTCGCGGCTGATCTTCCACGAACTGGCGCACCAGGTGGCCTACGCGCCAGGCGACACCACGTTCAACGAGTCGTTCGCGACCGCCGTCGAACATATCGGCAGCGAACGCTGGCTCGAACGCAACGCGAGCGCCGAGGTCCGCGCGAAACAAGCCTTGACCGAAGCGCGGCGCGACGACTTCCACGTCCTCGTCCGCCAGTGGCGCGCGCGGCTCGACGCGATGTATCGCAGCGACCTGCCCGATGCCGACAAGCGCGTGCGCAAGGCCGAGCTGTACGCGGGCATGCGTGCCGACTACGCGGCGCTGAAGCGCGGCAAATGGAACGGCTACAACGGCTACGACCACTGGTTCGCAACCGCCAACAACGCGGCGCTGGGCGCGCAGGCGGCCTACGACGACGACGTGGGCGCGTTCGAGCGCCTGTTCGCGGCCCAAGGCAGCGACTTCGACCGGTTCTACGCGGAAGTGCGTCGCATGGCGGCGCTGCCCCGGTCCGAGCGCGACGCCGCGATGGCGCCTTATCGCGCTGCGCCGCGAGCGGCGCCTTTGGTGGCGCCTGCAACACCTGCTTCAGGCGCGATCATTTCTGGCTGAGAATCTTGGGCAACCGAGAGGAGACAAGCCAGATGGCCGACCTGCACCTGCACCGTGATCACACCCTGGGCCTGGCCCGCGCGCGCAAGGTCGCGCTCAAGTGGGCCGAGGACGTCGAGGAGAAGCTGGACATGGCGTGCACGATCATCGAAGGCGACGACGAGGACGTGCTGGAGTTCAAGCGTTCTGGGGTCGACGGCCGCATGGTCGTCGCGGCCACGCACTTCGATCTCGAGGCCAGGCTGGGCTTCCTGCTCAAGCCGTTCATCGGCCAGATCGAGGCCGAGGTGAGCAAGCAGCTCGACGAGGCGCTGGCCAAGGAGGCGGCCAAGGCTTCGAAGACGGCAAAGCCGGCCGCCAAGCCCGCGAAGAAGACGTGACTTACTTCAGGTCTTCGATCAGGTCGACGTAGGCCTGCTTGGCCTCGTCCGACGACTGACCCTTCAGTTCGTTCCAGGCATCCCACTTCGCGCGGCCGACCATGTCGGCGAAGCCCGGGCGCTTGCCGTCGACGTCGCCCGCGCTGGCCTGCTTGTACAGCGCGTAGATCTTCAGCATCGTCATGTTGTCCGGACGCTCCGGCAGGTTCTTGCTGTCGGCGACGGCTTGTTCGAATTGCTCGTTCAGAGTGCTCATGGCTGTTGTTCCGCTGTGGGTGAAAGTCAGGCTTGACGGGGCGGATGTTAAACACCAATCTCGTCGGCCCAGGCTGGAGAGTGCCGGGACGCCACTCTAGTCCGAAATGCAGGGGGAGTTTTCTTGAGCGCAAACGCTGAACGCATGTCCCGGGTCGACACGGCCTGGCTGCGCATGGACACCGAAGCCAACCTGATGATGATCGTCGGGGTGTGGTTGATCGAGCCGCAGCTCTCGATGGCCGACCTGCGCGAGCGCGTCGAGACGGCGCTGCTGCAATACCACCGCTTCCGCCAGAAGGTGGTCGAGGACGC
>CAIMXF010000353.1 GCA_903845345.1 uncultured beta proteobacterium
TCAGGCCAGCGCCAAGGGCCTGCGCTTCGTGCGCGAGTTCGACGCCGCGCTGCCGCAGTACGTGCGCGCCGACGAGCGGCGCCTGCGCCAGATCCTGATCAACGTGATCGGCAACGCCGTCAAGTTCACCGACCGCGGCTCGGTGCTGCTGCGCATCCGCCACGAGCGCGAGATGGCCTACTTCGAGATCGAGGACACGGGGCCGGGTATCGCCGAGCGCGACCTCGAGCGCATCTTCGAGCCGTTCGCCCGAGGTGCCGCGCGAGCAGGCACGAACAGCGGCGACGGCACCGGCCTGGGCCTGACGATCGCCAAGATGCTCACCGACCTGATGGGCGGCGAGATGACCGTGCACAGCACGCCGGGCGTCGGCACGCGCTTTCGCATCGTGCTGTTCCTGGCCGAGCAGCGCGCCGGCGCCGCGCTGGTCGCGCCGGCGCTGCGGCGTCGCGGCGGCTACTCCGGCGAGCGGCGCCGCGTGCTGGTCGTCGACAACGAAGAGGTGGACCGCGAACTGCTTCGGCAGTTGCTGGAGCCGACGGGCTTCCTCGTCACGCAGGCGGCGTCCGGCGAGGACGCCCTGCAGGTGCTGCGCGGGCTGGTCGGCGATGCGCGGCCCGACGCGATCCTGATGGACCTGGCCATGCCCGGCATCGACGGCTGGGAGACGATCCGCCGCCTGCGCGCCGAAGGCCTGAGCGATGCGCCGGTGGCCATCGTGTCGGCCAACGCGTTCGACCGCCGGCTGGACAACGACCTGGGCATCGTCGCCCTCGACTATGTGTTGAAGCCGGTGCGCGGCGAGGAACTGCTCGAATGGCTGGGCCGCGTGCTCGACCTCGACTGGAGCGACGCGCCCGCGATCGCGAAGCCGGCGCCGGCGGCCGCGCCCATCGAGGCTGCGGCCGCGGCCGGCACCCTGCCCGGGCTGACCTCGCTGCAGGCGCTCGCCGAGCAGGTGCGCGTGGGCTATCCGCGCGGCATCCATCGCTGGCTCGACCACATCGACGCCACCGAGCCGGCCTGCGCCGCGTTCACGCAGCGGCTGCGCGGCCTGGCGAGCCGCTTCCAGCTCGACGCGATGGCCGTCGACATCGCGCAGGCGCTGCGGCTGCGGGAGGTGTCGCATGGCTGAGTGGATGCAGGCGCCGCCGGGCACGCTCGCGGCGACCGCACGCCGCGCGCCGTCCGCCGAGGCCGCGGGCGTGGTGCTGATCGTCGACGACATCCCCGACAACCTCGCCGTGCTGCACGACGCGCTCGACGAGTGCGGCTACACCGTGCTCGTGGCCACCGACGGCCCCGGCGCGATCGCGCGCGCCGCGCAGGCCCTGCCCGACATCGTGCTGCTGGACGCGTTGATGCCCGGCATGGACGGCTTCGAGGTGGCGCGCCGGCTCAAGGCCGACGAGGCGACCGCGCCGATCCCGATCGTCTTCATGACGGCGCTGACCGACACCGAGCACGTGCTCGCCGCATTCGCCGCCGGCGGCGTCGACTACGTCTCCAAGCCGGTGCGCCCGCGCGAGGTCGTCGCGCGCATCGCGGCGCACCTGCAGAGCGCGCGCCACGCGAACCAGGCGCGCAACGCGCTCGACGCGTTCGGCCACGCGTCGATCGCGCTGCGCCCGGCCGACGGTCGCGTGCTGTGGCAGACGCCGCTGGCGCGCGACCTGATGAAACGGCACTTCGGCGCGGGCGCGGCGGGCGCGCCGATCGCAGGCGCGGCCAGCGCCGTCGCCGCGCCACTGCACGCGCCCGCGAGCCTGTGCGACTGGGTGCGCGAGCGCGTCACGCGCGGGGACGCGCCCGCCGCGGAAGGCGCGGACACCTGGACCTGCGTCACGGGCACCACCCGCCTGCACTGCAGCCTGCATCCGGCCAGCGCCGAGGACGAGTGGCTGCTGGTGCTGACCGAGAGCAACAACGGCGCGGCCATCGAGGCGCTGTCGCTGCAGTTCCGGCTGACGGCGCGCGAGGCCGAGGTGCTGTACTGGGTGGCGCAAGGCAAGACCAACCGCGATATCGGCGACATCCTGGGTACTCGTCCCAAGACCATCACCAAGCACCTCGAGCACGTCTTCGAGAAGCTGGGCGTCGAGACGCGCACCGCTGCCGCCGCGCGCGTGCTGGGCACCTTGCCGGAGCTGATGCGGCGCAAGTGAGCGGCGAAGCGGGTCGCGCACGAGTCGCAGGCCGACCTGCCGGCATTGCGACGGACGTTCGGCGCGGCGACCGTGGAGACGGCGCTGCCCGACCGAGCCGCCGGTTCAGGCCGCGTTGCCCTGTCGGCTGGCCTGGAAATCGAGGAAGCGGATCGCCGAATCGCGCACTCCGGGCGCCGCCTTCGGGTGCGACGCGACCGCCGTGAGACGCTTCAGCCATTCGCTGCGCGCCTCGCGCGGCAGCTTCGCGTTGAGCACCCGGTTGGCCATCCACGCGGTCAACTCGGTGGGTTGGCGTTCCAGCGAGGCGGCGAGCAACGCGCGGTAGCCGGGCTGGCCCTCCAGTGCGTGCACCAGCGGGCCGGGCGTGCCGAAGTCGGCCTCGGGATGGCGTTCCAACAACGCCAGCAGCGCCGGGGCGACCCGTTCGCAGCCGGGCAGGGCGGCGAATCCGGCGAGCAGTTCGTTGAGGCGGTGGACGTTGTCGGCCGGGTCGACGGTGGGCGCGAAGGCCTGCAGGTCGCAGAGGAGGTCGTCGACGGAACGGGTCATGGTCGTTTCAGGCTTCCAGCATCGGAAGACCGAGCGTAGCCGTTCGCGCGCGCCGTGCCGGCGTCCGCGCGCAAGGCACCTTGCCGCGAGTGGGTAGCGCCGGCCGCGGGCGGGCGCTTTCTCTTTCTGCTACGCGGCTCGGGCGTCGACGGGCGCCGAATGGTTCAACGCGGCCTCGATGCCCGCCACCAGGAAGCGGGCCAGCCGGGCCTGGTCGTCGGCGACGGCGTCCACCGGCGGACTCGCCCCGGCCAGGCGGAACACGCGCTTGGAGCCGACCAGGAACTTCAGCAGCGTGGCGCTGACGTAGATGTAGGCCGACGCGGCCGCGTGGCGCGTGGCGGTCGGATAGCACTGCTGCAGCGCATCGATGAAGACGAGCGCGGCGTCGTCGAGCTTCTCGCGCACCACCTGGGCGGCTTCCTCGGACGGATCGTCCATCACGCGCGCCATCAGCCGCAGGAAATGCTCGCCGTCGGCATGGGCGGCAGTCTCGAAGCCGATGCGTATCCATACCTGCACGAGATCGCGCACGGTGAACGTGCCGGGGCGGCTGGACATCAGGGCCAACAGCGCGCTGGCGCGTTCGTCCAGCATGGCGCGATGCGAATCGATCACCGCGCAGAGCAATTGGAATTTGCTTCCGAAATGGTGATTCAGCAAGGTGAGAGATACCTCGGCGTCCCGCGCAATATCGCGCAGGCTGGCGCCACGGAATCCGTGCAGGGCGAAATGGTGGTTTGCCGCGACGAGTATCGCGTTCTTGCGTTGCATGATTTTTCTGTGTGGACCTGTGCGGTGCGCGCGATTCCCATCCCTTGAATCCCGCGGTCGGTCGACTTCGGCCCGCTTTCCAGCAAGCATGTTGCATGGAGGGCTTTGAACAGCCGTTCAGCGATTCGCATCCTGCTTTTACGCCGTGCGCCGCCGCGATGCGACGAGTGCTGGCGTGATCCGGGGAAAGCGGTCGGCGTGATCTCGCGGAAGGGGTCGAATGCCGCGGCCCGGCCGCCGCGGGTACGGCATGTGTCGTATGTCGCCGCATGGCCGCGCTGCTTATCCTGCGTTCATCGTCCCCGGCAACCAGGGGACATCTTCAGAGGAGCGTTTCCCGTCATGACCACTTCACGCCGCACATTCAACCTGACGTTGGGCGCGCTCGCCGCGCTCGCCACGCTGACCTCGATGACGCCCGCCGTGGCCGCCGACACGATCAAGGTCGGCATCCTGCACTCGCTGTCGGGAACGATGGCGATCTCGGAGACCTCGCTGAAGGACACCGCCCTGATGACGATCGCCGAGATCAACGCCAAGGGCGGCGTGCTGGGCAAGCAGCTCGAGCCGGTGGTCGTCGACCCCGCGTCCAACTGGCCGCTGTTCGCCGAGAAGGCGCGCCAGCTGATCACGCAGGACAAGGTCGCCGTCGTCTTCGGCTGCTGGACCAGCGTGTCGCGCAAGTCGGTGCTGCCGGTGTTCGAGGAACTGAACAGCCTGCTGTTCTACCCGGTGCAGTACGAAGGCGAGGAACTCTCGAAGAACGTGTTCTACACGGGCGCGGCGCCGAACCAGCAGGCGATTCCGGCGGTCGAATACCTGATGTCCAAGGACGGCGGCTCGGCCAGGCGCTTCGTGCTGCTGGGCACCGACTATGTCTATCCGCGCACGACCAACAAGATCCTGCGCTCGTTCCTGCACTCCAAGGGCGTGAAGGACGAGGACATCATGGAGGAGTACACGCCGTTCGGCCACTCCGACTACCAGTCCATCATCGCCAAGATCAAGAAGTTCGCGAGCGAAGGCAAGAAGACGGCGGTGGTCTCGACGATCAACGGCGACTCCAACGTGCCGTTCTACAAGGAGCTCGGCAACCAGGGCCTGAAGGCGACGGACGTGCCGGTCGTCGCCTTCTCGGTCGGCGAGGAGGAACTGCGCGGCGTCGACACCAAGCCGCTCGTCGGCCACCTGGCGGCCTGGAACTACTTCATGTCGATCAAGAACCCTACCAACGCGGCGTTCATCAAGGAGTGGTCGGACTACGCCAAGAAGAACAACATCCCGGGCGACAAGGACAAGCCGCTGACCAACGACCCGATGGAAGCCACCTACATCGGCATCCACATGTGGGCGCAGGCGGTGGAGAAGGCCAAGTCGACCGACACCGACAAGGTGATCGCCGCGATGGCCGGCCAGACCTACAAGGGCCCGGACGGCTTCCTGATCACGATGGATCCGAAGAACCACCACCTGCACAAGCCGGTCTTCATCGGCGAGATCAAGCCGGACGGCCAGTTCAACGTGGTGTGGAAGACGCCGGGCCCGATCAAGGCGCAGCCGTGGTCGCCGTACATCCCCGAAGACAAGGGCAAGAAAGACGAACCGGAAAAGAAGTGACATGACGGCACCGCGGTCGCTCGCGATTCCTTCCCCCGAGGGGCCGGCCGCGAGCGGCCCGGCAGAGCCGGATCCGCCGCTCCCTTGAACTTCAATTGGGACGTGCGAGCGGCAGCGCCGGGAGGCCGAACGCCCCCGGCTCCAATGCGCTTGCTTTCAGACAGGACTATCGGATGCCCTCCGCTTTGACGAAGTTGCGACTCGCACTCGTCGCAATCGCGATGTCCGCGCTCATGCCCGCCTGGGCGCTCGACACGGCCCAGGCGCGCGCGATTGCCGTGGGCGACGGCGACGCGCGCATCGCGGCGCTGCAGGACGCGGTGGCGCGGGCCGATCCCGGCCTGGCCACGTTCGCGCAGGCGCTGCTCGATGATTCCGTGAAGACGACGGCCACCGGCGTCTTCATCGTCCACGACGACAAGGCCGTCGACGCCATCACGGGCCGGCCCGCGAAACTGCCCGACGACGCCGAGGACGTCTCCAACAACAACCGCCTGCGCGGCGCGCTCGAGACGGCGCTGAGCGGGCTGCGCCTGCTGTCGCCGGACATGCCGACGCGGCGCAAGGCGATCGACGACCTCTCGGCGAGCGCCGCCGACCCTGCCTTGCTGCCGGTGGTCGAGAAGGCCTTCGCCGCCGAGACCGATGCGAAGCTGAAGCTCGAGCTCGGCCGGCTGCGCGCCGCCGTGCAGGTCGCCTCGCCGGATCGCGCCAAGCGCCTGCAGGCCATCGACGACCTCTCCCGCAGCGACGAGCCCACCGTGCGCGCGCTGCTGCAATCGCGCCTCGCGCCCGACGCCGAGGCCGATCCCGAACTGCGCACGGCGCTCGCGCACGCGATCGTGCAGGTCGACGGCCGCCTCGCGTGGGGCGAGCGGCTGGGCGTGCTGTTCACCGGCATCAGCCTCGGCTCGATCCTGCTGCTGGTCGCGCTCGGACTGGCGATCACCTACGGCCTGATGGGCGTCATCAACATGGCGCACGGCGAGCTGATGATGATCGGCGCGTATACCACCTGGTGTGTGCAGAACCTGTTCCGCCACTTCGCGCCGGGGCTGTTCGACGCCTACATCGTGCTGGCGATTCCGGCGTCCTTTCTCGTGTCGGCCGCGGTCGGCGCGATCCTCGAGCGCGGCGTGATCCGCTTCCTGTACGGCCGTCCGCTGGAGACGCTCCTGGCCACCTGGGGCATCAGTCTCGTGCTGATGCAGGGCGTGCGCTCGATGTTCGGCGCGCAGAACGTGGAAGTCGAGAATCCGTCGTGGATGTCGGGCGGCGTCGCCGTCACCAGCAACCTCACGCTGCCGTACAACCGGCTCGCGATCATCGCGTTCGCGGCGCTGGTGCTGCTCGCCACCTTCCTGCTGATCAGCCGCACGCGGCTCGGGCTGTTCGTGCGCGGCGTCACGCAGAACCGCCGCATGGCGTCGTGTACCGGCATCGACACCGTGCGCGTCGACACGCTGGCCTTCGCGCTCGGCGCGGGCATCGCCGGCATGGCCGGCTGCGCGCTGAGCCAGGTCGGCAACGTCGGCCCCGATCTCGGCCAGAGCTACATCGTCGACTCGTTCATGGTGGTGGTGCTGGGCGGCGTCGGCCAGCTCGCCGGCACCGTCCTCGCGGCGCTGGGGCTGGGGTTGATGAACAAGGTGCTCGAAGGCGTCGCGGGCGCGGTGCTGGCCAAGATCTTCGTGCTGATCTTCATCGTCGTGTTCATCCAGAAGCGTCCGCAGGGCCTGTTCGCGCTCAAGGGACGGAGTGCGGAGTCATGACGCCGGCGGCGCCTGCCCAATTGCTGCCGCAAGCGAAGCGCGGCCTGCTCCTGGGCCTGCACGGCTGGAGCATCGTGGTCGGTGCGCTGGTCGTCGTCGCGGTGCTGGCGCCGCTGCTCAACCTCGCGGTGCCCGCCGGCAATCCGCTGCACTTCGGCGACTACGGCGTCGCGCTCGTCGCCAAGATCATGTGCTACGCGATGTGCGCGCTGGCGATGGACCTGATCTGGGGCTACACCGGCATCCTGTCGCTGGGCCACGGGCTGTACTTCGCGCTCGGCGGCTACGCGATGGGCATGTACCTGATGCGCCAGATCGGCCATGACGGCAACTATCGCAGCGACCTGCCCGACTTCATGGTGTTCCTCGACTGGAAGACGATGCCGTGGACCTGGGCCGGCAGCGCGTCGTTCGTGTTCCAGATGTTCCTGGTGGTCGCGGCGCCGGCGGTACTGGCGGGGGTATTCGGCTGGTTTGCGTTCCGCTCGCGCATCAAGGGCGTGTACTTCTCGATCATCACGCAGGCGCTGACGTTTGCGGGCATGCTGCTGTTCTTCCGCAACGAGACCGGCTTCGGCGGCAACAACGGCTTCACCGACTTCAAGCGCATCCTGGGCGTGCCCATCACCACGCCGGGCATGCGCGTGCTGCTGTGCGTGCTGAGCGGGCTGGTGCTCATCGGCTTCTTCGTCATGGCGCGCGCCATCGTGCAGAGCAAGTACGGCCGCGTGCTGCAGGCGATCCGCGACGCCGAGAGCCGCGTGATGTTCACCGGCTACGACCCGCTGAGGTACAAGCTGTCGATCTGGGTGCTGTCGGCCGTGATGTGCGGCATCGCCGGCGCGCTGTACGTGCCGCAGGTGGGCATCATCAACCCGAGCGAGATGTCGCCGGCGTCGTCCATCGAGATGGCGATCTGGGCGGCGGTCGGCGGGCGCGGCACGCTGGTGGGCCCGATCATCGGCGCGTTCTTCGTCAACGGCGCCAAGAGCTGGTTCACGCAGGCATTCCCCGAGTTCTGGCTGTACTTCCTGGGCGCGCTGTTCATCGCGGTGACGCTGTTCCTGCCGCGCGGAATCATGGGGATCAAGGAACGATTGAAGCGGACGGCTGTGGAAAAGACGGGCGTGGAGGAGAAGGCATGACACCGGACTTGCAGGAAGCCGGCGCCGCCTTGCTGGAACGGCACCACCAGGCGGCGGCGTCGCCGGCCGGTGGTGCCAGCTTCGGCCGCCTGATGCACGCGAGCCAGCCGGACTTCGCGCACGGCGTGGCGCTGTACCTCGACGAGATCAGCGTCAGCTTCGACGGCTTCAAGGCGCTCAACAGCCTGTCGCTGGCCGTCGACGTTGGCGAGCTGCGCTGCATCATCGGCCCCAACGGCGCGGGCAAGACGACGATGATGGACGTCATCACCGGCAAGACGCGGCCCGACAGCGGCTCGGCGCATTTCGGCGCCAACATCGACCTGCTGCGCCTGCGCGAGCCGCAGATCGTCAAGGCCGGCATCTGCCGCAAGTTCCAGAAGCCGACGGTCTACGAGGAACTGTCGGTGTTCGAGAACCTCGAACTCGCGCTGGTGAACGACCGCGGCGTGCGCGCGGCGCTGTTCGCGAAACTGTCGGAGACCCAGCGCGAACGCATCGCCGAGATCCTGCAGCTGGTGCACCTGCTACCCGAGGCGCACCGCATCGCGGGCCTGCTGTCGCACGGCCAGAAGCAGTGGCTGGAGATCGGCATGCTGCTCGCGCAGGAGCCCACGCTGCTGCTGCTGGACGAACCCGTCGCCGGCATGACCGACGAGGAGACCGAGCGCACCGCCGAGCTGTTTCTGACGCTGGTGGGCAAGCACTCGCTGGTGGTCGTCGAGCACGACATGAAGTTCGTGGACATGCTCACGCAGGGCCACCGCAAGGTGACGGTGCTGCACGAAGGATCGGTGCTGGCGGAGGGGACGCTCGCCGAGGTGCAGTCGAACACGCAGGTGATCGACGTGTACCTGGGGAGATAGGAAAAATGCTGCAGGTCGAAGGACTGAACCAGTACTACGGCGGCTCGCACATCCTGCGCGACGTCGCGCTGCAGGCGAAGGTCGGCGAGGTCACCGTCGTCCTGGGGCGCAACGGCGTGGGCAAGACGACGCTGCTCAAGAGCCTGATGGGCGTGGTGCCCACGCGCACCGGCACGATCCGCCTCGGCGAGAAGGATCTTGCCGGCAAGGCGCCCTACGAACGCGTGCGCGCCGGCGTCGGCTACGTGCCGCAGGGCCGCGAGATCTTCGGCCGCCTGACGGTGATGGACAACCTGCGCATGGGCCTCGCCTCGATGCCTTCGGGCAGCGACGTGCCGGCCGAGCTGTTCGAGCTGTTCCCCGTGCTCGCGCAGATGAAGCATCGGCGCGGCGGCGACCTGTCGGGCGGCCAGCAGCAACAGCTCGCCATCGCGCGCGCGCTCGCGCCGGGCCCGCGCCTGCTGTTGCTCGACGAGCCCACCGAAGGCATCCAGCCGTCGGTCATCAAGGACATCGGCCGCGTGATCCGCAAGCTGGCCGACCGCAAGACGATGGCCATCGTGCTGGTGGAGCAGTTCTACGATTTCGCGGCGGAGCTGGCCGATGCGTACGTCGTGATGGAACGCGGCGTGGTGGTGGCGCGCGGTGCGGGCGCGGCGATGGAGTCCGATGGCGTGCGGACGTTGATGTCCGTCTAGGTTCGCCACACCCGCGGCACGCACGCCTCGCGCGCCCACGCCGCCACGCGCCACGCGCGCCACACCTGCGCGAGCAGGTCGTGCACCGGCTCCACGCGCGGCGCGAGCACGCGCAGCGCGACCACATCGGGTTGCGGGGCGGTCGCTCCGGCCGTGGCCGACAGCGCGTGCGACGCGAAGATCTCACGCGCGATTTCCAGCAGCCCCTCGCGCCGTGCGTCGTGCAGCGGCCTGCCGGCGGCGAACCAGAGCGTGCCGAGCGCGCGGTGGCCTGCCCAGCCGCACGGGCCGTCCAGCAGCGCGGCGTCGGTCGCGCTGGTGCGTCCGCGTTCCAGCCAGCGCGGGCCGACGGCGATGTCGTGGCGGTAGTCGCCCGCGAGGAAGGGCGCGGCCGCGGCGGGCAGGCCCAGCGCCACGCAGTCCCAGCCGAACATCTCGGCGCCGGGCGCGAGCTCGAAGACCATGCGGTTGTCGGCGTGCGCGCCGGAGTGAACCAGCGTCTCGAGCGGCAGCCACTCGAGGCGCCCGCCGGCCGCGACGCGGGCGTGCACCGACTGCCCCGCGCGCGCGCCGCCGCTGCGGTAGAAACGCGTCGCGCCGGGGGTCGTGACCAGCGCGTGGGCGCCGTCGCCGACATCGAGTTCGACGGTCAGCGTGTCGCCGCCGACGATGCCGCCCGGCGGATGCACGAGTACCGTGTGGCAGACCTCGGGGCCTTCCGGGAACAGGCTCTTGAGCACGCGCAGCGGGCCGTCGTGGCGGAAGTCGGCGCGCGTGCCGCGGGTGGCGGGCTCGGCGCGGTAGTCGAGATCGAGGCGGGCGTGCCAGGCCATCGGCAAGGGTTTAGTGATGAAGGCTCGAGGGTATCCCAGCTGCGCTCGGACACGCAGGTTCGCCAGATTGATGCAGGCCATTCACAGATCTTTACCGCCCACGCAAGCCCGGTTGACCGCGGCCGGGCACGATCCGCGGCGATGTCTCGTGCTGCCTCGTCCCTTTCCAGCGCCGACCGCGCGCAACTGGCGCAGCCGTTCTCGCAGCCGACTCGCTCGGCCGCGGCGGTCGAGGCCGTCCGCGGCCGCATCGAGCAGCGCCACGACCGCGCGTCGCGCCGCGCCACGCAGGCCCTGGTGGACGTCGGCCTGGTGCCGACTTCGCCGCGACGCCAGGCCATCGCCAGCCAGACCGCCGACGGGCCGCGCTCGTTCGGCGCCTTCCCACAACCTCACGCGGCGCTCGCCGCCAACGACTGATGGCAGCCTTCAACTCGATCGGTTACGCTCCGTCCGCGCAGGGAGTTCGCCCTGTTGCCACCTCTTCGCGGAACGCCCACTCCTCCATGACCAATCCGCACATCCTGCTGATCGACGACGATGCACGCCTGACCCGCATGGTCGGCGACTACCTGCGCACGCAGGGCTTCGACGTCGATACCGCCGGCACGCTGGCCGATGGCCGCATGCGCCTGGCCTCCGGCGCCTATGACGCGCTGGTGCTCGACCTGATGCTGCCCGACGGCGACGGCCTCGACTTCACCCGCGAGCTGCGCAGCCAACCGGCCACGCGCCGCCTGCCGCTGATGATGCTCACCGCGCGCGGCGAGCCCACCGACCGCATCGTCGGCCTCGAGCTCGGCGCCGACGACTACCTGCCCAAGCCCTTCGAGCCGCGCGAGCTGCTGGCCCGCGTGAAGGCGCTGCTGCGCCGCGCCAGCCCCGAGCCGGTCAACGAGGAAGTGCTGCGCTTCGGCAAGCTCGAGATCGACCTCGGCGCCCACGAGGCCCGCCTCGACGGCGCGCGCTGCGACCTCACCAGCCACCAGTTCGACCTGCTCGTGGTGCTGGCGCGCAGCCCCGGCCGCGTGCTGAGCCGCGACCAGATCATGGACGCGCTCAAGGGCCATCCGCTCGAGGCCTTCGACCGCTCGATCGACGTGCACATCTCTCGCATCCGCAGCGTGATCGAGGAAGACGCCAAGAACCCGAAGCGCGTCCTCACCGTCCGCGGTTCGGGTTATCTTTTCGCGCGCAAACAGGACGCATAGATGTTGGCCCCCACGCTCCCGCTGGTCGCTGCCCCCCCGAGGGGGAACTCGGTTCGGCTCGGGTGGTGACCCTCGCTTCCCGAGAGCTTGGGTGGTTCGCTGACGCGATAGCGTGACCTCTTGCCCCGGATTCACCCAGCGTCGGCCGTGCCGACGCTGTTTTCGTTTCTGAAACCGTACGCTTAGAAGGCTCGTCTTGCGTTCGCTCTACCTGCGCATCTGGCTCACCGTGATCGTCACGCTGGCGCTCTTCGCCGGCGTGTCGGGCTGGCTCGTGCAGCGCCATCTCGACCAGGAACACGCGCGCAGCCAGGCGGCCCTGACCGAGCGCATCGCGGCCTGGGGCGACCTGATCCAGCGATCGCTCCCGGCCGCCGCGGCGCCGCCGGACGTGCAGGCCGAGGCCTTGCGCGACTGGTCGCAGCGCCTGCGCGTGCCGATGGCGCTGGAGGACGAGCAGGGCCACCGCATCGCCGCGTCCGATTCCTTCATGCGGCGCGAGGGCGACAAGCAGCTGATGCACGCCGCGATCTACCAGATCAAGCTGGACGACGGGCGCTCGCTCTACGTGATGCGTCCCAACATGCTGCGGCCGCTGCCCAACACCGATCCGTCGGTACCGCCCGACGAGGACATCGGCAGCTTCGGCACCGACCGTCGTCCGCAGGCCGGCGATGGCCGCGGGCCGCCGCCGTTCCTGTTGTCCGGGGTCCTGCCGCGCGGCATGTCGCCGGGCCTGGGCTTGCTGGCGCTGGTGGTCGTGCTGTTCCTGGCGATCGCGGCCGGCGCCTACCCGGTGGTGCGGCGCCTGACGCGCCGGCTCGAGACCCTCAAGCGCGGCGTCGAGGCCTTCGGCCAGGGTGCGCTCGATCGCCGCGTGCCGGTGGAAGGCCGCGACGAGGTCGCCACGCTGGCCACCAGCTTCAACCTCGCGGCCGAGCGCGTCGAGGCGCTGGTGCGCTCGCACAAGAGCCTGCTGGCCAACGCCAGCCATGAGCTGCGTTCGCCGCTGGCGCGGCTGAAGATGGCCACGGCGATGCTGGCCGACTCGTCGCCCGAGGAGCGCGACCACCTGCGCTCGGAGATCAATACCGACATCGCCGAGCTCGACGGCCTGGTCGACGAGGTGCTGCTCGCGAGCCGCCTCGAGGCGGCGCCCGAGCCCGATCACCTGGAGAGCGTCGACCTGCTCGCGCTGGCCGTGGAGGAGGGGGCGCGCGTCGACGCCGACGTCGAGGGCGCCGACGCCAACGTGCACGGCGAGGAGCGCCTGCTGCGGCGCGCGCTGCGCAACCTGCTGGAGAACGCGCGCCGCTACGGCGGGGGCCAGATCCGCGTCGACCTGGTCGACAAGGCGGCGGCCGGCGTCGAGATCCGCGTCACCGACAACGGCCCGGGCGTGCCGGAGGCCTATGTCGAGCGCATCTTCGAGCCGTTCTTCCGGCTCCCGGGACACGCCGAGCGCGCCGGCGGCGTCGGGCTGGGCCTCGCGCTGGTGCGCCAGATCGTCGAACGTCATCACGGCCGCATCCGCTGCGTCCGGCGGCCCGAGGGCGGCGGCTGCTTCGTGATCAGCCTGCCTGCGTCCGCGCGCGCGTGACGCGCGCGGGCACGCGCCGCAACGGGTTCAGGCGGCCGCGGCGGCCATGCTCGCGAGCAGCATCGGCTGGCGTGCTTCCTGGATCAGGTCGTTCACGCGCTGCGCGTCGACCGGGCTGAACAGCTCGCTGCGGATCTGCAGCGCGCGTTCGAGCTCGCTCATGCGCCACTCGAGCTCGCGCAGCACGAGGCTCACTTCGTTCAGCTCCGACGCGCCCATCGCCGACAGCACGGCATGCAGCCGCTCGTCGGCCACGAGGTCGAGGCCGGTGCTGGAGAACGCGATGCCGATGCGGTCCCAGCGCGTGAACGCATGGGCGATCAGCGCGCGCAGCGGCGCGCTGAAGCGGCTCATCTGCAGCTCGAGCTCCAGGTGATGCTTGCGGACGTGCGTGATGGTCGCGGCCATGCCGCTGACGCGGGTCTCGAGTGCGCCGATGTCCAGCGTCCTCGGGTCGGGATCGGCCTCGTCGCCGCCGACGCGCGCGCCCTGCATCACGCGGTCGATGAAGCGGCGGTGGAACTCGCCCGGCACCAGCCGCATCGCCACCGCGGCGCGTTGCGCGTGGTGCGAACCCGATTCCATCAGGCCCATCAGCATCTCGGCCACCGCCAGCATCTGGCCGGCCATCGACAGGCCGGTGCCCAGCGTGCCCTGCGGGTAGCCGAAGCCGTCCAGCCGCTCGTGGTGCGCCATCACGACGCTGGCGATGCGCGGGCCGGCGCCGGGCAGCGCGCCCAGCACGTGCGAGCCGACGATCGGATGCGTGGCGACATGCTTCCACTGTTGCGCCGTCAGCTTCACGCCCTTGCTGAGGAAGGCCGGGTCGATGTAGAGCTCGCCGACGTCGTGCGTCAGCGCGGCGACGACCAGCGCGGCGGTGTCGGCCGGGTTGGCATGCACGCTGCCGCCCAGCGCGGAGGTGATCATCGCGACGCCGACGGCATGTTCGAGCTTGCTGTTGGCCTGTCCGGCGTAGACGCTCAGCAGCGACTGGACGTTGTCGGACAACGCCATCGCCTTCAGGATCGCGATCGGGTCGAATCCCGGCACCGACGCGCAGATGCCGCGCAGCAGCGCATGGCGGCCCAGCAGTTGCTCGGCCATCGGATGGAACGCGGCCGGGTCGGTGCCGCCGACCACGCGCATCATGTTTTCCAGCGGCTTGGTCAGCCGGAACTCGAGCAGGCGCTCGCGCGCCCGGGCATCGATCTTCGTGCCCTTGGCCAGCAGCTTCATGCCGGTGCCGGACACGATGTCCTCGCTCGCCTCGATATCGGAGGTTTCCGACAGCTTGACGACGTGGTCGAGGTAGTGTGGATTGACGTCGGACACGGGTGGGCGGGCTTCGGTTGACGCGACCGGGCGCAGGTGGCGCCCATCACAAGCCGTGTCTTCGGTCACTGGACACGAAACTTCACCGCCTGGTCGTCGAAATGCGCGATTTCCTGTGGGGAATTCTCGACGACCGCGACTTGCGCGGCAGTACCCCACCCCGTACGCGACGACCGGGGCCGCGCGCTCAGGCGGCGCCGGGCTCCAGCTGGGCCGGATCCGGGTGATCCTCGCCGGTGGCGCGGACGGCGCGTTCGGCGTACTTGTTGAAGCGCCAGGCCTTGGCGTCCAGCGTGATGCGGCGCCAGACCACGCGCTTCTGGCCCGGCGTCATGGCCGTCCAGTGCTGGACTTCCTCGAAGGTGCGGCCGCAGCCCTTGCACAGGGCATCGCCCTGCGAGGTCGAGCAGATCGCGATGCAGGGGGCGTCCGGCGTGGACTCGTACCAGGCCAGCCAGGCCTCCCGGGCCGTCTTCGGCAGCGTGAACTCGTCGGCCTCGTGCTCGCGGTAATAGACCATCAGCGCGTAGACTTCCGCGAGCGCCAGCACCTCGGGGCAGGCGGTGATGCCGTCCGGCGACGGGAACTGCGCCCGCCACCAGTTGATCGCGGTCTCGATGTCGGTGATGTGGATGCCGGCCATGGCGTGCGGGTTCGCGTTCGGGTCGGCCATCAGTACGCGAGGCCCATGACGTCGCGGACGTCCTTCATCGTCTGGCGCGCGACGGTGCGCGCGCGCTCGGTGCCCATCTCGACGATCCAGTGCACCTGCTTCGGGTTGGCCAGGTAGCGCTCGGCGCGGTCGCGCCAGGGCTGCTGCTCGCGCAGGATGGCGTCGATCACCGGCTGCTTGCAGTCCAGGCAGCCGATGCCGGCGGTGGTGCAGCCGGTGCTCGCCCACTGCTGCGTGGCGGCGTCGGAATAGACTTTGTGGAACTGCCAGACCGTGCAGCGCGCCGGGTCGCCGGCGTCGCTGCGGCGCACGCGCTGCGGGTCGGTCGGCATCCTGCGGATCTTGGCCTCGACCTGGGCCGGCTCCTCGCGCATCTCGATCGCGTTGCCGTAGCTCTTGCTCATCTTCTGGCCGTCCAGGCCCGGCAGGCGCGTGACCTCGGTGTGCAGCGCCTGCGGCTCGTGCAGCACGGCGCGGCCGGTGCCCTTGAGGTGGCCCAGCAGCACTTCGCCGTCCTCGGCGGTGAAGCCGTGGCGGCCGGCGTTCTGGCGGATCAACGCCTCGCCGTTGCCCAGCGCGTCGGCGTTGCCGTCCTGGCCGAACTCGCGGCGCTGGCGTTCCAGCAGTTCCTGCTGCCCCGGCGGGAGCTTGGCCAGCGCGGCGGCGACGTCGGCCTCGAAGCGCGGCGAGCGGCCGTACAGGTGGTTGAAGCGGCGGGCGACCTCGCGCGTGAGCTCGACGTGGGAGTCCTGGTCTTCGCCGACCGGCACGTAGGCCGCCTTGTAGATCAG
Source organism: uncultured beta proteobacterium (assembly GCA_903845345.1). Classification (GTDB taxonomy): domain Bacteria; phylum Pseudomonadota; class Gammaproteobacteria; order Burkholderiales; family Burkholderiaceae_C; genus Scleromatobacter. The sequence continues at coordinate 16,033 of CAIMXF010000353.1, forward strand.
GATGTCGGCCGCCTGCAGAAGCGGGTAGCCGAGGAAGCCGTAGGTGGCCAGGTCGCGGTCGGTCAGGTGCTCGATCTGGTCCTTGTGCGTCGGCACGCGCTCGAGCCAGGCCGTGGGCGTGCCCATCGCCAGCAGCGTGAACAGCTCGGCGTGCTCGGGCAGGCGGCTCTGGATGAAGAGGGTGCAGAGGTCGGGATCGAGGCCGGCGGCGATCCAGTCGATCACCATGTCGTAGACGTTGCGCTCGATGACCTCGCGATCCGCGTAGTGCGTGGTGAGCGCGTGCCAGTCGGCCACGAAGAAGAAGCTGTCGTACTCGTGCTGCAGCCGCACCCAGTTCTTCAGGGCGCCGTGGTAGTGGCCGAGGTGCAGGGCACCGGTGGGACGCATGCCGGACAGGACGCGGGCTCGCATGGATGGGTCTCGGAAGGGCGCTCGTGGAGAAGTCGCCGGGCCGCTTCGCGGCGGCGGAGCGGGGATTGTAGTGAGCACAGCCCCTGTCCCGAGGGGCCGAAGGCCGGGTTGTCCCTTACAATGGCGGCCCTATGAAAAGAATAGTGGTCCTGATCTCGGGTCAGGGCTCGAACCTCGATGCGATCGTGCGCGCGTCCGAGGCGCAGGACTGGCCCGGCCGTGTGGTTGCGGTGATCAGCAACCGCGCCGAGGCCCGCGGCCTGCGGTCCGCCCAGGATCAGGGCCTCGCCACCGAGGTGCTCGACCACAAGGCTTTTGCCGACCGCGCGGCCTTCGACGCGGCACTGGCCGAGACGATCGACCGCCATGCCCCCGACCTGGTCGTGCTCGCCGGCTTCATGCGCATTCTCACGCCGGAGTTCGTGGCGCGCTACGAGGGCCGGATGCTCAACGTGCACCCCTCGCTGCTGCCGGCGTTCACCGGGCTGAACACCCATCGCCGGGCGATCGAGGAAGGCTGCAAGGTGGCAGGTGCCACGGTGCACTTCGTCAGCGCCGCGCTGGACCACGGGCCCATCGTCGCGCAGGCGGTGGTGCCGGTGCTGGCCGACGACGACGAGACCACGCTCGCGCAGCGCGTGCTGGCGGCCGAGCACGAGCTCTACCCGCGCGCGGTGGGCTGGTTCGTCAAGGGCGAGCTGGCCCTGAAGGACGGTCGCGTGACGCACGTGGGCCGCGCGCCGCAGGGCTGGCTCGCCTGAAGGGTTTTCCCCGCGCCGACGCACGAGCGCCCGCGCACGAAGAGATTTTCCCGCTCCTGCGGCGCGTCCGGCGCCGTTCGGGCTTCATTTCAGCGATAACCGCGAAAGAGACTCCGCCATGCATCCGAACGCCCTCCTGGACCTCGCCACCGAACTGCTGCGCGAGGTCGGCAAGCTCGACATGCCGGCGGACGTCGTCGTCTCCAACTTCTTCCGCCGCAACCGCGAGCTGGGTCCGCGCGAGCGCCACGCGCTGGCCGAGACGGCCTACGCGGTGCTGCGCCAGCGCCTGCTGTTCCAGCACCTGGCGCAGAGCGGCAGCGGCGCGCTCGAGCGGCGGCTGGCCATCCTCGCCTGGCAGGGCAACGAGACGCTGATCCGCGGCGCGATGGGCCAGCACGAACAGCAGTGGCTCAACGGCGTGCGCGCCATCGACCGCAATGCGTTCTCCGAGAAGCTGCGCCACAACATGCCCGACTGGCTGGCCGGCGCGCTCAAAAATGACCTGAACGACGAGGACTTCTGGAAGTTCGTGGCGTCCATGTCCACCAGCGCACCGCTGGACCTGCGCGTCAACATGTTCAAGACCAGCCGCGACAAGGCGCAGGCCCAGCTGCACGAGGCGGGCATCGAGTCGACCCCGACGCCCTATTCGCCGTGGGGCCTGCGCGTGGAAGGCAAGCCGGGCCTGCAGAAGACCGACGTCTTCCTGCGCGGCGACGTCGAGGTGCAGGACGAGGGCAGCCAGCTGCTGGCCGCGATGGTCTCGCCCAAGCGCGGCGAGATGGTGGTCGACTTCTGCGCCGGCGCCGGGGGCAAGACGCTGGCGCTGGGCGCGGCGATGCGCTCCACCGGCCGGCTGTACGCGTTCGACGTCAACGGCCACCGCCTCGACAAGCTCAAGCCGCGCCTGGCACGCAGCGGCCTGTCCAACGTGCATCCGGCCCAGCTGACCAACGAACGCGACGACCGGGTCAAGCGGCTGTCGGGCAAGATCGACCGCGTGCTGGTCGATGCGCCGTGTTCGGGTCTGGGCACGCTGCGTCGCAATCCGGACCTGAAGTGGCGCCTGTCGGCCAAGGCGATCGACGAGCTGTGCGAGCTGCAGGCCAAGATCCTGGAGAGCGCCTGCCGCATGCTGAAGTCGGGCGGCCGGCTGGTCTACGCCACCTGCAGCCCGCTGCGCCGCGAGGACGAGGCGATCGCCGAGGCCTTCTCGGCCGCGCACCCGGAGTTCAAGCTGCTGGACGCCGGCGAACTGCTGAAGGCGGCCGGCGTCGAGCGCGCGGACGAGCTGAATGCGAACGGCTACATGCGCAGCTGGCCGCACGCCCACTCGATGGACGGCTTCTTTGCCGCGGCCTGGCAGAAGGCTTGAGCCTCAATCCCGAGGTGATCACTCAACAATTCGAAATATTTGCACCTTCGGGGCCCGCCGAGCAGAACTCTTGGCGTCAGGTATGCTCGAACGCGGGCGCCAAGACGGGGAATGAGCCCGTTCCGAGGCGCATTTTGGTGACCGCGTTCGCGCGCGGGCGCCTACAATTCCTCACTCGCCCGTCTTTTCCGGGCATCAACAGGTAGGCAATGGAAGCGATTCAGACTCTGGTGAATGCGTTCGTGGACTTCTTCGCCAACGGGCTCTTGCACGCCACGTGGTGGCAGATGGTCATCGTCACGCTGGTCCTGACCCACGTCACGATCGCGGCAGTCACCATCTTCCTGCACCGCTGCCAGGCGCATCGCGCGCTGGACCTGGGCCCGATCCCGTCGCACTTCTTCCGCTTCTGGCTGTGGATGACCACCGGCATGGTCACCAAGGAATGGGCCGCCATCCACCGCAAGCACCA
>CAIMXF010000354.1 GCA_903845345.1 uncultured beta proteobacterium
CGGCTGGCTGCCGGCGCCCGAGGGCGCGGCGCCGCCGGGCGACCGGCCGTTCGAGGACGCGCTGCAGGTCGACGGCCACGACGTGCTCGTGCACGCGCCGGTCTGGCTCGACTTCGGCGGCATCGCCAAGGGCTACGCCGTCGACCTCGCGGTGGCCAGGCTGCGCCGCGCCGGCGTGCGCAGCGGCGCCGTCAACGCCGGCGGCGACCTGCGCGTGTTCGGCACGCTGGAGGAGACGGTGCTGGTGCGCTCGCCGTTCGACGCGTCCGGGCTGTGGCCGGTGGCCGCGCTGCGCGACAGCGCGTGCGCGACCAGCGCCAGCGGCGCGGTCGCCGCGCGCACGCCGGCCGCCAACGACGCGCCCGCGCCGCGCTCGGTCACGGTACTCGCGCCCACCGCCTGCGCCGCGGATGCGCTCACCAAGATCGTCTGGCAACAGGGCGAGCTCGCGAGCGCGCTGCTGCGCCGGGCGCGGGCGCGGGCGCTGGTCGTGCGGGCGGACGGCAGCGTCTGGCACAGTTGAGGCGATGCAGTCCGACGACACCCCCCTGATCGCCCACGGCCAGGGCCGCCGTGCGCGCCATCTGCTGGTCTGGGGCTGCGTCGTGCTGCTGGCCAGCGGCGTCGCCTGGCTGCTCGGCCACGACGTGTGGCTGCAGCAGACGCCGTTCGGCCCGCAGCCGCATCCGATGGTGGCGTGGCTGCTGCGAGCGCACGGCGCGCTCGCGTGGTGCGTCACGCTGGTGGGCGGCGTCGTGTGGCAGGTGCACGTGCGGCCCGCCTGGCGCGCGGTGCGACGCCGTCGCCTTCACCGTCGTCGCGCCGGCAGCGTGCGCGCCGTCCGCCACGGCCGCGCGCGCACCGTCAGCGGCGTGCTGATGGTGGGCGCGCTCGCGGTGCTGCTCGGGTCGGCCATCGGCCTGCAGTACGCGCCCGAGGAGGCGCATTCGTGGCTGTCGGTGACGCACTGGGTGCTGGGCGTCGCCCTCGCGATCGCGTTGCTGTGGCACTGGATTGCCCGACTGAGGCATTGACGCGTCACGGCGCAGAATCGGGCATCGTCACTCGCGCCTGACCATGACCGCCTCCACGCTGCCCACGCCCGACTTCAGCCGCTTCCCGCGCTACGCGCAGCTCACCGCACTGCTGCAGGCCTACGCGGCAGCGCGTCCCGACGTCGTCGAGCTGCGCTCCATCGGCAAGAGCCACGAGGGCCGCGACATATGGCTGCTGGTGCTCACGCGCAAGACGACCGGCGCCGACACGACCAAGCCCGCGTTCTGGATCGACGGCAACATCCACGCGGCCGAACTCACGGCCTGCACCGCGTCGCTCTACTACCTGCACCACGTGCTGTCGAACGAGGCGGCCGACGCGCGCCTGGCCCACCTGCTCGACACCCGCGTCATCTACCTGGTGCCGCGCCTGAACCCGGACGGCGCCGAGCTGGCGCTGGCCGACGTGCCGCGCTTCATCCGCTCGTCCACGCGCGGCTATCCGTTCGACGAGGAGCCGCCCGACGGCATGACGATGGAGGACGTCGACGGCGACGGCCGCGTGCTCTACATGCGCATCCCCGATCCGCACGGCACCTACAGGAAGCATCCCGCCGAGCCGCGGCTGATGGTCGCGCGCGAACCGGGCGAGATCGGCGGCGAGTACTTCCGCGTCATTCCCGAGGGCACGATCAAGGCCTGGGATGGCGTGAACGTGCGCGTCAACCGCGATCGCGAAGGCCTCGACCTGAACCGCAACTTCCCGTCGCTGTGGCGCCAGGAGTTCGAGCAGGTCGGCGCCGGCCCGTACCCGACCAGCGAGCCCGAAGTGCGCGCGATGGTGGACTTCTGCGTCGCCCACCCGAACATCGGCGCGGCCATCAGCTTCCACACGCACAGCGGCGTGATCCTGCGCCCGATGGGCACCACGTCCGACGACGACATGACGCCGGAAGACCTGTGGATGATCAAGCGGCTGTCCGACATCGGCTCGCGGCTCACCGGCTATCCGGCCGTCAGCGCCTTCCACGACTTCAAGTACCACCCGAAGGAAGTGATCACCGGCACGCAGGACTGGCTGTACGAGCACCAGGGCGCGCTGTGCTGGACGGTCGAGATCTGGGCGCCGAACAAGGAAGCCGGCATCACCGGGTACGACTTCATCCACTGGTACCGCGACCATCCGCCCGAGGACGACCTGAAGCTGCTGAAGTGGAGCGACGAGCAATGCGGCGGACAGGCGCATGTCGACTGGACGCCGTTCGTGCACCCGCAGCTCGGCCCGCTCGAGATCGGCGGCTGGGACCGCATGAACTTCTGGCGCAACCCGCCACCACAGCTGCGCGAACGCGAGGCCGCGCGCTTCCCGGCGTGGCTCACGCAGCTGGCGCTGGCGCTGCCCAAGCTCGAGATCCTGCAGGCGACCTGCGAGCCGGTCGGCCACGCCGGCGACGGCGACACCTGGCGCGTGCGGCTGGCGGTCGGCAACGCCGGATACCTGCCGGCGTATGTGACGCACCGCGCGAAGGAGCGCAAGGTCGTGCGCGGCACGGTGTTCGAGATCGCGCTGCCCGACGGCGCGGCCCTGGTCGCCGGCAAGGCACGCGAGATCGGCCAGCACCTTGAAGGCCACGCCCCGCGCAGCTCGCTGCAGGCCTTCCTGCCCGACCGCGACATCACCGCCGATCGCACGCTGCAGGAATGGATCGTGCGCGGGGCCAGGGGCAGCGCCGTCGTCGTCGACGCGCGTGCGGATCGCGCAGGGGCGGTGAGCGCGCGCATCGTGCTGGAGTGAGACGACCCGGATCGTCGCCATCGGCCTGACGGAATCCTGACGCGCTCCGGACGCGCGTCGCGCGAGAATCGGCTGCGTCGCGGCAGCCGGCCGCCCCGTTCACTCTTCGGAAAGAAGCCTCGCCATGTTGATGTTCTGCATCGTCGTCCTGGTCATCCTGCTGCTGACCGTGGCGCCCGTGATGATCGCGGCCCGCATCGTCGGCGCGCGCCGCACCGGGTTCTGGGCCAGTCTGCTGGCGCTGATCGTGTCGGGCCTGATCGTCGGCGTGGCCGCGCACATCTTTCGCAACCTCGGGCTGCTCGCCTTCTTCGTGGCGCCGCTGGGCTTCATGCTGATCCTCGACACCACCTACCTGCGCGGCCTGCTGATGGTGATCCTGCAGTACCTGATCATCGGCGTCATCGCCGTGATCCTCATGTTCACCGCGCTGGGCTCGATGCTGCACGTCAAGGACATGATGCGCCACGTGCCGATCGACACGGCACCGGCCCAGTCGGTCTGACGCGAAGCGTCAGTGCGCGGCGCCGGCGTCGCGCACGTTCTTCTGGATCGCGACGGTCGCGAACAGCGCCAGCAGGAAGGCCATGCCGTAGAAGCCCTTCTCCGATAGCGCGAGCCTGGCGTTGAACAGGCCGATCCCCATCAGGACGTAGCGCACGGCGCGCCCGGCCGGCGCGCGCCGACGCGCTATTCGCCCGGGTAGCGCAGGCCGAACTGCGCGCGCATCGTGTCCATCCATCCGACCAACGCCACCGTCTCGTCGAGCGGCATCACCGGGCTTTCGTCGAGGCCCGCGCGCAGGCAGCGGTGCACCTCTTCGACCTGCGCCACGTAGCGCGAGCCGCGCCAGGGCAGGTCCAGGACGTCCTCCGGCGTCTCTTCCCAAGGCCGCGTGCCCCGCGCGATGCGCAGTTGCCGTGCGGCGTAGAACGGCGGCGAGACGTCGATGCGACCGTCGGTGCCCAGCACCGTGGCATGGCAGGCGGTGGTCGTGCGCAGCGAGCACATGCCCTGGCTGAAACGCGCGCCGGCGTGGCGCAGGTTGAAGACGGTGTGGACGTCGACGCCGGTCGGGCCCAGCTGCGCGTCGGCCTGCGCGGCGACGATGTCGCCCAGCACGAAGGCCGCGAAGTTCAGCGGGTAGATGCCGATGTCCAGAAGACCGCCGCCCCCGAGTTCCGGCGCGAGGGCGCGATGGGTCGGCGGCAGGCCGGCCGCGGCGAAGCCGAAGTCGGCCGCCACCGCCACCGGCTCGCCGATCGCGCCGCCCGCGACGAGCCGCTTGAGCTCGACCATCGCCGGCACGTAGCGCATCCACATCGCCTCCATCAGGAAGACGTCGTGCTTTCGGGCGAGCGCGACGGCCGTCTCGGCCTCGCGCCGGTTCACCGTGAACGGCTTCTCGCACAGCACCGCCTTGCCCGCCGCCAGCGCGAGCGCCATCGACGGC
>CAIMXF010000355.1 GCA_903845345.1 uncultured beta proteobacterium
GATCAGCAGCCGCGACGGCCGCGTGCAGCCGCCGGTGCACGGCGGCTGGTACGGCGACCGCGGCGAGTTCTTCGGCGACGACGTGGACGACGGCCGCCCGGTGCGCGTGCGCTTCGTGTGGGAACGGCTGGGGCCGGACACGGCGCGCTGGTCGCAGGACTTCGCGCTCGTCGGCCGGGACGGTGGGGCCGACGGCGCGTGGGAGACGAACTGGGTGATGGCGATGCGCCGCCTCAGGGACTGACGGCCGCGGTCGACAGTGGCGCGGGCCGCACGTCGCCGCCGAAGTTCGACGCCACGAGGCGGTCGCGCAGCGCCATGAACGGCGCCTCGACCAGCTTGTACAACAGGCCGCCCATGGCGATGCACGCCACCGCGATGATCGCCAGCCGCGCACCGTCGGAGACCCCCAGCGGTTTCAGCTGCTGCGCGATGAAGTACGCCAGCGGCTTGTGCGACAGGTAGGTCGAGTACGACCACAGCGCCAGCTTGTCGACGCCGGGGATGCGCCAGCGCAGCACGCGCGCCGTCGGGCTCAGCGCCGCCGCGACGAGCACGGCGAAGGCCAGCGCGATCAGCGAGTAGCCGAACGCCGTCATGAAGAAGCCCCAGCCGCGGTCGTTGTCGTAGAACAGCTCGGCCGATGCCAGCATCGTCGCGACCGCCGCCGCGCCGATGGCCGTGAGCAGCCCGCCGCGCGCCATCAGGCGATCCCAGGTCGGGCGATGGAAGTTCTTCAGCATCGCCACCGCCACGCCGGGGATGAACTCGTCGAAGCGGCACAGCGTGTCGAAGTAGACCCAGGACATGTACCCATCGCCGTGGCCGTCCGTCGGCGTGCCGTACTTGCGCCAAAGCAGCCAGCGCGCGCCGATGCCCACCGCCACGAGCGTTCCCATCAGCGCCCAGCCGTGCGCGCGCCTGAACGTGACGCGCCCGGGCTGGCGTACGGAAGCGAGCCACGGCCCCAGCGCGAGCACCGCCGGCAGCACCAGATAGAACTGCTCCTCCACGCACAGCGACCAGGCGTGCGAGAACGCGGTGCCGGGCTGCAGCCCGATGTTCTGCGTGAACGTGAGGAAGCGCCACCACGGCGGCGGCGGCCGGCCGCCCATCGCCGCGGGAAACAGCGCGAACGCGGCGAGCACGAGCCAGAACACCGGCAGCGTGCGGAACGCGCGCCGCGCGTAGAAGGGGGGCAGCGACGCCACCTGGCCGCGCGCGATGCCGGCGAACAGCTGGTTGGCGATCAGGTAGCCGCTCAGCACGAAGAACAGGTCGACGCCGGTCCAGCCGATGTCGCTGAGCCAGCCGAAGGTGGCCGCGTGGCTGACGAACACCTCGTAGTGGTACGTGAACACGAGCGCGATCGCGCACGCGCGCAGCGTGTCGAGGCCGGGATTGCGGGATGTCGAGGTCGTCATGCAGGAGGTTCAGCGTCGTGCGCGCGCGAGAAGCCCGCAGCGGTGACGCCATTCTCCTCGAGCGACGCCACGGCTCGCGGGTCGTCGAGGCGAGTGCCGGCTTTCGCGCCGGTGCAAGGCGAGATCCGGTACCGCGTCGGGTCAGCGTCCGTCGAACGCCTGCAGCGAACGCACGTACAACGGGTCGTCGAGGATCGTGTTGTGGCTGGCGGGCACCACCACGCACTGCACCTGCCCGGCGGGGAAGCGCGCGCGCAGCTTCTCGGTGCTTTCGGCCGGGATCAGCTCGTCGTGTTCGGCACGCAGGATCAGCACCGGCGCCGTGATCTTGGGAACGTAGCGCCACGACTCGTACTTGTCGAGCAGCAGCCAGCTCACCGGCGCGAACCAGAACTGGCGCTGGGCGATGGCCAGCAGGCTGTCGTAAGGCGTCACCAGCACCAGCTTGGCGACCGGGCGCGTGCTCGCCAGCCGCGCCGCGACGCCGGTGCCCAGGCTGCGACCGATCACGATCACGTCGGGATGCTGCGCGTGCACGCGATCGAACAGGCCGGCGGCGTCGGCCGCGATGCCGGCCTCGGTGGGCGTGCCGGCGCTGCCGCCGTAGCCGCGGTAGTGCAGCATCACGATCTCGCGCTCCGGGAACGCGGCGATCAGCGGGTCGACGCTGCTCGACACGTCCTCCCCGTTGCCGCCGAAGTACAGCACCGCGCCCGGGCCGGCGTGCGGGCGCACCGTCAGCTGCAGCAGCGTGTCGCCGCTCTTGAACTGGCCGGCCATCTGCGTCGGACCGAGGCGGCGCGGCGTCGGGAAATACTGGAACGAGCGCTGGTTCAGGTACAGCACGACGCAGAAGCCGGTGTAGAGGACGGCCAGGAGGATCAGGGTCAGGATGAGCATGCGGCGCATGGGCAATCGGCGTTCTGGGCTCGGCCATTGTGAACGACGACCCGACGCGGCGGGATTCCTGCTGCGTTGCAGCATGTCCGGCCCCTGTTCCATCCTGGCACAGGCACGACGTGACGAGGCGCCACATGATGCGCTCGCGACGTGTCGCTTCGTCGGTGTTTACGTGGACGGCATGACGTCGTCGCGGCCTTTGGCGCCGCTCTTGACAGGCTGGCACGCGACTCGCAATGTGCGGCTTCGGCAGCGGCCTTCGCGCGTTGCACGACGCAGTGCGCGCGGGCCTCGATTCCGCGCCAACCCCCACAACAGGAGACTCGCAATGGACATGCTCGAACCCGGCCGCTTCGGCTACGCCGTCAATTTCAAGAAGCGCTACGGCAACTACATCGGCGGCGAATGGGTGCCGCCGACCCAGGGCCAGTACTTCGAGAACATCACGCCCATCACCGGCCGCGCGTTCTGCGAAGTGCCGCGCTCCACCGCCGAGGACATCGAGCGCGCGCTCGACGCTGCCCACGCCGCGAAGACCGCCTGGGGCAGGACCTCGCCCACGGAACGCGCCAACATCCTCAACAGGATCGCCGACCGCATGGAGCAGAACCTCGAGCTGCTCGCCAACGCCGAGACCTGGGACAACGGCAAGCCCCTGCGCGAGACCCTGGCCGCCGACATCCCGCTGGCCATCGACCACTTCCGCTATTTCGCCGGCTGCGTACGCGGCCAGGAGGGCGGCATCAGCGAGATCGACGACACCACCTACGCGTACCATTTCCACGAGCCGCTGGGCGTGGTCGGCCAGATCATCCCGTGGAACTTCCCGATCCTGATGGCCGTCTGGAAACTCGCCCCGGCGCTGGCCGCGGGCAACTGCGTGGTGCTCAAGCCCGCGGAGCAGACGCCCGCGTCCATCCTCGTGCTGGCCGAGCTGGTGGGCGACCTGCTGCCCAAGGGCGTGCTCAACATCGTCAACGGCTTCGGCCTGGAAGCCGGCAAGCCGCTGGCCTCGAGCAAGCGCATCGCCAAGATCGCCTTCACGGGCGAGACCACCACGGGCCGCCTGATCTCGCAGTACGCGAGCCAGAACCTGATCCCGGTCACGCTGGAGCTGGGCGGCAAGTCGCCCAACATCTTCTTCGCCGACGTGATGAGCAAGGACGACGCGTTCGTCGACAAGGCGCTCGAAGGCTTCGCGATGTTCGCGCTGAACCAGGGCGAGGTCTGCACCTGTCCGTCGCGCGTGCTGCTCCAGGAGTCGATCTACGACCAGTTCATGGAGAAGGCGCTCAAGCGCGTGGCCGCCATCAAGCAGGGCAACCCGCTGGAGATGTCGACGATGATCGGCGCGCAGGCGTCGAGCGAGCAGCTGGAGAAGATCCTGAGCTACCTCGACCTCGGCAAGCAGGAAGGCGCGCAGTGCCTGATCGGCGGCGAGCGCAACATGCTCAAGGACGACCTCGAAGGCGGCTTCTACGTCAAGCCCACCGTCTTCAAGGGCCACAACAAGATGCGCATCTTCCAGGAAGAGATCTTCGGGCCCGTGGTGTCGGTCACGACGTTCAAGGACGAGGAAGAAGCCCTGTCCATCGCCAACGACACGCTGTACGGCCTCGGCGCGGGCGTGTGGTCGCGCGACATGAACACCGCGTTCCGCATGGGCCGCGGCATCCAGGCCGGGCGCGTGTGGACGAACTGCTACCACGCCTATCCGGCACACGCGGCGTTCGGCGGCTACAAGCAGTCGGGCATCGGCCGCGAGAACCACAAGATGATGCTCGACCACTACCAGCAGACCAAGAACCTGCTGGTGAGCTACAGCGACAAGGCGCTCGGCTTCTTCTGATCGCGAGCGAGCAAGGCCTGGCGGCGCGGCCGCCGGCCTTTTCACTTGGGCGTCGCGCGATTCGCGCGGCGCCCTTCCCTGCTTTGACCGAGACAGGATCGAGGATGACCGAGACAACGACCGAGACCGTCGCGCAGGTCGTCGCCACCGACGCCGCGCTGGCGCTGATCGCGGAACTGCAAGGTCGCCACGGCGACCTGATGTTCCACCAGTCCGGCGGCTGCTGCGACGGCAGCGCGCCGATGTGCTTCGCACTCGGTGAGTTCATCCTCGGCGACAACGACGTGCACCTCGGCGACATCGGCGGCGTGCCGTTCTACATCAGCGAGTCGCAGTACGCGTACTGGTCGCACACGCAGCTGATCATCGACGTCGTGCCCGGACGCGGCGGCATGTTCTCGCTGGAAGGGCCCACCGGCAAGCGCTTCCTCACGCGCTCGCGGTTCTATGCAGACGCGGAGTGGGACGCGCTGGTGGCGAGCGGGAAGGCGAAGAACTAGCGTCTTTGGCCTCAGAATGGGGTCATGAACCCTTCGACGTCGCTCCCGTTCCCCGCGAATGCGCGTGCGGCCTCGAACACCGAGGCGGACGAAGAACCGCCGCACGGCGACCTCGTCACCGTCACGCGCGTGTTCAATTCGCTCGAGGCCGAGATGCTGCGAGGCTGCCTCGAGGCCGAAGGCATCCCGGCCACGCTGGGCGACGCGCAGACCATCCAGACGGACACGCTGCTCACCGTCGCCCTCGGCGGCATCCGCGTGATGGTGCCGGCGTCTTTCGCCGACGCCGCGCGGCAGACGGTGGAGGCGTTCGAGCGCGGCGCGCTGGCGATCGACGAGCTGCCCGACGACGCGGCGCCCGCGGCGCCCGAGATCGAGCACGCGTCCGGTTTCCGGATGTCGCCGCTGGCCTGGATCGTGGTCGCGATCGTCGTCATCGCGGTCGTGATCTTCTAGCCCTCGGCGCATACTGGACACTTGTTCCCTCTTTCCGAAGCGCTCCGCGCGGGCTTCGCCCACACGGCCATGCCCGGTTATGAAGTCAAGCAGGAGCGCGTCGCCGTCGCGGGCGTCGATGACCTCGTCATCCGCTCGCTGCTCGACCGGCAGCAGTTCGCCGACCCGCAGGGCGACGCCGAGCGCCTGGGCATCTCGTCGTCGCTGTGGCCGCTGTTCGGGCTGCTGTGGCCGTCGGGCAGCCATCTGGCGGCGCGGCTGGGTGCGCGCACCGTCGCGCGCGGCGACCGCATCCTGGAGATCGGCTGCGGCCTGGGGCTCGCGAGCCTGGTCGGCCACCGCGCAGGTGCCGACGTGACTGCCAGCGACTGCCATCCGCTGGCCGGCCGCTTCCTCGCGCACAACCTGGTGCTCAACGACCTCGGCCCGATGAAGTACCGCCACGGACAGTGGCCCGGCGTGCTGCTGCCGCGCGACGCGATCGACGAGCGCGCCGCCGTCGTGGTGCACGGCGAGTTCGACCTCATCGTCGGCAGCGACGTGCTCTACGAACGCGACGAGCGCGGCCAGCTGGCCGACTTCATCGCCCGGCTGGCGGCCCCGCGGGCCGAGGTGTGGATCGTCGACCCGAACCGCGGCAACCGCAGCCACTTCCACCGCCACATGGCGCGCCACGGCTTCCGCCTGGAAGAAATCCATCTCGACCACGGGGACAGGGATGGCGCGACTGCGTACCGCGGGCGCATGCTGACGTATCGGCGGCCGTAGGAACGACTCTTGCCGCTCGACCTGAAGGCCGTCTCGCGCGGCAAAGGAGTACGCATGAACCCGCTCGTCAACCGCAACGCCGCCGGCGCCGACATCGGCCGCCCGCCGCCGGCCGACGCGCCGATGCAGTCGCTCCTCTGGGCCGAGGACTCGTCGCGCTCGATCGGCTCCGAGGACGCCAACACCCGCTACCAGGGCGACCTGTTCCTGCCGGGCTGGCTCAGGATCGAGCGGCAGCCCACCGCGGAACAAGGCCCCGGCGCCTGAGCCGCGTCACTTCCTGGCGACGGCCTCGACCTGGATGCGCAGGTCCACCGACATGCTGAAGCCATAGGCCTTGCCGGCGTCCATGCCGAACTGCTCGCGGTCGATGGTGGCGTAGACGTCGGCGCCGCAGTCCTCGCGCTTGAACATCGGGTGCTGGATGCACTTGAACTTGCGGATGTCCAGCGTCACCGGGTTGGCGTGGCCGTGCATCTCCAGCGTGCCGACCGCGCGCGTCGGGGCGCCGTCGGCGAAGCCTTCCAGCGTGCCCCTGAAGGTGGCCTTGGGGTACTTGTCGGCCTCGAACAGCTCCTTGCCCCGGGCCGTCCTGTTCAACGCCTCGAGGCCGAAGTCGGCGCTCTTCATGTCGACGACGATCGTCACGCTGCCGGTGCCCGCCTCGCGGTCCATCGTCACCGAGCCCGAGGTGCGGTCGAACTTGCCGCGCCAGGTCGAGATGCCCATGTGGTCGGCCTCGAAGCTCGGGTAGGTGTGGGTCGGGTCGATGTCGTAGGCGACCGGCGCGGCCCGCGCCGCGACGGTGGCGAACAGGGCGAGCGCGGCGAGGCGGTGCAAGGCATTCATCGGGAGATCTCCTGGTTCGGGATTCGGCGGCGCGCTGTCGGCCGCCCTGTTCGACGACGTTCGACAAGGCCCGGCTTCGACGGCGCAGCCCCGCAATTTAACCGGGACGATCCCTCTCCACGCGACGGCGACTTTCGCCGATGATCGCGGCGTCGACCGCCCGCACGGATCGCTCGCCTTCAGGAACCCGCCCATGCTCATCGCCCTCGTCGTCCTCGTCCTCGCCATCGCCGCCCTGCTCGCCTACGCCGGCTCGCGTCCGGACACCTTCCGCATCGAGCGTTCCATCCACATCGCCGCGTCGATGCTGCAGGTGGCCGAGCAGATCGACGACTTCCATCGCTGGGGCAAGTGGTCGCCCTGGGAACACATCGACCCGACGATGCAGCGCAGCTACAGCGGCGCCGATGCCGGCGTGGGCGCGGTCTACGACTGGACCGGCACCGGTAAGGCCGGCGCGGGCCGCATGGAGATCACCGGCATGGACGCCGGCCCGACCAAGGCCGTCATCACGATCCGGCTCGACTTCTTCAAGCCGTTCCGCCAGACCAACACCGCCGAATTCACGATGACGCCCACCGACGCCGGCACCGACCTCGCCTGGGCGATGTTCGGACCGAGCCCGTTCATGTCGAAGCTGATGGGCGTGTTCATGAACTTCGACAAGATGGTGGGCAAGGACTTCGAGGCCGGGCTCGCCGCGCTCAAGACGAACGCGGAGCAGGCGCCGCGCTGATTCGCGGTGCGCCAAAAGAAACGCCGACCTGGCGCGAGCCGGTCGGCGTTTTGATTGGCCCGAAGGCCAGGGAATCAGGCCAGCGCGGGGTTCAGCGGCGCGTCCGGCGCCTCGACCGGATCGCGCGCGTCGAGCATGCGATTGAGCATCGGCGTCAGGATCAGCAGCAGCACGCCCATGCCGATCGACGAGCCGAGCAGGAACAGGTACGGCGGGATGCCGCTGCCGGCCAGCAGGCCTTCGAGCGCGCCGGCGAAGTAGTTGGCCACGCCGTTGGCGATGAACCAGACGCCCATCAGCAGCGCGGCGACGCGGTGCGGAGCGGCGCGCGACACCATCGACAGCCCTACCGGCGACAGCATCAGCTCGCCGATCGTATGCAGCGCGTACACGAAGAACAGCCATTCCGGTCCGACGGTGCCAACGACGTCGGCACGCGACTGGGCGAAGAACATGACGACGAAGCCCAGGCCCAGCACGATCATGCCAAGAGCCTGCTTGGCGATGTCCGACAGCGGGAACGACGACTTGTTGACGCGCGTCCACAGCATCGAGAAGAACGGCGCGAGCACGACGATCAGCAGCGGGTTGATGCTCTGGAACCAGGTCGAGGGGATCTCGAAGCTGCCGACGTGGCGGTCGGTCTGCTTGTCCGCGAACAGCGACATCGAGCCGCCGGCCTGCTCGAAGCCCATCCAGAAGAAGATCACGAAGATCACCAGCACGCACACGGCGGCGATGCGCGTGCGTTCTGCGCGGGTCAGCGGCGCCGGCGCAGCGCCCTTCGTGGTGGCCTTGCTCCAGAACGTGAGCAAGGCCCAGATGATCGCGACGCCGCCCACGATCGAGACCAGCGACGGAATGCCGGCAAGCGCCGACTTGAGCAGCGGCCACACGCCGAGCACGCCGTAGACGACTGCGATGCTGGCGACCGTGAAGGCCGCGACGACCGGCACGTTGTGCAGGCCGATCGGACGCTGGCCCGGCTTGAGGCCGGAGCCGCCGAGGACACGCTGCAGCCCGATCAGCGTGCACAGGCCGATGAACATGCCGACCCCGGCGCTGGCGAAGCCCCAGTCCCATCCCACGTTCTGGCCCAGCGTGCCGCAGATGAACGACGAGATGAACGAACCCAGGTTGATGCCCATGTAGAAGATCGTGTAGCCGCCGTCGCGACGCGGATCCTGCGGGCCGTCGTACAGCTCGCCGACCATCGAGGTGGTGTTCGGCTTGAAGAAGCCGTTACCGATGATCAGCAGGCCGAGCGCGACGTGCAGCAGCGACGGCACTGCCATCGCGAAGTGCCCCAGCATCATCACGGTGCCGCCGACCACTGCGGTCAGGCGCGCGCCCAGGTACTTGTCGGCGATCCAGCCGCCGAAGATCGGCGTCAGGTACACCAGGCCGGTGTAGATGCCGTACATCTGCAGCGCCTCGACGCGGGGCACGCCCAGCGCGTTGACGAGGTAGAGCACCAGCAGGGCGCGCATCCCGTAGTAGCTGAAGCGCTCCCAGGCCTCGGTTCCGAAGAGAACGTAGAGGCCGCGCGGGTGCGCGGCGTTCGCGGGCGTCGTTGCAGTGAGTGTCGTCAAGGAAACCTCTGAATCTCGAGTGATGCCCGCCGGCCTCGTGAGCCTGCGCGGCGAATCGCGAATTGTGGCAAATCGAGGCACGCCCCAAGGTGGGGACTTGCCCGGCCCCAGGCACGGCGACTGCCGAGGCGCCCCGACGCACGCAATCTTCGGGCCAGCGACGCCCGAGTCGGCGCAAATGCGGCCAAGATGCGGGAAAGGGCGCGTCAGCGTCCGCAACTCCCCTTGACCACCGATGCAACGCCGCACCCTGCTCCGCAAGCTCGCCGAAGGCTTGGCCCTTGCTGTCGGGCACTCGACTTGCCGGCCGTCGGACACCGCTCCTGTCGAGTCCGCGCCGAAAGCCTTCATGCCCTTGTCTCCGCCCGCGCCCGGGATTGAAATGTCTCCCGTGACGCCGCCCGTCGTCTTCTCCTGCGACCTGTCGACCCCGTCGCAGCCGCTGCGCCATCCGTGGCGCCATTGCGTCGGCAGCTGCCACGCGCCCATCGCGCTGCGCGCCGACTGGCAACAGCAGATCACGCGCGCCCGCCGCGAGCTGGGCTTCAGGCACGTGCGCTTCCACGGCATGCTCAGCGACGACATGGGCACGCTGGTGAACCAGGACAACCAGTTCCTGTTCTCGTTCTTCAACATCGACCGCGTGTTCGACTTCCTGCTGTCGATCGGCATGAAGCCGCTCGCGGAGCTGTCGTTCATGCCGGCCACGCTCTCGTCGGACGGCAACAGCGTCTTCCACTACCGCGCCAACGTCACGCCGCCGAAGCGGATGGAGGACTGGCAGCTGCTGATGACGACGCTGGTGAGCCATTGGGTCGAGCGCTACGGCATCGACGAGGTCGCGCAGTGGCCGCTCGAAGTGTGGAACGAGCCCAACCTCGTCGCGTTCTGGACCGGCGGCCAGGCCAAGTACTTCGAGCTGTTCAAGGCGACGTGGACGGCCATCAAGGCGATCTCGCCGCGGCTGCAGGTCGGCGGCCCGGCCACCGCGGCGAACGCGTGGCTGGACGAGTTCAACGCGTTCTGCGCCGCCAACGCCTGCCCGCCCGACTTCATCAGCACGCACTACTACCCGACCGACGCGTTCGGCTCGGTCGACACCGACACCGTCTCGCAGCTCGCCGACGCGCCGATGAGCGTGATGCGCGACCGCGCGCGCGAGGCGCGCCAGGCCGCCGGCGCGAAGCCGTTGTACTACACCGAGTGGAACATCACGTCGAACCCGCGCGACCCGATGCACGACGGCCCGTTCTGCGCGGCGCTGGCGTCGCACTTCATCCTGAGCGTGGACGACCAGGTCGACGCGTACAGCTGGTGGGTCTTCTCGGACATCTTCGAGGAAAACTACTTCCCGAGCATCCCGTACCACGGCGGCTTCGGCCTGATGAACCTGTACGGCGTGCCCAAGCCGGTGTATCGCGGCTTCCAGATGGTCGACCAGCTCGGCTCGCGGCGCTGGTGCGTGCCGGACACGCATCTCACCGTCAAGGCCCACGTGGGCGCGCACTACGACGATGCGGCGACGACGGTGCTGCTGCTGAACGTCGCGATGCCGCGCCATGCCATCGCCACCGAAGTCGTCACCGTGCAGTTGCAGGGCCTGAAGGGCAGGCGTCCTCGCGCCGCGCTGCTCTCGCGCATCGACGACGCCCATGCGAACCCGCAGGCCGAATGGCTGCGGCTGGGCAGTCCGGAGTATCCGCATCCGCACCAGGTCGACGCGCTGGAGAACGCGTCCACCGTCACGCCGGAGCGCATCGAGGTCGCGGGCGACGGCGACAGCGCCAGCTTCACGCTGCCGCTGCCCGCCAACGCGATGGCCTTGGTGCGCATCGAATGGGAAACCGCGTGAGCGCCGCCCGCCCTCCCGAAGGCGCCCGCTGGGCAGTCCGCAAGACGGAGGCATCCCGATGACCCAGACGCCGCGCGACATGGGCACCGAGCCCGAGCTGGCCAAGCAGTCCGTGCTGCACGGCTTCACGCGCCGCGAGGCGCTCGCGCGCGACGCGATGCTCACCGACCTGCAGCGGGAATCCTTCGGCTACTTCGTGCACGAGGTCAACGAGGCCAACGGCCTGGTGCTGGACAAGACCGCGCCGGACTGGCCCGCCAGCATCGCCGCGGTGGGCATGGCGCTCACGTGCTATCCGGTGGGCGTGCAGCGCGGGCTGATGACGCGCGCGCAGGCGCTGCAGCGCTCGCTGGTGACGCTGCGCTTCCTGCTGGCGTGCGAACAGGGCCCGTCGCCGACCGCTTCCGGCTCCCGCGGCTTCTTCTATCACTTCATCGACATGCACACCGGTCGCCGGGCCTGGAACTGCGAGCTCTCGAGCATCGACACCGCGCTGCTGATGGCCGGCGTGCTGGCCGCGGCCGCCTACTTCACCGGCCCGTCCGACGACGAGACCGAGCTGCGCCACATCGCCACTTCGCTGTACGAACGCGTCGAGTGGGACTGGCTGGTCGGCGAACGCGGCACGATCTGCCACGGCTGGCAGCCCGAGACGGGCAAGCTGCCGTGGCACTGGGAAGGCTACGACGAGGCGCTGGTCCTGTACCTGCTGGCGCTCGGCTCGCCCACGCATCCGGTTCCCGCGAGCTCGTACGACGCGTGGTGCTCGACCTACCAGTGGCTGGAGGTCGAGGGCGTGTGGTACCTGCATGCCGGGCCGCTGTTCATCCACCAGATGTCGCACCTGTGGGTCGACTTCCGCGGCCTGCAGGACAGGTTCATGCGTGCGCACGCCAGCGACTACTTCCTCAACAGCCGCGCCGGCGCCCAGGTGCAGCAGCGCTACGCGATGCGCAACCCGCGCCGCCACGCGATGTACGGCGAGTTCTGCTGGGGCATCACGGCCAGCGACGGCCCCGGCGCGCAGCGCTGGAAGGGCCATGGCGAGCCGCCGTTCTACGACTACGTCGCGCGCGGCGTGCCCGACGGCCCCGACGACGGAACGCTGGCGCCGTGGGCGGTGGTGGCGTCGCTGCCGTTCGCGCCCGAGATCGTGCTGCCGACCATCGCCAACTACCGCCACATCCAGCTGCACGTGGCCAATCCGTACGGGTTCAAGGCGTCGTTCAATCCGAGCTATCCAGGAGACCGCAGGCATCCCGTCGGCTGGGTGTCGCCGTACCACTTCGGCATCAACGAAGGGCCGACGGTGGTGATGATCGAGAACTTCCGCAGCGGCATGCCGTGGAAGATGATGCACGCCTGCGCGCCGCTGGTCGCCGGCCTGCGCCGCGCCGGCTTCACGGGCGGCTGGCTGGACCGGATCCCGAACGCGGCCGCGGCCGCGCCGGCCGCGACGATGCCCACGCCCGAGCCGCTCGATCCGCCGACGCCGCCCGACCAGAGCGCGATCTCGCAAAGCACGCCACTGCCGGGGAAACCAGCGTGAACATCTCGCTTGCGGGCCGCCGCGCCCGCGTCACCGGCGCGAACTCGGGCATCCGCCAGGCGATCGTGCCGGGCTCGGCGATGCCGGCGCCGACGAGGTCGTCAACTGCGTGACGCATCCCGAGGCTGCCGACACGGTCGTTGCGCGACTCGTCGCGAAGGGCCGGCGCGGGCTGGCGCTCGGGCCGGGCGCGATCGAGACGCCGATCGACCAGTCGGCGCGCGCCGACGCCGCCGGCCTGGCCGACATGCTCTCCAAGATCCGGCTGGGCCGGATGGGCCGCAGCGACGAGATCGCCAACATGGCCGTCGTGCCGTGCCCGGAGGTCGCGAGCTGCATGACCGGCAGCACGGTGTTCGTGGATGGCGCGATGACGGACCATCCCGAGTTCGCGCGCGGCGGCTGAGGCTCAGCGCCTTTTTCGCGACAGCCGCAGCAGCGTCCCGCTGTGGTCTTCCGCGATCAGCACGCTGCCGTCGCTCATCTCGACCAGGCCCACCGGCGAGCCTTGCGGGTGGCTGCCGTCGCGCTGGTGCCAATCGGTGACCAGCTCGCCGGGCGTGCCGGTGGGACGCTGGTGCTCGTCGAGCGCGACGGCCACGATGCGGTGCCCCGTCGCGCGATAGCCGTGGTAGCCGATGACCAGCTTGCCGGCCAGCCCGGGCAGGCGATCACCGTGGTACAGCAACATGCCCAGCGGCGCCGCGTGCGCGGGCAGCAGCAGGTCGGGCGCGAGCCGGGCGGCGCAGTCGAAGCCCGGATATTCGGGGGCGGGCACGCGCTGGTCGTAGCAGTACGGCCAGCCGTAGTCGCCGCCCGGCTGCAGCACGATCAGCAGGTCGTGCGGAAGCTCGGCATCGGACAGCTTCGGGTCGGCGTGGTTGATGCCGTCGCGCGAATTCACCGCCACCGCCAGCTTGCCGTTGGGCAGCACCGCCATCGCCATGCTGTTGCGCAGGCCGCGTGCGTACGGCGGCAGCTCGCCCGCGTGCCAGGTCGTGGCGCGCACCGGAAAGCGCAGCACCGAGCCGCGCGGCGGGCTTTCCTGCGTCTCGGGACAGACGGCCTTCGGGTCGGGCAGGTGGCCGCCGGGCGGGCGGCAGTTGTCGCTGAACGAGCCGACGTTGACGAACAGCGCGCCGTCGGCGCCCACCGCGAGGCTGGGCACCGGATGCCGGCCGGTCGTCGGCAGGCCGTCGACGATCACGCGCGCGCTCTTGCCCGCGTCGGCCGCGTACGGATCGATCTGCAGCACCTGCCCGGTGATGCCGACGTAGAGCGTGCGGCCCGGGCCGCGCACCACGGCGTTGGGTTGGTACAGGCCGTGCAGCACGACCTCGGGCGCGTGGCGTCCACCCCTGGACAGCTTGAGCAGGCGGCCGTTCCTGCTCTCCCAGGCGACCATGTCGATGACGAAGACATCGTCGTCGATCGCCGCGACGCCGCGCGCATGGCCCAGGCCTTCGGCGACCAGTCCGACGCACAGGTCGGCGGCGGTGGTCAGCGCCACGGCGGGGAAGCCGTCGCAGTCGCCGGACGTGGCGTAGGTCTTCCCGGTGGGCGCGGCCCCTGCGAACAGCGGGGCCAGCAGCAACAGCACGGTCGTCAGCGTCTTCGACATCGGCATCCTCTCGAAATCTCGACACGACCAACGTCGCGCGAGCGAGGATCTTAGGCCGACTCGTAGACCAGGATGGCCGCGGCCAGGTCCTCCAGCGCCGTACCGACGGACTTGAACACGCTGCGCCGCAGCGGATCGCGCGGCGGCGCCGGCCGCGCGCAGAGATCGGCCAGCGTGCCGCGAACGTCCTCGCGACGCAGCACGCCCGCGGCGATCGGATGCAGCAGGTCGCCGGCTTTCGCGAGCGCCTCGTCGGTGTCGATCCAGACGTCCGCGCGGGCGAAGCACGCGTCGTCGGCCTCGCGCATCGCGGGCGTGAAGCCGCCGATGAGGTCGAGGTGCGCGCCGGGCGCGAGCCAGTCGCCGTGGATGAGCGGCTCGGCGGCGAGCGTGGCGCAGCTGACGATGTCGGCGGTGGCGGCGGCAGTCGCGAGATCGGTGACCACGCGCGCCGGGATCCCTTCGGCGGCCAGCCGCACGACCAGCCGCAGCGCGGATTGCTCGTCGCGGCTCCACACCATCACGTCGTCGATCGCGCGCACCGCGCGGTAGGCCTGGGCGAGCAGTCCGCCGACGCGGCCGGCGCCCACGATCAGCTGGCGCCGCGCGTCCGCGCGCGCGAGACGCGCGGCGGCCAGCGCCGACGCGGCCGCGGTGCGGCGCGCGGTGAGTTCGCCGCCGTCGATCAGCGCGAGCGGCGCGCCGGTGCTGGCGTCGAACAGCTGGTAGCTGGCGAACACGCCGGGCAGTCCCAGCGCGGCGTTGCCGGCCGCCACGTTGACCACCTTCAGCCCGAAGTAGCGGCCCGGCTGCCAGGCCGGCATCAGCAACGCCGTCAACGCGTCGCCGACCGCATGCACCTGGCGCGGCGGCACGTCGCAGCCCGCGATGAACATGCGCTCCAGCGCCGACACCAGGGCCGGGAAGGCCAGCGCCCGCGCGGTGGCCGCGGCGTCGAACTGCTTCATCGCGCGCGCTCGGACGCGCGCAGTCCGTGCAGTCCGAAGATGGAGTGCAGCATCTCGTCGTCCCAGGCGCAGCTGGTGTCTTCGGCGTCGACCAGCCGCTCGCCGCGTTCGAGCAGATGGCTCAGCCGCGTGGCGATGAGCGCGGTCGCAAGGTTGAGCGCCTGCATCGACGAGGCGCCGCAGACGTCCGGGTAGCGCGCGTCGACGCCCTGCAGTTCGGCCGGGCAGGCCCAGGTGCCGTCGTCCACCGGATAAGGCAGCCCGACGCGCGCGACGATGCGCGACTGCGAGCCGTCCTGCTGCAGCCAGATGAGCTGTTCGGTGGCGATGTAGTTCGGCGCGCTGGTTCGCATTGGGGTCCAAGTCTGCCTGACGAGCCGCACTTTGAACCTGCGTGATTACGCCATTTCGACACGCCACCACGCCGGCAGCAGGCGCCGCACGTCGGGGCGCCGGAAGCGGTCGTCGATCAGGAACACGACGCCCGCGTCGGTGGTGGTGCGGATCACGCGGCCCGCGGCCTGCACCACCTTCTGCAGGCCCGGGAACAGGTAGGTGTAGTCGTGGCCGGCGCCGAACAGCGTCTCCAGCCGCGCCTTCATCTGCTCGTTGACCGGGTTGACCTGCGGGAGCCCCAGCGTCGCGATGAAGGCGCCGATCAGCCGTTCGCCGGGCAGGTCGACGGCCTCGGCGAACGCGCCGCCCAGCACCGCGAAGCCGATGCCGCGGCCGCCGGCGTGGAAGCGGGCGAGGAAGTCGCTGCGCGCGCCTTCGGTCATCTGGCGCGCCTGCGCCCACACCGGCACCTGCGGATGCAGCGCCTGGAACAGGTCGGCCACCTGCTGCAGGTAGTCGAAGCTGCTGAAGAACGCCAGGTAGTTGCCGGGCGCCTGCGCGAACTGCCGGGCCATCAGGTCGACGATCGGCGCCAGCGACGCCGGCCGGTCCGCGAAGCGCGTGGACAGCGGCGCCACCTGCACGCGCAGCTGCGCCGCGTCGAACGGCGACTCGACGTCGACCCAGGCGACGTCCGGCGGCAGCCCCAGCAGGTCGGCGTGGAAGCGCATCGGCGTGAGCGTGGCCGAGAACAGCGTGGTGGTGCGCGCGGCCAGGAAGCGCGGCTTCAGGAACGAGGCAGGCACCAGGTTGCGCAGGCACAGCGTGACGTCGCGCTGGGCGTCGTCGGCGATCGTCACGTCGAACAGCGAATGCGTGCCGAAGGATTCGGCCAGGCGCGTGAAGTGCAGCGTGTCGAAGTAGAACGCGAGCAACTCGGGCGGAACGTCGTCGGGATGTGCGGCCGAGTGGTCGCCGATCGCGGCGTTGACGTTCTGCAGCGCGGTGACGAGCCCTTGCGGCAGGTCGTCGTGCACCGCGTACGGCTCGATCTGGCGACCGAGGATCTCGTTCCACGTGCGCGCGAGCCGCCTGAGCGCGGGCGCGACCGTCGCGGGCGCGCGCGGACGCACGCCGTCGAGCGCGGCGCGCGACAAGGTCGCCGAATACATCTCGCGCGCCCGCGGCACCAGGTTGTGCGCCTCGTCGACCAGCACGCCCACGCGCCAGTCGTTGGCGTGCGCCATGCCGTGCAGCATGCCGCCGAGGTCGAAGTAGTAGTTGTAGTCGCCCACGACCACGTCGGCCCAGCGCACCAGCTCCTGCGCGAGGTAGTACGGGCACACCTCGTGGGCCGCCGCGATCGCGCGCAACCCGCCGCGATCGAGGCGCGGCGCGGCGTCGGGCGTGGCGCCGACGGCGGCCTGGCGCGCGGCGGGGAGGCGGTCGTAGAAGCCCTTGGCGAGCGGGCAAGAGTCGCCGTGGCAGGCCTTGGTCGGGTGCTCGCAGGCCTTGTCGCGGGCGACGAGCTCGATGACGCGTAAAGGTGAGCCCCCAGTCTGCGGCGTACCGCAGCCAGCCCCCCGAGGGGGCGCGCGGCCTTGCTCCGGTGCGGCCGAGCGCGGCGGCCGCGCGCTTTCGCGCGCCGTTTCGGCAGCTGCGCTCGCCCCTTCGATGACGGCGCCGGCGTTCAAGGCATCGGCCGTCCCGGGCTGTGCACGCTGCGGCGCGGCGATCGCCTGCAAGGCGTCGAGCGCCAGCGCGCGGCCGGGTGTCTTGGCGGCAAGGAAGTACAGCTTGTCCAGCTTCTGGCCCGGCATCGCCTTCAGCTGCGGATAGAGCGTGCCCACCGTCTTGCCGATGCCCGTGGGCGCCTGGGCCAGCAGCGTGCGGCCGGAGACCGCGGCCTTGTAGACGTTCTCCGCCAGCTGGCGCTGGCCGGCGCGGAACGTGGCGTACGGGAACGGCAGCGCGGCGAGCGCGGCGTCGCGCGCGACGCGGTGCGCGGTCTCCTGCGCGGCCCAGGCCAGGAAGCGGTCGCACTGCAGCTCGTGGAACGCGCGCAGGTCGGCGGCGGTGAACGACTCGACCAGCATCGTCTCGTCCTGCGACGTGACGTCGAAATAGACCAGCGCCACCTTCAACTGCTCGAGCCCGCGCTCCGCGCACAGCAAGGCGCCATAGCACTTGGCCTGCGCCCAGTGCAGCGAGCGTCGGTTCTGCGGCATGGCGTGGAGGTCGCCGCGATAGGTCTTGACCTCGTCGAGCCGCCCGGCTTCGGGATCGAACCCGTCGGCACGGCCTCGCACGATGAGGTCGCGGTATTCGCCCTTCAACCACAGCTCGGATTCGTAGGCCTCGCCCCGGCGCGCGGCGACCATGGCGTGGCCCGCCATGCCCTCGAGCGCGGTGGCCGAGGGCGTGAAGCGCAGATCGAGATCGCCGAGCTTGGCCGTGAACTCGCAGAGGGTGCGGACGGCTACCGTGTACTTCATCCAGCCGCGATTTTCCCACGCCTGCCGGGCGGCGCCGCCCGCAATTCGGGCGGTTTCGGCCATCCCCTGAATCGGGTATCTTGATGCCTGAAAATCATACTGGTGCCATTTTGGTACTAGACGGTGTGATTCTGCGAACCTGCGCTCCCGGATATCTCGCTTTCACGTGTTCTATGCGAAATATATCCCCCTAACTTGCTCAAAACTGGATGTTGTTCGGGTTCTCTTACATTTCATAAAAACAACGCCACTGGGTTACTGGTTTTGTACTGGTTTTACCTAGACCCGTCACATGGGCGGACGCAGAGACTCCCTCGCACCGGCCCTGCGCGCAGTGCCGGCCCCCAACAAGGAGAGCCCGACATGTCCCCTTCCCTGACCCCGATCGAAAGAAAGCGACGCCTCGAACGCGTCGCGCTGCTGTCGGCCGCCGTGGCCGGCACCGCCCTGGCGTCGTCCGGCGCGCATGCGACCACCGAATGCCAGCCCTGGAGCGCGGCCATCGCCTATGTCGCGGGCGACACCGTGACCGAAGGCGGCAAGACCTACAAGGCCAACTGGTGGACGCAGGGCAACGACCCCGCCGCCAACAACGGTGCAACCGGCACCGGCGCGCCGTGGACGGTCGCCAGCAGCTGCACCACGTCGCCGCCCCCGCCGACACCCGCGCC
>CAIMXF010000356.1 GCA_903845345.1 uncultured beta proteobacterium
GGTGGGCAGCCGCGTGAAGTCGGGCCACAGCTGGTTGTTGAACAGGTGCTCGCGCAGGACGGCGAGCGTCTCGGGCAGCGCGTGCACCTCGATCGGCGCCGCGCCGCGCGCCTGGCGCCGGCGCAGCACGCTGTCGGCCAGCAGCGGCACCCCCAGCACGTGATCGAGATGGGAATGCGTGAGCAGGATGTGGTCGATGCGCTCCAGCGCGTCGAGCGAGAGATCGCCGACGCCGGTGCCGGCATCGATCAGCACGTCCTGGTCGAGCAGGAAGCTGGTGGTGCGGCAGTCGCGCGCGATCGACCCGGAGCAGCCGAGGACCTGGATTTTCATTCGGGGATCACGCGGAAAGTGGTGACTCTGGGAGAGAACGCTGGCTATTCAGCGCGGAAGTTCTTGTTCTCGGGCATCTTCGGCTGCCATGCTGGCCAACCGGTGGGTTGCCAGCGCATGCAGCTGCTGCGAGGCCGGCCGGGCGGCAAGCAGCTCGGTCAGTCGCGCGTGAGCGACAGCGCGCGCGGACGGCGACGTCACCGCCCGCGACCCGTTGCCATGGTGCCCGCGCACCGCATCCCGTGCAAGGCGCCAAAGGCCAAGTTGTTCATGAATCCCCGTGATTTCCTGCGCATTTTGGTGGCCGGAACTCGACAATGCGGCATCCGTGACAGGCAGCGGCACGTAGAGCGTGACCCGCTGGCTGCGGCCCTTGACGGCCACCTCGTCGACCTCCACCCATTCGCAGCCCGGCAGCTCGCCGGCGGCGGCGCGCGTGGTGTCGGACACCAGCAGCGGCACGTCGTAGGTGCGCGTCGCGCCCTCGATGCGCGCGGCCAGGTTCACGCCGTCGCCCACCGCGGTATAGCTGCGGCGCAGCGCCGAGCCGAGATCGCCGACGCACACGACGCCGGTGGCCAGGCCGATGCACGGCGACAGCGGCGGCAGCCCGCGCTCGGCGAGTTCGGCGTTGAGCGGCCCGACGGCGGCGATCATCGCCATCGCGGCCTGCACCGCGTGGGCGGCATGCTGCTCGTCGGGCTGCGGCGCGCCCCAGAACGCCATCACGGCGTCGCCGATGAACTTGTCGAGCGTGCCCCCGTGGCCGTGGATGATCTGGCTCATGCGCAGGAAGTACAGGTTCAGCAGTTCGCGCAGGCGGTCGGGCGCCATCTTCTCGGACATCGGCGTGAAGCCGCGCAGGTCGCAGAACAGCACGGTCAGCTCGCGGTTCTCGGCGCTGCTGGCGACGTCGAGGAAGCGCTCCGGATCGTTGGCCATCGCGCGCACGCGTTCCGGCGGCAGGTAGTGGCCGAACAGCTGCGCCAGCGAGCGCCGCGAGTGCCATTCGCGCAGGTAGTTGGCGACGACGCCCAGCACGCCGGTCAGCAGGCCGGCCGCCAGCGGCGCGGCGATCGGGATGGCCCAGCCGCGCCCGGTGAGCGCCCAGAGGTCGCACAGCAGCAGCACGGCGAGGATCATCGCCAGGGCCAGCACCGCCACCGGGCCGGCAAGGCGGCGCACGGCCATCGTCACGGCCGCGAGCACCCCGGCCAGCAGCACCAGCTCGAAGCCTTGTGACCAGTCGGGACGCACGCTGAGGTCGTTGTCCTCGAGGCCGGCCATCAGCTGCGCATGCACCTCGATGCCCGGCAGCGCGGGGTGCACGGGCGTCGCGCGCAGGTCGGCCAGGCCCGGCGCCGAGCTTCCGAACAGCACCACGCGGCCGCCGAGCTCGCGCACGCCGACGCGATGCGCGAGGACGTCGGCCGCGGGGATGTAGCGGAAACGGCCGGTGCCCGGCGACGCGCCCGGATGCAGCGCGGCGCGGTAAGGCAGCGTGACGGCGCCGCGCGCATCGACCCGCAGCGCTCGCAGCGGCTCGCCGTCGGCCGAGGTCAGCTGCAGGCCGGTCAGGCGTGGCGGGCCGCCGGCCTCGCCGCGGCGGATCACCGGCCGCAGCGCGCTCACGTGGTGCCACTGGCGCCACAACGACAGCGCGAACGATTCGTAGACTGCGCCTTCGTAGCCGGTGACCAGCAGCGTGCTGCGCAGCTCGCCGTCGGCGTCCGGCAGCGCATTGATGAAGCCGGTGCCCGAGGCGGCGCGCAGCAGCGCGGGCACCGGCGCCTCGATGCCTTGCCAGGGCGTCATCGCGAGCGCGCTGGCGGGCAACACGTCGGCCTCGGTGATCGGCGGCGGCAGCTCGCGCGCGGGCGGCGGCGGCGATCCGGGCGGAATGAGCGCCGCGCTGCCCGCGGCCACCGGATCGGCCCGGTGGTTGAAGTGGTAGGCCAGCGTGACCGGGTGGCCCGACAGCGCGCGCGCCAGCCGCGCATCGTGATCCGCGCGCGCCTCCAGCATGCCCTGCCAGCGCGCGACGCCCGCCCGCAGCGACGCGTCGTCCGGCGCCATCTGCGTCAGCGACACGAGCGCGTCGTGCACGGTGCGCGCCTGGTCGTCGGGCTCGGCGAGCACCAGGTCGATGCCCAGCGCAGCGGCGTGGTCGTCGTCGAACAGCGTCTCGATCAGCTGCGCGAGGCGGTCGCGCGGCCAGGGCCAGCGGCCGAGCTCGCGCAGGCTGGCGTCATCGACGTCGATGATGACGATGTCGTCGCGTGGCGCCGCGACGGGCGTCAGCGCGGTGGACTGGCGCAGGTCGTCGACCGCCAGTTCCAGCCGCGTCAGCGGCGCGATGGGCGCGACGACGATGTGCCACGCGCCGACCAGCCAGAAGCCGCAGGCGACCAGTGACAGCCGCAGCGTCGGATGCCAGCGCTGCAGGCGTTGCAGCGCGCTTCGCCAGATCGACAGGCGCACCGGCGGGTCGACGTGGAACTCGGAGTGGACCCCGGTGGTGTCGTACGGCAGCTGGGTGGATGCCGGCTCCCGGTCGGGCGGAGTGGTCACGCCGCGACTCGAGCAGCGATGCGCAGGTTCAGTTCTGCACGAACTGCATCTGCGTGCCGGCCAGATCGATGATGTCGCCGTGCTTCAGCGAGATCGACTCCTCGCCGACGGCCTGGCCGTTGACGCTGGGACGGCGCGAGCCTTCGACATGCGACAGCACGTAGCCGCCCGGACGCTTGGTGACGGAGGCGACCTGCACGCCCGGCTTGCCGACCGTGGTGACGACCTTGGTGAGCAGCACTTCCCGGCCGGCGGCGCCGCCATTGAGCACCTTGATCGACGCCGGGCCGGCGGCCGGCGGCGTGGCCGCGGGCGGTGCGCCGATCGTGCCCGGCGCGCGGCCGAACGCGCCCGGGCGCAGGATCATCGTCTTTTCGTAGTCTTCCGCGTCTTCGGCCAGGAACTTGATGCGGTACTTGCCCACTTCGACGACGTCGTTGTTGGACAGCAGTTGCTTCTTGACCGCCTTGCCGTTGATGTAGGTGCCGTTGGTGCTGTTCAGGTCTTCGATGAACACATCGGACTGCGCCGCGGTCAGCACCGCGTGCTCGCCGCTGACGGCGAGGTTGTCGATCACGATGTCGTTGTACGGCCGGCGGCCGAGCGTGGTGCGCTCTTTCGTGATCTGGAACTCCTTGATCACGACGTTATCGAGCGAGACGACGAGTTTGCCCATTGAAAACCTCAGTTTCTCCGCGGCCTCAGGGCCGCTTGTCGGAAACGCCGCAGCGCTCGTTGTAATTCATCCGCCCAGTATTCGAGGACCCGGCCAAGTCAGCGCCAGAAAGACCACCAGGACTTCGCGAAGTCCCGGGTGCCCGGTTTGGCGCGCGCCAGTATCACCGCAATATTATCTCGCCCGCCAGCCGCATTGGCTGCCTGGACCAGCATCGCACCCGCCGCGGGCAGGCTGTCGTTGGTTCGCAACAGCTGTTCGATCTGCTCGTCGGTGAGCATGTCGGACAAGCCGTCGGAGCACATCAACAGGAGATCGCCCGGCTCAACCGGATAATCGTGGATTTCGAGGTCGACGAGTTCGTCCACCCCGACTGCACGTGTAACCAGATTCTTGTGCATCGAATAGGCCGCCTGCTCCGCGGTGATCAGGCCGGCGTCGATCTGTTCCTGCAGCAGCGAGTGATCGCGCGTGAGCTGTTCGAGGTGCCCGTTGCGGAACCGGTAGCCGCGCGAATCGCCGATGTGGCCCAGCCACAGGCGGTCGCCGCGATAGACGGCCACGACCAGCGTGGTGCCCATGCCGGCGTACTCGGGGTGCGACATCGCGGCGTCGAACACCTCGCGATTGGCGCTGTCGACGGCATCGAGGAGCGCCGTCTTGATCTCGGCTTCGGTGGGCGTGGCGCCGAGCGCCTTCAGGCGCTGGCCGAGCTCGCCCTTGACGCGCTCAGAGGCCATCCCGCTCGCCACTTCGCCCGCGTTGTAGCCGCCCATGCCGTCGGCCAGCACCGCGATGCGCCCGGGTTCGTCGAGCGCCACGGAGTCTTCGTTATTGCGGCGCGCCCGGCCGGTATCAGTAACGCTGAAGAACTCAAGGATCATGAGGACGGCAAGATGCGGCGAAGCAAGTCGTTCGCGCGTGTTAGCTGGCGATTGTGCCTTGGAATGGGTGGGATGCCGTCAAGTCGTGCTGGGGATCGTCACCAGGCGCCGTATCCGGCCATTCGGCGGCGGCGCTGCCGGGCTCGGCGGCCGCGCATTGCTGGCGCGCCAGCCGCAGCTCGAGGGCCACCTGGTGGGCGCTCTCCTGGCGCAGACCCGGCGCCTTGGCCAGCAGGCGGGCGACGACGTCGTCGAGCAGCGGCGGCAGTTCGGGGCGCAGCATGCGCACGCGCGGCGGCGTCTGGTGGGCGATGCGCGCCAACAGGTCGCCCATGGAATCGGCCTCGAAGGGGCGGCGGCCGACGAGCAGCTCGAACAGCAGCACGCCCAGCGCGTAGAGGTCGCACTGCGCGGTGGCGTCGGCGCCGGCGAGCTGCTCCGGCGCCATGTAGGCGGGCGTGCCCAGCATCACGCCGCTGCGCGTGGCGGCGGTGTCGGCGACGCGGGCGGAGCCGAAGTCGGTGACCTTGACCGTGCCGGTGGTCGGGTCGAAGAGGATGTTGGAGGGCTTGATGTCGCGGTGCACGATGCCCGAGCGGTGTGCGAGATCGAGCGCCAGCGCCACACGCTGGCAGATGCCCACGACGACGCCTTCGGGCAGCATGCGGTTGGCGCTGGCGTAGCGCGACATGTCGGTGCCGTGCACCCATTCCATCGCCAGCCAGCCCGTCGTGGCGTCGCCCTCGCCCTGCACGCCCCCCGCGTGGACGGCGACGATGTACTCGTGCTTCAGCCGCGCCGCTGCCGCGGCCTCGCGCAGGAAGCGTTCGCGCCACAGCCCGCGGTCGGTGCCGCTGGTGCTGCCGATGCGCACCGTCTTCAAGGCGATCAGGCGGCCCGTGGAGCGCTCGGTGGCCTGGTAGATCGTGGCGCGGTCGTTGCGCGCGATCACGTGGCGCAGTTCGTAGTCGGTGATGCGCGGCATGGGCCCCGCAGGGCCCTTGCCGGCCTTGCCGTGCCAGCCCGAGGGCTGCGTCGCCCGGGTCTGGGACGCGAGCCCGAACATGCGTTTCAAGCGGAACCACGCCGGCGGCGCCGTCGCGGACGACGGCGTGAGCTTTGGGAGCGAAGAACGCGGCATCCTCCTAGATTGTCCGGTGTCGGCGCCGTCGTCAACCCGGCGAATGCCGTAGGCGGGGTCCGTGCGGCATTCGTCACGCGCCGTCGAGGGAGCGCCGCGTCAGGCGCGGCTTCTTGCAAGCCGCTGCAGCAGCTTGCCGACGATGACCACCAGCACCGCGCCGACGACGCCCGCGATGCGCACCGCGGACTCCGGCACCTCGGCAAACCAGCGGTGGAGCGCCGGGTCGGTCAGCATCATCTCGCCTGCCAGCCAGCCCAGCAGCGCGGCGCCCGCAGTGATGATGACTGGAAAGCGTTCCATCACCTTCAGGATCAGCGTGCTGCCGAAGACGATCAGCGGAATGCTGACGGCCAGCCCGACGACCAGCAACAGCGTGTTGCCCTGAGCCGCGGCGGCCACCGCGAGCACGTTGTCCAGGCTCATCACCAGGTCGGCCAGCAGGATCGTCCGCACGGCCACGCCGATGCCCTGGGTCTGGGTCGGGCGGGCGTGCTCGCTTTCCTCGTCCGACATCAGCTTGGCGCCGACCCACAGCAAGGCGACGCCGCCGACCAGCTTGAGCCAGGGCAACCCGAGCATCCGCACCGCGACGAGCGTCAGCACGATCCGCATGACGATCGCCGCGCCGCTGCCGAACAGGATGGCCTTCTTCTGCTGGGCGGGAGGCAGCCCGCGCGCGGCCATCGCGATGACCACGGCGTTGTCGCCCGACAGCAGCACGTTGGCCAGGATGATCGAGCCGAGGGCGGCCCAGAAGCTAGCGGTGAGGAAGAGTTCCACGAGGGCTCGAGTGTCTGCGAAATGAGCGGCGGAAAAGAAAAGGAGCCCGAAGGCTCCTTGTCTGCCGGCCTGCAGTCTAACTGCAGTCGCAAGCTTGCGTTCAGTTTCGCGGCGCAGCACCGCGCAACCGGGGTTTCGACGGCGCGCCGGCGGCGGCCGCTCGCCGCCGCTCCCGGTGCAGGGTCGCAACCCCCCCGGGGCAGTTCGCGGAAATTCCGCGGGAGGGCGACCTTCAGCTCACAGCAGGCCCTTGAGCAGCTTGCCCATTTCCGACGGGTTGCGCGTGACCGTGAAGCCGCAGGCTTCCATGATCTCGAGCTTCGCGTCGGCGGTGTCGGCGCCGCCGGAAATCAGCGCTCCGGCGTGGCCCATGCGCTTGCCGGCCGGCGCCGTGACGCCCGCGATGAAGCCGACGATCGGCTTCTTCATGTTGTCCTTGCACCAGCGCGCCGCGTCGGCCTCGTCCGGGCCGCCGATCTCGCCGATCATGATGACGGCGTCGGTGTCGGGATCGTCGTTGAACGCCTTCATCACGTCGATGTGCTTCAGGCCGTTGATCGGGTCGCCGCCGATGCCCACCGCCGACGATTGGCCCAGGCCGATCTCGGTCAGCTGCGCCACGGCTTCGTAGGTCAGCGTGCCGGAGCGCGAGACGACGCCGATGCGGCCCTTGCGATGGATGTGGCCCGGCATGATGCCGATCTTGATTTCTTCCGGCGTGATCAGGCCCGGGCAGTTCGGGCCCAGCAGCAGGGTCTTCTTGCCGCCGGCGGCTTCCTTGGCCTTCATGCGGTTGCGCACCATCAGCATGTCGCGCACGGGGATGCCCTCGGTGATGGCGACCACCAGGTCCAGGTCGGCCTCGAC
>CAIMXF010000357.1 GCA_903845345.1 uncultured beta proteobacterium
GCACCGTCACCGAGTGGCCGTGCGCGACGAACTCGCGCACGCTCGCGGGCGTCAGGCCGACGCGGTATTCGTGGTTCTTGATTTCCTTCGGAACGCCGATCTTCATGGGAGGTCTCCGTCATTGGCATCGAAAGATCCAGCGTAGGCCGAGCGCGGGAAAGTGTGAAGCTGCATCGCAATTCGTCCGATTACAGTAGCGTCACTTATGAACCTGCTCGATCCCGCCGCGCTCGAAGCGCTGGCCGCGCTGGCCGAGGCGGGCAGCTTCGAACGCGCTGCGCAGCTGCTGTCGGTCACGCAGTCGGCGGTGTCGCAGCGGCTGCGCGCGCTCGAGACGCAGGTGGGCCAGCTGCTGGTGGTGCGCTCGCGTCCGCTGCGCATGACCGAGCCCGGCAAGGTGCTGCTGCGCTACGCGCGGCAGCTGCAGG
Organism: uncultured beta proteobacterium; assembly: GCA_903845345.1. GTDB lineage: Bacteria > Pseudomonadota > Gammaproteobacteria > Burkholderiales > Burkholderiaceae_C > Scleromatobacter. The sequence continues at coordinate 429 of CAIMXF010000357.1, forward strand.
CGCTGCGCGCCGACGCCGCGCGCGAACTCGGCGCCACGCCGATGCGCGAGGAGCGCCTGCCCATCGCGATCAACGCCGACAGCCTCGCCACCTGGGTCCTGGCAGCGCTCGACGCGCTCGTGCACGCCGGCCAGCGCGAGGGCTACGGCCTCGAGCTGATCGTCGACGACCAGGACTTCACGCACGACCGCCTGCGCGAGGGCGAGGTGCTGGGCTGCGTGTCGACGGTGTCGATGGCGCTGCGCGGCTGCAGCTGCCAGCCGCTGGGCCACATGCGCTACATCGCGGTCGCCAGTCCCGCCTTCGTCACGCAGGCGATGCCCACCGGCCTCAACGAGTCCAACTTCGCGCGGCTGCCGTTCATCGTGTTCAACCGCAAGGACGACATGCAGGCGCAGTGGGTGGCGCGCGCGATGGGCGTGCGCGATCCGCGGCTCAAGGAGCGCTTCGTGCCGTCCAGCGAGGCCGGCGCGCGCGCGGCGGTGATGGGCTGGGGCGTGGCGGTGATCCCCGAGCTGCTCGCGCGTGCGCATCTCGACGCCGGCGCGCTGGTGGCGATCCGTCCCGAGGTGACGATCGACGTCGCGCTGTACTGGCATCAATGGAAGCTGGGCACCGGCATCGACGCGCCTGCCGAGATCGGCGCCCCCAACGCGCGCTCCGGCCTGATGGAACAGATCGGCCAGTCGCTGATCGCCGGCGCGCGCGCCTCGCTGCTGCAGGCGTGAGAATGCCGCCATGCTGATCCTCGAGACCGAACGCCTGCGCCTGCGCTGGTTCAACGACAGCGCCGCCGACGCCGACTTCCTGCGCGCCTTGCTCAACGACCCGGGCTGGCTCGCCAACATCGGCGAGCGCCACGTGCGCACGCGGCGGCAGGCGCGCGCCTGGATCGCCACGCGCCATACGGCCGCATACGGCCGCCTCGGCTTCGGCTTCTGGGCGGTCGAGCGCAAGTCGGACGGCGCGCTGGCGGGCATGTGCGGCCTCATCAAGCGCGACACGCTGCTGGAAGTGGACGTGGGCTACGCGCTGATGCCCGAGTTCCGCGGCCAGGGCTACGCCGCCGAGGCC
>CAIMXF010000358.1 GCA_903845345.1 uncultured beta proteobacterium
CCAACAATCGTACGAAGCGCCGCTTCCTGCCGAATCTGCAGAGCCGCCGCATCTGGGTCGAGAGCGAGAACCGCTTCATCCGCCTGCGTATTTCGACGGCCGCGCTGCGCCTGATCGACAAGAACGGTATCGATTCCGTCCTCGCCGACCTGCGCGCCAAGGGCGCTCTTTAATCCTCACTGGAGATACACACCATGGCATCCAAGGGCGGACGCGAAAAGATCAAGCTGGAATCGACCGCGGGGACGGGTCATTTCTACACCACGAACAAGAACAAGAAGACGACGCCTGAAAAGCTCGAATTCATGAAGTTCGATCCGAAGGCGCGCAAGCACGTCCTGTACAAGGAAATCAAGCTGCGCTGATCGGATGGAGCCGCCGTCGCCGGCAACGGCGTCGCGCTCCAGGATGACGAAAGCCGCCTTCGGGCGGCTTTTTGCTGGCCGCGCCGCCGCAACGTAAACCGCTGATTCGGGCGGACACGCTGCGCTTCGATCGAACAATGAAAAAAGCCGCCCGGAGGCGGCCTTTCGGTGTGGGGACGTGCGGCGTACCGGCAATCAGGCCCGGCGGCGGCGCATCACCACGGCGAGCAAGCCCAGGCCGGCGGCGAGCAGCGGCAGCGAGCCGGGTTCCGGCACGGCCGGTGCGGGCGAGTACTTCGAGACATCGATGTTGTCGACCTGGAACGACAGCTTCTTGCCGACCAGCGTGAACGAGCTCAGGTCGTCGAGATCGCCCAGCGTGTTCGCCAGTTGAGAGAACGTCTGCAGGCCGGGAGCGGTGTCCAGCGTGAGCGCCTCGCTGTGGACGACCAGGGGACTGGTCGCGTAGGTGTAGTACAGCTCGATCGTGCCGCCAGGGTTCTTCGAGCCGACGTTGCCGAGTTGCAGCGAGTCGAGGTCGAACGGCTTGGTGCCGAAGAAGATGAAGTCGGTCGCCGTCAGCGTCTTGTCGCTCGAGGCCTTGCTGACCGGAGCGATCGACATCGGCGCCAGCGTCAGGTCCAGGATGCCGTAGTTGCCGTCGGCGTACAGGTAGTAGAACGGCGACGTCCTGGCCGAATCGAAGTTGATGTCGGTGGCGTTCGCGAGACAAGCGCCGGTCGCCAGGACGATCCCGGCAAGAGGCTTCAGGACGGAAAAACTCATCGTTCGGTTCCCTTGGAGATGGTTCGATGTTCTTGCGGCAGACGCACCCATGCGTCTTCACGAAAAGTGTACGAACTGGGCCGTGGCGGCGCACTCACCAAATCTGGGGAATACCGAGCAGGGTATGAAAAAGGCCGCCTCGGAGGGCGGCCTGTCGACATCCGGCGCGGGCCGGAGAGCGCTTACTTGAGCGCCTTGTAGCGCACGCGCTTCGGACGCGCGCCTTCCTCGCCGAGTCGCTTCCTCTTGTCGGCTTCGTACTCCTGGTAGTTGCCGTCGAAGAACACCCATTGCGAATCGCCTTCGCAGGCCAGGATGTGGGTGGCGATGCGGTCGAGGAACCAGCGGTCGTGGCTGATGACCATGATCGAGCCCGCGAATTCGAGCAGCGCATCTTCCAGCGCGCGCAGCGTCTCGACGTCGAGGTCGTTCGACGGCTCGTCGAGCATCAGCACGTTGCCGCCCTGGATCAGCGTCTTGGCCAGGTGCAGCCGGCCGCGCTCGCCGCCGGACAGGTTGCCGACGAGCTTCTGCTGGTCGTTGCCCTTGAAGTTGAAGCGGCCGATGTAGGCGCGCGAAGGCATCACGAACTTGCCCACCGTCAGGTTGTCCAGGCCGCCCGAGACGTCCTGCCACACGGTCTTGGCGTCCTCGAGATCGTCGCGGGTCTGGTCGACGAAGGCCATCTTCACGGTCTTGCCGATGGCGACCGTGCCCGAATCCGGCTGCTCCTTGCCCGCGATCATGCGGAACAGCGTCGACTTGCCGGCGCCGTTCGGGCCGATGATGCCGACGATGGCGCCTGCCGGCACCTTGAAGCTGAGGTTGTCGATCAGCTGGCGGTCGCCGAAGCCCTTGCTGACGTTCGTGAACTCGATGACCTCGTGGCCCAGGCGGTCGGCCACGGGGATGAAGATCTCGTTGGTCTCGTTGCGCGTCTGGTAGTCGAAGTCGCTCAGTTCCTCGAAGCGCGCCATGCGGGCCTTGCTCTTGGCCTGGCGACCCTTCGGGTTCGAACGCACCCACTCGAGTTCCTTCTTCATCGCCTTGGTGCGGGCGTCCTCGGTCTTCTGCTCCTGCTCGAGGCGTTGTTCCTTCTGCAGCAGCCACTCGGAGTAGTTGCCCTTGGACGGGAGGCCGCGGCCGCGCTCCAGTTCCAGGCACCACTCGGCGGCGATGTCGAGGAAGTAGCGCTCCTGGGTGATGGCCACGACGGTGCCGGAGAAGCGCTGCAGGAACTGCTCCAGCCAGTCCACCGACTCCGCATCCAGGTGGTTGGTCGGTTCGTCGAGCAGCAGCATGTCGGGCTTGGACAGCAGCAGGCGGCACAGCGCGACGCGGCGCTTCTCGCCGCCCGACAGGTTGCCGACGATGGCCTCCCACGCCGGCAGGCGCAGCGCGTCGGCGGCGATCTCGAGCTGGTGCTCGACATTGTCGGAGCCGGCCGACGAGATGATGGCCTCGAGCTCGGCCTGTTCGGCGGCGAGCTTGTCGAAGTCGGCGTCCTCCAGGCCGTACTCGACGTAGACCTCGTCGAGGCGCTTCTTGGCAGCCAGCACGCCGCCCATGCCCTCTTCCACCGACTCGCGCACGGTCTGCGCTGGATCGAGCTGCGGCTCCTGCGGCAGGTAGCCGATGTTGAGGCCCGGCATCGGCATCGCTTCGCCTTCGAAGTCCTTGTCGACGCCGGCCATGATCTTCAGCAGCGTGGACTTGCCCGAGCCGTTCAGGCCGAGCACGCCGATCTTGGCGCCGGGGAAGAAGCTCAGGGACACGCCCTTGAGGATCTCTCGCTTCGGCGGGACGATCTTGCCGAGGCGGTTCATCGTGAAAACGTACTGTGCCATCTGGGTGACCTGCGAAAAGATGCGTGGGAAGGGTGCGAAGTCGCTGCTGTCGCGCGGCTTCGAAAATGCACGCGGCCCGGTGAATCGCGAGCGCGAGACGCCGGGCCGGAGGCGGACACGGCCATGCCGTGTCGCCGATCTCCGGGATTTTACTTGCTCGGACGGATCACGAGGTAATTTGCAGAATCGCCGCGGCGAACCAGCACGGCGATGGGCTTGGCCTTGTCCAGCTTGGCCACCGTGGCGGCGAACTGCTTGGCCGAGGTCACCTGCACGTTGCCGATGGTCAGGATGACGTCGCCTTCCTGCACGCCCGCGCGGCCGGCGGCGCCCTCGGCGCTGTCGACGCGCACGCCGCCCTTGATGTGCAGCCGCGCGCGATCGGCGTCGCCCAGGTCGGTCACCTTCAGGCCCAGCGTGGCCTTGGTGTCGGGCACCGCGTCGGGCGGGGCGTCGGCCAGCGTCGGCGGAGTCTCGGGTCCGAAGTCGACGACTTCGGCGGTGATCTCCTTGGACTTGCCGTCGTGGAAGACCTCGAGCTTGACCTTGTCGCCCGGCTTGACCATGCCCACCAGGCGCGGCAGGTCGGAGAAGCGCTCCACCGTCTTGCCCTGCACCTTGGTGATGATGTCGCCGGCCTCGATGCCCGCCTTCTCGGCCGGCAGCCCGGCCTGCACGCTCTCGACCAGCGCGCCGATCGGCTTGCCGAGGCCGACCGACTCGGCGACCTGCTTGGAGATCGGCCCGATCTGCACGCCGATGCGACCGCGCGTGACGTGGCCGCTGGCGCGCAACTGGTCGGACACGCGGATCGCCTCGTCGATCGGGATGGCCAGCGAGATGCCGGCGCTGGTGCCCGACGGGCTCAGGATCTGCGAGTTGATGCCCACCACCTCGCCGCGCATGTTGATGAGCGGGCCGCCGGAGTTGCCCGGGTTGATCGCGACGTCGGTCTGCAGCAGTTGCAGGTAGTCGCCTGTCTCGCGCTGCTTGGCGCTGACGATGCCGGCGGTGACGGTGCTCTCGAGGCCGAACGGCGAGCCGATGGCGATCACCCATTCGCCGACCTTCAGCCGGTCGACGTTGCCGATCTTGACGAACGGCAGGCCGGTGGCGTCGATCTTGAGCAGCGCGACGTCGGTGCGCTGGTCGCTGCCGATGATCTTGGCCTTGAACTCGCGCTTGTCGGTGAGCGTGACGGTGACCTCGTCGGCGCCCTCGACGACGTGCGCATTGGTCAGCACGAAGCCGTCGGGCGACAGCATGAAGCCGGAGCCGATGTAGCCCTGCTCGGGCTGGTCGTCGTCGTCGGGCTGGTCGGTGTCGCCGCCGGGAGCGCCGGGCGCGGCATGGCCGCCGCGGCCGCCGTGGCGGCGGATGTATTCCTCGATCAGCTGCTGCATCTGGGCCTGCAGCGAGGTGTCGGGGCCTGCGGCCTTGGGCTTGATGTTGGTGCGGATGTTGACGACCGCCGGGCCCACCGTCTCCACCAGGCCGGTGAAGTCGGGCAGGCCGCGCACGGCGGTGTCGGGCGCCACAACGGGCACCGCGGATGCGGGCGCCGCGACGGCGGCGGCCTGGGCCCACGCCTGCAACGGGAGCGCGGCTCCGATCACGGTGGCGAGCGCCAGCGTGGCGGAGAGGGCGTTGGATGCGGTGGGCTTGGACATCGAGCGAAGGCTCCGGAACAGGGTGTCAGTATTGTGACCGCACGCGCGAACCCGGCGCGGATCAGGGCTTGCGTTCCAGGGCGCGAACGAACTGGTCGAGAGTGGCGGGCGGGACATCGCCGACCGCCGTGAGCCACATGTCGTTGACGCGGCGCGTCAGCGTGTGCGTGGCCCCGATCACCGTCAATCCCTCGCTGCGGTGGCGCTGCGGCTGGAACGGCTCGATGAACAGCGACACGTGCGTGATGCCGTCCGACCAGATCGCCTGCAGCACCTTGGGCTGCGGGCCGCTCTCGCCGGGCATGTCCAGCGCGCGGCGCACGCAGTCGAGCGCCTGGAAGCCGGCGGGCAGCAGGCCGGCCTGCATCGTCCAGCCCTCGGTCTCGAGCTTCGTATGCTCGATGACCGGCCTGACGATGCGATAGCCGTCGGCGCGGTGCAGTTCGGCATGGACCGTGGCGGCGTCGGGCTTCACGCCGATGTTGACGTCCGAGAAGCCGGACGATTCGAGCGTGCGGCCGGCCACCTGCACGTCCACGCGCAGCAGCAGGCCGGTGGCGTGGTCGGCCCAGATCACGTGGTCGAAGCGGCTGTCGTCGCGCGCCTTCAGCAGCAGGCGATCGGCGTCGTGGCCGGCGATGCGCTCCATCGGCTGCACGTGCAGTTCGTAGAAGTCGGGAATGTGTTTCTCGCTGCCGCTGACCAGCGCCGGGAACGAGGCGCGCGGGTCGACGGGCTCGATCACCGCCACGCGGTAGCGCGGCCAGATCGTGCGCACCTCGTCGTTGAGCCGCAGCATCGAGCGCGGCTCGCCGTCGAGGGCATCGACGCGTTCCAGCGTGTTCTTGCCTTCGAAATAATGGCCCACGCGCGAGCTGATCACGCTGGTGCCGGTGCTGTTGACGAAGGTGCCGACGTAGCTGCTGTGCGCGGCCGCTTCGTGGATGCGCGCGAGCCAGCCGCGCAGGTCGGCGGCGCTCGCGCCGCTGGCCGTGGATTGCGGCGCCGCCGGGGCCTTCAGCGCCTGCGCGCGCGCCTGGCCGGCACTGAGCGCGGCGGCGCACACCAGCGCGCCGGAGAACCGCGAGACGCGCGCCAGCGTCCCGCGCGCGGGGGCGAGCGTCACGCGCGAGAGCGCCGCGCGCGCGCGCAGCGCACGAGCGGGCACCGGCGGGCGCAGGCCCGGGGACAGCACCCGATCCATCACTGCGCGGGCTGCACCAGGGAGACGTTGCGGATGTCGCTGCCCGGCATCTGGAACGGGCCGCTCATCCCCGACTGGCGGTGCGCCGCGAGGTACGGCGCGAGCTGGTCGGCCGCGGCCTTGGTCTGGGCGGCGGTCTGCAGCGAAGTCGGGACGACGCCGTTGTTGACCGCGGTCGCCGACGCCATCAACGGGCCGGAGGCGGCCGCCGACGCCAGGTTGCCGCCTGCGCTGTGCTTGAAGGTGCCGGCGACGTTGAGGACCCCGGTCACCGCCAGGAAGCAGGCCGCCATCGCGACCGGACCCTGCCAGCGGCCACGCGAACGGCTCGCGCTGCCGGACGCGTTGGCGGCCGCAGGCAACGGGACCGCCAAGTCGTCGACACGCGGCTGCGGCGCCAGCACCACCGGCTCGTCGGCCAGGCGGGCCCGCAGCGCGGCGAGGAACGCCGCGTCGGCAGCCGGCTCGGCGGCCAGGTCGTCGCTGCGCAGCACGTCGCCGATCAGCTGGTAGGCGTGCCACGACGCGCGGGCGTCGGGGTCGTCGCGCCAGGCCTGGAACGCGCGCGCGGCTTCGCTGTCGGTGGCATCGCCGTCGGCCAGCGCCGAGAGGATGCGGCGGCTGGAGTCGGAAGAGGAACGATCGCTATCGGGCTGTGACATTCAAACCTCGCAACGGGTCATCGGTTCGCCGGGTGGCAGTCTGCAGGGAATAACAATTCATGGCGTCGTTCTTTTCGGCGTAGTGTGCACTTACCAGCGATTGCCATCGCGCGTGTCGAGCAACGGCCGCAGCCGCTCGGCAATGGCCTCGCGGGCGCGGAAGATGCGCGAGCGCACGGTGCCGATCGGGCAATTCATCACGTCCGAGATCTCTTCGTAGCTGAGGCCCTCGATCTCGCGCAGGGTGATCGCCTGGCGCAGATCTTCGGACAACGAGGCAATGGCCGCGTTCACGGTCGCGGCGATTTCCTTGCTGGCGAGCAGCGCCTCGGGCGTCTCGCCGTCGGTTGGTTCCATTCCGCCGCGGTAAGTTTCATCGTCGTCGTCGGAGCCCTGCAATGACGTGTAAGTCATCACGGGATCGCGCTTCATGTCGACCAGGGCCTTCTTGGCGGTGTTGACGGCGATGCGGTAGAGCCAGGTGTAGAACGCGCTCTCGGCGCGGAACTGCGGCAGCGCGCGGTAGGCCCGGATGAAGGTCTCCTGGGCGATGTCGGCCACCAGGTCGACGTCGCGCACCATGCGGCCGATCAGGCGCTCGATGCGGCGCTGGTACTTGACGACCAGCATCTCGAAGGCGCGCACGTCGCCCTGCTTGACGCGCTCGACCAGGGCCGCATCGGGATCGGGGTTGAGCATCGTCATGAACGTGCATCCCCCGGATTGCCGCGCCAGTTCCACAGCGCGCCGCGCAACGCGGCCCAGCGGGCCGGGTCGAGCCCGGCGGTCAGCGGCAGCCAGGTGGCCGATCCGATTCCGGCGTGCGGCAGGAAGCGCACCAGCATCCACGGGCCGAGATCGAGCATCAGGGCGGCGCCGCCGCGCTGGTCGGGGCGGCCGTGGACGTCGCCGGCGAGCACCCAGTCCTGGCCGTCCCAACGGAGCGTGCGCCCACCCGCCGCCGATCGGCGACGCGCCAGCCAGAACGCGGCGACGACCATCGCGCCACCCCAGAGGGCGATGGCGGCCTGGACGACGGGGCTGCCGAGCGCGTCGAGCAACGCATCGGGCCGGGTGCCGCCCGCATGCGCCGCGACGTACGGCAGCACCCACGCCAGCGGCACGGCGACCGACGCGCCGACGAGCAGCGACAAGGCCGCGCGCCAGGCGCGGGCCAGCGCACTCGTGAACTCGACGGGAGGCGGCGCGCGCATCGCTCGCCGGTGCGGATGCTGGCTGGAGACGGTCAGACCTTGCGGAACACGAGCGTTCCGTTGGTGCCGCCGAAGCCGAAGTTGTTCTTCACCGCGTAGTCGATCTTCATCTCGCGTGCCGTGTTGGCGCAGTAGTCGAGATCGCACTCGGGATCCGGGTTGACCAGGTTGATGGTCGGGGGAGCGACCTGGTCGCGCAGCGACAGCACGGTGAACACCGACTCGATGCCGCCGGCGCCGCCCAGCAGGTGGCCGGTCATCGACTTGGTCGAGCTGACGGCCAGCTTCTTCGCGTGGTCGCCGAACGCCTTCTTGACCGCGTTGGTCTCGTTCAGGTCGCCCAGCGGCGTGGACGTGCCGTGCGCGTTGAGGTACTGCACCTGGTCGGCATTGATGCCGGCGTTGGCCAGCGCCGCGCGCATCGAGCGGTTCGGGCCGTCCACGTTGGGCGCGGTCATGTGGTACGCGTCGCCGCTCATGCCGAAGCCCGCGAGCTCGGCGTAGATCGTGGCGCCGCGCGCCCGGGCGTGTTCGTATTCCTCGAGCACGAGGGCGCCGGCGCCCTCGCCCAGGACGAAGCCGTCGCGCTCCTTGTCCCACGGCCGCGACGCGGCCGACGGGTCGTCGTTGCGGGTGGACAGCGCGCGCGCAGACGCGAAGCCGCCGATGCCCAGCGGCGACACGGTGGATTCCGCGCCGCCGGCGATCATCACGTCGGCATCGCCGTATTCGATCATCCGGCCGGCCATGCCGATCGAATGCAGGCCCGTCGTGCAGGCCGTCACCAGCCCGAGGTTGGGGCCGCGGTAGCCGCAGTAGATCGACACGTGGCCCGAGATCATGTTGATGATCGAGGCCGGCACGAAGAACGGCGAGATGCGGCGCGGGCCGCGGTTCGCGTACTCGGTCTGCGTGTGTTCGATTTCGGGCAGGCCGCCGATGCCGGCGCCCATCAGCACGCCGATGCGGTCGCCCTCGTGCTCGGAGAGCTGGTCGCCGGTCTTCAGGCCGGCATCCTTGATCGCCTGCAGCGCCGCCGCCACGCCGTAATGGATGAAGGTATCCATGTGGCGGGCGTCCTTGCCGGGGATGTAGTCCTCGACATTGAAGCCCTTCACCTCGCCCGCGAAATGGCAGGCGAAGGCGCTGGCGTCGAACTTGGTGATCGTGGCGATGCCGGACTTGCCCGCGACGATGTTGGCCCAGCCCTCAGCCACCGTGTTCCCCACGGGACAGACCAGGCCAAGCCCGGTGACGACGACGCGACGACGACTCATTTGCAGTTTTTCAATCAGGGCCAAGTGCAGCGAAGGAACCGAGGTTCCCGGCGCTGCCGCTCGGATACTCAATCAGAAATTCAAGGGAGCGGTGGATCCGGCTCCGCCGGGCCACTCGCGGCCGGCCCCTCGGGGGCAGGGAGCGACAGCGACCGTGGGCTCCATTCACGCCTTGGCGTGGGCCTTGGCGTAGTCGATCGCGAGTTGGACGGTCGTGATCTTCTCGGCTTCTTCGTCGGGGATCTCGATGCTGAATTCGTCTTCCAGCGCCATCACCAGTTCGACCGTGTCGAGCGAGTCTGCGCCCAGGTCGGCCACGAAGGCCTTGTCGTTGGCCACGTCGGCTTCGGGAACGCCGAGTTGTTCGGCAATGATTTTCTTGACTCGTGCTTCGATATCGCTCATGACACTCCTCCGGGAGGTTTGCGTAAAAACGGGCGGATTCTACTTGCCCAGAACACCAGACGGCCGAACCGGCCTTGCGGCCGATACGGCAATCCGCTCAATTCATGTACATGCCGCCGTTGACGTGCAGCTCGGACCCGGTGATGTAGCCGGCCTCGCGAGAGGCCAGGAACGCCACCGCCTGCGCGATCTCCTCGGGCTTGCCGAGGCGATTGAGCGGGATCTGTTGCAGCAGCGCGGCCTTCTGGGCCTCGGGCAGCACGTCGGTCATGTCGGTCTCGATGAAGCCCGGCGCGACGCAGTTGACGGTGATGTTGCGGCTGCCCAGTTCGCGCGCCAGCGCGCGCGTCATGCCAGCGACGCCGGCCTTGGCGGCGGCGTAGTTGGCCTGGCCGGGATTGCCGCTCGCGCCGACGACCGACGTGATGTTGATGATGCGGCCGAAGCGCTGCTTCATCATCGGACGCATCACTTCGCGCGCCATGCGGAAGACCGATTTCAGGTTGGTGTCGTGCACCGCGTCCCAGTCGTCGTCCTTCATGCGCATGGCCAGGCCGTCGCGCGTGATGCCGGCGTTGTTGACGAGCACGTGCACGCCGCCGTATTCCTTGACGATGCCGTCGATGAGCGCGGTGACGCCCGCGCCGTCGTTCACGTCGAGCTTGACGCCCTTGCAGCCGGAATGGCCCGCCAGCGCTTCGGTGATCGCCTGCGCGCCGGCATCGCTGGTGGCGGTGCCGATGACGCGGAAGCCGCGCGCCGCGAGTTCCTGCGCGATGGCGCGGCCGATGCCGCGCGAGGCGCCGGTGACCAGCGCGGTCTGCACATTGCCGTCGTTCAGATCGCTCATGCCAGCAGCCCCTTCGCTTCGGCCAGCGAGGCCGGGTCGTGGACCGAGCCGGTGACCAGCGCGGCGTCGATGCGCTTGACCATGCCGGCCAGCACCTTGCCCGGCCCGCACTCGAAGACGTGCGTCATGCCGCGCGCCTTCAGCGACTCGACCACCTCGACCCAGCGCACCGGGCCTGCGGCCTGGCGCACCAGCGCGTCCCGGATCGCCGCGGCGTCGACCGGCGTGGCCACGTCGACGTTGTTGACGATCGGAACGGCCGGCGCGTGCAGCGTGACCTTGTCCAGCGCGGCCTGCAGGCGCTCGGCCGCCGGCTTCATCAGGCTGGAGTGGAACGGCGCGGACACCGCCAGCAGCAACGCGCGCTTCGCGCCCGCGGCCTTGAGCATCTCGCAGGCCTTGTCGACGCCGGCCTTGCTGCCGGCGATGACGGTCTGCCGGGGGTCGTTGAAGTTGACGGCCTCGACGACCTCGCCGCTCGCCTCGGCGGCGGCCTTGCAGCCGTCGCGCACGGCCTGCCCGTCGAGGCCCAGGATGGCGGCCATTGCGCCGGCGCCGACGGGCACGGCGTCCTGCATCGCCTGGGCACGCAGGCGCACCAGCGGCAGCGCGTCGGCCAGCGTCAGCACGCCGGCGGCCACCAGCGCGGTGTATTCGCCCAGCGAGTGACCGGCCACCGCGGACGGCGTCGCGCCGCCTTCGGCGCGCCACGCGCGGTAGGCGGCGATGCCGGCGGTCAGCATCACGGGCTGCGTGTTGGTGGTGAGGTCCAGCTGTTCCTTGGGGCCGTCGTGGATCAGGCGGCCGATGTCCTCGCCGAGCGCGGCGGAGGCTTCCTGCAGCGTGGAAAGAACGGCCGGATGGTCGCCCCAGGCGTCGAGCATGCCGACGCTCTGCGAGCCCTGGCCGGGGAAGACGAATGCGAATGCAGTCATGGGAGAGGAAATCTTGTTGTTCTCTTCGGTGACGACCGGGCAGATGCCGGGCCGTTGTCTCTGGGGTTCTTCTAGTAGTCGACCAGCGCTGCACCCCAGGTGAAGCCGCCGCCGACGCCTTCGAGCAGCAGGCGCTGCCCGCGCTGGATCTGGCCGGAGCGGATCGCGACGTCGAGCGCCAGCGGAATCGAGGCGGCCGATGTGTTGCCGTGTTCGGCCACCGTCACCACCACGCGGTCCGCGGGCAACTTCAGCTTGCGGGCCGTGCTCTGCATGATACGGATGTTCGCCTGGTGCGGCACGAGCCAATCGACGTCGGAAGTCGTGCGTCCGGCCAGCTCGAGCACTTCGTGGGCGACGTCGCCCAGCACGCCCACGGCCAGCTTGAACACGGCCGGGCCGTCCATCTTGAGCAGCGGATCGCCGAAGACCTTGCCGCCGTTGACGGTGCCCGGCGTGCACAGGATCTCCAGGTAACGCCCGTCGGCGTGCAGCTTGGTGGCGACGACGCCCGGCCTGTGGCTGGCTTCGAGCACGACGGCGCCGGCGCCGTCGCCGAACAGCACGCAGGTGGTGCGGTCGTCGAAGTCGAGCAGGCGCGAGAACACCTCCGAGCCGATGACCAGCGCGCGGCTGGCGGTGCCGGCCTTGATCATCGCGTCGGCCACGCTCAGCGCGTAGATGAAGCCCGAGCAGACGGCCTGCACGTCGAACGCCGCGCAGCCGTGCACGCCCAGCTTGCGCTGCACGATGCTGGCCGTCGACGGGAACACCATGTCGGGCGTGGACGTGGCGACGATGATCAGGTCGACGTCGGCGGCGCTGCAGCCGGCGGCCTCGAGCGCGCGTTGCGCAGCGGTGGTGGCGAGGTCGCTGGCGTGGACGTCGTCGGCCACGAAGTGGCGCGCGCGGATGCCGGTGCGCTCGACGATCCAGTCGTCGGAGGTCTCGACGCCACGCCGGGCGAGCATCTGCACCAGGTCGTCGTTGGTCAGCCGCCGCGGCGGCAGGTCGCTGCCGGTGCCGGCGATGCGGGAATGGCGGGCGTTAATTTGAGAGTACTCCCCAGTGCGGGCTTGCGAGCCAGCGCCTTCAGGCGATGCTGCGGCGCTCATGCAGCTTGAGGAACCGATTCGCCGCTGGTGGGCGGCAGCGCCTGCATGGTGCCGACGATGGCGTCGTGCACGCCGTCGAGGAGGCGGTTGCGCGCAGCGTCGTGCGCGCGGATCAGCGCCTGGCCGAACGAGAACGAATCGGCGCCACCGTGGCTCTTGAAGACGAGGCCTTTCAGGCCCAGCAGCGCGGCGCCGTTGTAGCGGCGCGGGTCGGCGCGCACCTGGAAGCGGCGCAGCACCGGCATGGCCACCAGCGCCGCGAGCTTCGTGAACAGGCTGCGCTCGAATTCCTGGCGGATCATGGCCTTCATCATCTTGGCCACGCCCTCGTTGCTCTTGAGCGCGACGTTGCCGACGAAGCCGTCGCAAACCACGACGTCGGCCGTGCCCTTGAAGATGTCGTCGCCCTCGACGTTGCCGAAGTAGTTGAGATGCCCCTGCGCCGCCACCGTGCGCAGCAGTTCGCCCGCGCGCTTGATGACCTCGCTGCCCTTGATCACTTCCTCGCCGATGTTGAGCAGGCCGACGACCGGGTTCTCGCGGCCCTCGGTGGCCGTGACCAGCGCGCCGCCCATGATCGCGAACTGCAGCAGGTGCTCGGCGCTGCAGTCGACGTTGGCGCCGAGATCGAGCACGCAGGTGTACTGATCCTTCATGTTGGGCATGAACGCGGCGATCGCCGGGCGGTCGATGCCGTCCATCGTCTTGAGCAGGTAGCGCGACACCGCCATCAGCGCGCCGGTGTTGCCGGCCGAGATGCAGACGTCGGCGGCGATGTTGCCGGCCTCGTTGACCTTGAGCTGCTCGATCGCCACGCGCATCGACGAATCGCGCTTCTTGCGCAACGCCGTCTCCACGGTGTCGTCCATCGTGACGACCTGGCTCGCGGTGATCAGCGTGCAGCGCGGCCAGTCGCTGGCCGGCGCCAGCGCACCCGGGCTGCCGACCAGCAGCAGCTCGGCGTCGGGATGACTGTCGAGGAACGCCTTGCAGGCCGGCAACGTAACGGACGGGCCGTGGTCGCCGCCCATGCAGTCCACCGCCAGGCGAACGCGCGTTCGGGGTGTCAGAGGTACAGGATGAATCACAGTCGGGATCGGTCGGGCCGATCTAATTCCAGCAATCCAGGACCATATCAGACGTGCCTGACGGCCAGCCACATGACAACCCGAATGACCCCGAGATGCATCGGAAACAGCCAGGCAGCGCCATCGCACACGGGGGCGAATGACGCTGCAGGGCGTGGAGCGAACGGGTGGATTGGCGCGGGGACGAACCACGGCCGAGGCTGCAGGACGCGCGCGAACCGTTGCGACCGGCGCGCACGGTGTCCGGAAACCGGGCGGCGCTGCCAGACGATGCCGAACCGGCGACCGCGCGCGGGTTGCGACGCATCGCAACCGCCTGGAGAATCAGGCGTCGGCCTTGGTCTTCAGGACCTTGCGGCCGCGGTAGAAGCCCGTCGGGCTGATGTGGTGGCGCAGATGCACTTCACCCGTGGTGGCTTCGATCGCCGTGCCCGGGGTCGTCAGCGCATTGTGCGAACGGTGCATGCCGCGCTTCGAGGGCGACTTCTTGTTTTGCTGAACAGCCATTTCGATACTCCTGGGAACGCCGCTGACGCCAGCAGCCGTTCTGTGAACCCATGCCCTTGCTGCGGATCCGAATACTGCACAAACCAATGCAGCCGCCGGGCAAAGATTGGGGAAAGCCGACGATTATAGCTGCTTCGCAGCCACTCGCCAAGTCGTCGCGCTACAGGCCGATCATGTCAGCCCGTCCAGGCTTACTTGAGGCCCGCCGCGTCCCGCAGCGCCTGCACCTTGTCGGTGCGCTCCCACGTGAATTCCGGCTCCTCGCGGCCGAAGTGGCCGTAGGCGGCGGTCTTCTGGTAGATCGGGCGCAGCAGGTCGAGCATCTGGATGATGCCCTTGGGACGCAGGTCGAACAGCTCGTTGACCAGTTCGGCGATCCTGTCGTCGGGGATGACGCCCGTGCCTTCGGTGTAGACCGTCACGTTCATCGGCCTGGCCACGCCGATGGCGTAGGCCACCTGGATCTGGCACTGGCGCGCGAGGCCGGCCTTGACGATGTTCTTGGCCACGTAGCGTGCGGCGTAGGCGGCCGAGCGGTCGACCTTGGTCGGATCCTTGCCCGAGAACGCGCCGCCGCCGTGCGGGCAGGCGCCGCCGTAGGTGTCGACGATGATCTTGCGACCCGTGAGGCCACAGTCGCCCTGCGGGCCGCCGACGACGAAGCGGCCGGTCGGATTGACGAGGTAGCGCGTGTCCCTGAGCCATTCGGCCGGCAGCACCGGCTTGATGATCTCCTCGATGACGGCCTCGACGAACTCGGGCTTCATCTTCGCGCCGTCGCTCATCTCGGGCGCGTGCTGGCTGGACAGCACCACCGTGTCGATCGAATGCGGCTTGCCGTCGACGTAGCGCATCGTGACCTGGCTCTTGGCGTCCGGGCGCAGGAACGGCAGGCGGCCGTCCTTGCGCAGCTGCGCCTGGCGCTCGACGAGGCGGTGCGCGTAGTAGATCGGCGCGGGCATCAGCTCGGGCGTCTCGTCGCAGGCGTAGCCGAACATCAGGCCCTGGTCGCCGGCGCCGAGGTTCAGGTAGTCGTCGCTCGCGCGGTCGACGCCTTGCGCGATGTCGTTGCTCTGCTTGTCGTAGGCGACGAGCACGGCGCAGCCCTTGTAGTCGATGCCGTACTCGGTGTTGTCGTAGCCGATGCGCTTGATGGTGTCGCGCGCGACCTGGATGTAGTCGACGTTGGCCTGCGTGGTGATCTCGCCGGCGAGCACGACGAGGCCCGTGTTGCACAGCGTCTCCGCGGCGACGCGCGAGAGGGGATCCTGTTCGAAGATCGCGTCGAGGATCGCGTCGGAGATCTGGTCGGCTACCTTGTCCGGGTGACCTTCCGAAACGGATTCGGAGGTGAAGAGAAAGTCGTTCGCCACTTGTCAAAGCTCCAGCTGCGCGAGTTCAGGGAATTCGAGCGTTCAGCCGTCGGTGCGCGTATGACACGGCGAACGCTTTAGTGGAATTTATGAATCGCCCCACAAGTTGTTCAGTTAACTCGGCGAATCGGTCATTGTACGAGACTCGATGCTCGCTCGTTTCGAAGAAGCCTTGCGAACCCTCGGCTTCTCAGACGATGTCGGGACCGCCGTCGCCGTCCCTGTCCTTGCGCAGCAGCGCCAGGCTGGCGAACGGGTTGGCCTTGTCCTCGACCTCGTCGACGTCTCCGAACTGCATCGGGATGGCTTCGGG
>CAIMXF010000359.1 GCA_903845345.1 uncultured beta proteobacterium
CGGATCGCGTTGGACAGCAGGTTGCGCACCACGCGATCGAGCAGCAGCGGGTCGGCGTAGCCGAAGTGCTTGCCGCCGTGGAAGCGCAGCGCGAGGCCCTTCTCGAACGCGGTCGGCTCGAAGTGCAGCTTCAGGCGCGCGAACATCGCCTCGACGGAGAAGTTCTCGGGCCGCGCCTCGACGCCGCCGGTGTCGATCTTGGTGATGTCCAGCAGTTCGGAGAACAGGCCCTCGAGCGCGTCGACCGAGCTGTTGATGCTGTTGACCAGGTGCGCGACCTCGGCGTCGGCACCGACGCGATGGCGCAGCGCCTCGGCGAACAGGCCCAGCGCATGCAGCGGCTGGCGCAGGTCGTGGCTGGCGGCGGCGAAGAACTGCGTCTTGGCGCGGTTGGCGGTCTCGGCCTCACGGCGCGCCTGGTCGGCGGCCACCTTCTCCACCTGCAGCTGCGCGAGCAGTTGCAGCCCGCGCTGCTTCAGCGCGACCACGCGCGCGAACGAGCGCTGGTAGCTGCGCCCCAGCATCACCGTGATGCCGAAGATGAGGAACAGGATGCCCGCGAGGTTCCAGGCGTCGCGCTCGGACAGCAGCACGATGCGCAGGATCATCGGCACGAACGTGAGCGCGACGAAGCCGACGAACGCGCCGAACTGCGTGGCCAGCGCCGGCACCGCGGAGATGCAGAAGCTGTAGACGGTCAACAGCAGCGCCGTGCGCTCCAGGTTGCCGCCGAAGGGATAGAACAGCCACACCGACACGCCCCACATCGCGCCGGTGGCCAGCACGCCGGTGAGGTAGCGGTTGCGCCAGCTGCGCAGCAGCGCCGGCGAACCGCGCCAGCGCCGCAGGTAGGTGACCGTGAGCACCGCGCGCAGCACCAGCGCCGCGCCGAACAGGATCGCCCAAGCCGCCATCGTCAACACCGGCACCGCGTGCGCATACAGCGCCACGATGACGATCGCGCCGACGGTGTTGCCCACCAGGCCGGTGCGCGCGAACGCGTGCAGGTTGTCCACCTGGTCGATCAGCGGATCGATCGGTCCGACGACGAGCTCGTCGTCGCCGCCGGCCGCGGGCGCCGCGGGGGCGCTCGGCGCGCGCGGCTCGAGCAGCCCGTCGTTGGGCAGCGTGAGGATGGACGACGGCGAATCTTCGCGCTTCATGAGACCACGACCGTTTTCTTCTTGCGAGGAGGTGCGACGGGCCGCAGTGCCTCGTCGAGAGGCGCCCATTGTGGCAACAGGCGGCCGTGCGCGTCCGTGACGGCGGTGGGCCGCAGCATCGCGTCGGCCTCGGCCTGGCTGGCGAAATCGGCCTCGGTGAGCGGCACGCGCTCGGGCGGCGCGAGGTCGGTGCCGGCCAGGTAGGTGCGGCCGGGCGCGCGCGGGAGGCCGCCGGTGAGCGTGTCGCCGAGGTCGAGCAACGCGCTGGTCCACGCGCGCCGCTTCGCGAAGGACGGCAGGTCGTGCATGAGCTTGGCGAGCTTGCGGCGCGGCGCGTAGATCTCGTCCAGCGTCTGCTTGTACGCCTCGACGTACGCCTGCGCCGGCGCCAGCGTGGGCTCGACCACCAGCGTGTACGAGGTGAAATCTCGCAGCAGCGCGTTCGGCAGGAACAGCGCGCGCTCCCCGCGGCCGAGCCGCTCGGCGTTCTGCGCGGCCAGCCGGTGGAAGTACGGCGTGCCGGGAAACGGCGTCTCGAACGCGAGGAAGGTCGGGATATGCAGCCCGCTCTCGCGCAGCCGTTCGGGCAGCGAGCGGATGTAGGCGATGTCGTCGTGCTGCGGGCTGAGGATCATGCCGGCCGTCACGAGGATGCCGACGTCGCGCGCGTCGTCGAGCGCGCGCCTGATCAGCGGCAGGCGGTTCTGCGGCTTGTTGAAGTCGTCGAGCGCGGCCGGGTTGAACGTCTCGAGGCCCACATACAGCGCGCGGCAGCCGCTGTCGAACATGCGTTGCAGCAGCGCCTTGTTGGCGAGCACGTTGAACGTGACCGAGCTGGCCCATTCGAGGCCCAGCCGTTCCATCAGGTCGCAGAGCTGGCGCAGGTAGCCGAGGTTGCCGGCGATGTTGTTGTCGTAGAACATCGCCATGCGCCGGCGCCTGTTCTTCAACGGGCCGGTGATGCGGCCCTTGAGCGCCTCGCGCAGCGTGAGGAGGTCGTGCTCGACGCGCGCGGTGGGCCGCGTGTCGAAGCGCGTGCCCATGCCGGTGAGCACGCAGAAGTCGCAGGTGTACGGACAGCCGCGCGTGACCTCGAGCGCCAGCGGGAAGATCTGCTGGTCGGCCACGCGATGCACCAGCGGCGTGGGCGCGCGCGCCGACGCGTCGCCGCCCGATCGGTACAGCCGCTGCAGCTGGCGGCGCGAGGCATCCTCGTAGACGTGCGGCACGGTGTCCTCGGGATCGCCCACCACCACCGCGTCGAACCACGGCGCGCACAGGTGCGGATACATCGACGCCATCGAACCGCCGATCACCACCTGCGCGCCGCGCCGGCGCCAGTAGTGCGCAATCTGGCGCGCGCGGTCGAACTCGGCGTGCATGCACGAGAGGAAGACCAGGTCGTACGATTTCGACCAGTCCGGATCGATCCAGGTGTCGTTGACGATGTCGATGTCGGCCGAATCGGGCAGCAGCGCGGCGATCAGCGGACCGACCTGCGGCTGCAGCACGCCCCGGTGGTGCGCGCCGCGCCGGTGGTAGTCGACGAAGACGGAGATGATCGCGACGCGCATGCCGAAGCGCCCGCGTCAGCGGACGTCGGATCCAGCCGGCCGCAGGCCCATCCAGGCTCTCGGGAAGCGAGGATCGCCTCCGAGCCAAGCCGAGCGTCCCGTCGGGCGGCAGTGACGAAGGCGCGTCGGGACCCCCATTTCTTCAGCGCTGCACAGCGCGGCGCTCGAGGCGCTGCTGCGTCATCTGGCTGACCGCCAGCACGGCCTGCGTGCGCGAGCTGACGCCCAGCGCGCGCAGCACCGCCTGCACGTGATCCTTGACCGTCTCCACCGACAGGCCGAGGCGGCGCGCGATTTCCTTGTTGGGCTTGCCCTGCAGCAGTTGCGTGAGCACGTCGGCCTGGCGCGGCGTCAGGCCCAGTTCCTCGAACGACGGCGCGACCTGGTAGGTGGCCGTCTCGGCGGCCGGGATGGCCGGGGACGCGGCGCGGCTGGAAGGCCCCTGGGAGCTGCCCAGGTGCATCGCGGGCACGTAGATGCCGCCGGCCATCACCAGGCGCAGCGCGTCGACCAGCGTGTCGTTGGACGCCCGCTTGGGCACGAAGCCCATCGCGCCGAGGTCGATCGCCTGGATGACGTCGCTGGCGCGGTCGGACGCGGAGATCACCACCACCGGCAGCGCCGGATGCGCCTTGCGCATCTCCACGAGCACGTCGAAACCGCTCGAGTCGCCCAGTTGCAGGTCCAGGAGCACCAGGTCGAAGTTCGCGTCGGCGGCCAGCGCGGAGCGCGCAGCGCCTGCACTGCCGACGGCCGTGACCTTCACGTCGGGATCCAGCTCCTGGATCATGGCCTGCAGCGCCGACAGGATCAACGGGTGGTCATCGACCAGCAACACCTTCATGAATTTCCGCTCCCACGCTCGTTATAGGCTGCCCTGTCACGTCCCGACGCAGGGGACGCTGCACGCCTCGGCGGGATCGTATCGCCTGGGCAGGGGCTTGCCGACCCCCCGATGGGGGGGGCAGGGAAAACGACGCCCAGGAACGCCGACCTCCACGCGCGCTGGCGTTCGCTGCCTCCCGAGGAGGAGCCCCGTTCGGCTCGGATGCGACCCTCGCTTCCCTTGTCTTGAATCTCTTTGCAACAATTCGAGCGCCGGCGGCGGGACGGAACCTCGCTAGACCAGGTGGCGCGTGACCCAAGCGGCCACGCAGGCCGGCTTCGCGCCGCCCTCGCGTTCGATGGTGACGCTCACCGTCAACTGCGCGCCGCCCGGGATGGCTTCGAACTTGTCCAGCACGCAGACCGCCCGCAGGCGGCTGTCCACCGGCACCGGCGACGGGAAGCGCACGCGGTTCAGGCCGTAGTTGAGGCTCATGCGCACGTCCGCGAACGCGATGGACGCGGCGAACAGCTCGGACAGCATCGACAGCGTCAGGAACCCGTGCGCCACCGTCGTGCCGAACGGCCCGGCCGCGGCGCGCGCCGGATCGACGTGGATCCACTGCGCGTCGCCGGTCGCCTGCGCGAACCGGTCGATGCTGGACTGCGTCACGGTGATCCAGTCGCTGGTGCCGATCTCCTGGCCTTCGAGGGCCTCCAGGTCGGCCAGGTGGGCGAACGTCCTCATTCCAGCGGAACCGCCTTGGCCGGCTGCACGAGCCAGCGACCGAGCGGCTCGAACTGCGCGAGGTCGCGCTCGACCTTGCCCGGGGCGACATCGAACAGCGTCAGGCCGTGCGCGGCCAGGTGCACGTAGTTCTGCGTGTCGCGCAGCGTGGTGACGAGCGGGATGCCCAGCGTGGCGACGAATTCCCGGAAGCGGTCGCGCGAGATCGTGTTCTCCTTCACGCGCATGCCCACGAGCCCCATGCGCACCTTGCCGGCGCGCTTGTGCTCGCGCAGTTCGCGCACGAAGGCGTGCGTGGCCTGCATGTCGAACAGGCTGGGCTGCAGCGGCACGACGACGATGTCGGCCACCTTCAGCGCGGCGTCGAGCCGGCTGCCGTGCAGGCCGGCGGGAGTGTCAATGACGGCGTCGGTGGCGCCCTTGGCCGGCCGCGCGATGTCGTCGCGCGAGATGTCCCACGGCAGGATGGGCCACAGGTGCGCAGGGCGGATCTCCAGCCACTGCCGCGACGACTGCTGGCGATCGAGGTCGCCCAGCGTGACCACCTTGCCCTGCGATGCCAGGTACCCCGCGATCTGCGTGGCAAGCGTGCTCTTGCCGACGCCGCCCTTGGGGTTTGCAACGACGATGACCGACATGCGCGTTTTCTCCGTGTTGTTGTGGCTCGAGGTGCTCGACGGGACGCCCCGATGTTACCGAACCCGCCACAATGGGACGCATGGCAGACGTTCTGGTGCTGGTCGCCCATCCCGACATCGCGCGTTCGCGCGTCAACCGCACGCTGGCGGCGCAGGCTCGCCTGCTGCCGTCCGACGCCGTCGAGGTGCGCGACCTCTACGCGCTCTATCCCGACTACGTGATCGACATCGAGGCCGAGCAGGCCGCGCTGGCGCAGGCGCGCACGGTCGTCTGGCTGCATCCGGTGCAGTGGTATTCGATGCCCGCGCTGATGAAGCTGTGGGTCGACGACGTGCTGGCGTTCCGCTGGGCCTACGGCCCCGGCGGGCGCGCGCTGGCGGGCAAGTGCCTGTGGCTGGTGGTGTCCACCGGCGGCAGCGAGACCTCGTACCAGGACTCCGGCAACAACCGCCATCGGTTCGCCAGCTTCCTGCCCGCGTACCAGCAGACCGCCGAACTGGTGGGCATGCGCTTCCTCGAGCCCTGCGTGTTCTACGGCGCGCACAAGGCCGAGGCCCACGACGTGCACGACCACGCGCACCGGTTCGCGCAGCGGCTGCTGGAACTCGCCGGCGAGGCGCGCGCGAACGTCGTCGCGCCGCAGCCCGACGTCGGCCCCGACGAACGCCGCATCACGACGGACGAGTGACCATGTCCCACAGCCACTGGCTCACCCTCGCCCTCACCTACCTCGCCGCGGCGGTCATCTTCGTGCCGCTGGCGCGCCGCCTCGGGCTGGGCGCGATCATCGGCTATCTCGGTGCCGGCTTCGCGATCGGGCCGTGGGGCCTCCGGCTGGTGACCGACCCGTCGCAGATCGTCGACCTGGCCGAGTTCGGCGTGGTGCTGATGCTGTTCCTGATCGGCCTCGAACTGGAACCGAAGCGGTTGTGGGCGATGCGCCGGCCGATCTTCGGCTGGGGCAGCGTGCAGTTGATCGGCAGCATGGCGCTGATCGCGGCGATCGGCTGGGCCTGCCTGGGCGCGACCTGGGACGCACTGCCGCTGGCCGTGGTGGCGGGCGCGGCGCTGGCGATGTCGTCCACCGCGATCGGCCTGGCCACGCTCAACGAACGCAACATCCTGCAGACGACGGTGGGCCAGTCGGTGCTGAGCGTGTCGCTGTTCCAGGACATCGCCGCCATCCCGCTGCTCGCGCTGATCCCGTTGATGGCGCCCGACCGCGTCGCCGGCGCCGACGCGGGCCATCCTTTCATGGCCGCGGCGCGCGCGTTCGGCATGATCGCCGTCATCGTGCTGGGCGGCCGGCTCGCGATCCGGCCCGCGCTGCGGTTCATCGCGCGCAGCCAGACGCCCGAGATCTTCACCGCCGCGGCGCTGGGCCTGGTGGTCGGCACCGCGGCGCTGATGCAGGCGGTGGGGCTGTCGATGGCGCTCGGCGCCTTCCTGGCCGGCGTGCTGCTCGCCGAGAGCGAATACCGGCGCGAGCTCGAGACCGACATCGAGCCGTTCAAGGGACTGCTGCTCGGCCTGTTCTTCATCGCGGTGGGCATGGGCATCGACGCGGGCGTGGTCGCGCACCATCCGTGGCAGGTGGCCGGCATCGTCGTCGGCTTCCTGCTGGTGAAGGCGCTGGTGCTGTGGGGCATGGAGGTCGGCATCCCGATCCCGCGCCTGGAACGGCCGATCTTCACGCTGCTGCTGGCGCAGGGCGGCGAGTTCGGCTTCGTGGTGCTGCAGGCGGCGCAGGGCCGGCAGGTGATCGAGCCCGGCGAGGCCGGCCTGCTCACCGCGGCCATCACGCTGTCGATGCTGCTGACGCCGCTGCTGATCCTCGTGGCCGACCGCTGGTGGATCCCGTTCGTCGAGAAGCTGCGCCCGCGCACGACGCTGGCGGAGATCGCCGAGCCGCAGGACGCGCCGGTGATCGTCGCGGGCTTCGGACGCTACGGCCAGATCATCGGCCGCCTGCTGTACGCCAACGGCATCCAGTCGACAGTGCTGGAGCACGACGCCGAGGCGGTCGAGTCGCTGCGCAAGTTCGGCTTTCGCGTGCACTACGGCGACGCGACTCGGCTCGACCTGCTGCGCGTGGCAGGTGCCGCACGGGCGCACGTGCTGGTGGTGGCGGTCGACGGCATCGAGGCCAGCCTCGAGCTCGTGGACATCGCGCGCGAGAACTTCCCCAACCTCACCATCGTCGCGCGCGCCCGCAACGTGCAGCACTGGTACCAGCTCAACGAGCGCGGGGTGCGCTTCATCGAGCGCGAGACGCTGGACGCCGCGCTCATGAGCGGCCGCAGCGTGCTCGAGGCGATGGGCTACGAGCCGCACCGCGCGCGCAACCTCGCGATGCGCTTCCGCCGCCATTCGGTGCAGCAGCTGCACGAGCTCGCGCCGCACTTCCGCGACGAGTCCAAGCTGATCTCGCTGGCGCGCGCCGGCCGCCAGCAGCTGGAGCAGCTGTTCGCGAAGGAACGGCTCGATCATCCGCCCGTGGCGCCGACGTGGGACGCCGAGAGGGCGTCGGACGAAGAGTTCGACGCAGTCGTGCCGCCACCGCCCGCGAAGGCGGCCGTGCGCGAGGGGCCGGCCGACACGTGAAAGTTCATCGGCGGGGCGCATGCACGCGGCCGCCGCGCTCGGCCGCGTGCTTGCGCCCCGGGCCGCGGCGCCCTCGGGCTGGCTTCGGTATGGCGCAGACTGGCGGTTAACATTCCTCAGCTTGGTCTCAGGTATCGTTCAGCAGAGGCTGAGCCTGCCCTTCGATGATCAACCGATCCTCACCTCCCATCGATCCCATCGGAGTGCCGCCCGTGCGCATCCTTCTCGTCGAAGACGATCCCCTTCTTTCCGATTCCACCGCACGCGCCCTGCGCTCCCAGGGCTGGATCGTCGACTGCACCGAGCGCGGCGAACCCGTCGCCGTGTCGGTGCGCCAGGACCCGTACGACCTGCTGATCCTCGACGTCGGCCTGGCCGGCATCGACGGCTTCGAGACGCTGCGCCGCGTGCGCGCGCAAGGCTCCGACCTGCCCGTGCTGATGCTCACCGCGCGCGATGCCATAGAAGATCGCGTGCGCGGCCTCGAGAGCGGCGCCGACGACTACCTCGTCAAGCCGTTCGCGCTCAGCGAGCTCGTGGCCCGCTCGCGCGCGCTCGTGCGCCGCAACCAGGCGCGCGGCGGCAGCGTGCTGAGCCTGGGCAACCTGCGCATGGATCTGGAGGCGCGCCGCGCCTACATCGGCGAGCAGGAGCTCGCGCTGGCCGGGCGCGAATGGTCCATCCTGCAGTTCATGCTCAGCCGCACCGGCAAGATCGTGGCCAAGGAGCAGATCATCGCGGCGATCTCCAACTGGGACGGCACCACCTCCGACAACGCGATCGAGGTGCACGTCTCGCGCCTGCGCTCGAAGCTGGAGCCGGCCGGCCTGAAGATCCGCACCATCCGCGGCTTCGGCTACCTGCTCGAAGAGGCCTGATCGGTCGGCATCGGGGCTGGGAGATACTTGCGCAGGACTCCCGCGTCATGAACGCGACCCGCCTGTGACCGCCCCTGTTCCGCCCGATCGAGGCCCGCGCGCCATGTTCCGATTCGACGCCCGTCCCAGCATCCGGCGTTCGCTGGTGATGTGGCTCGTGCTGCCGCTGGCGCTGCTGGTGCCGGCCACCGCCTTCCTGTTCTACCGGCTCGCGCTCGCGCCGGCACTCGATTCCCTCGACCACGCGCTCGACGGCACGGCGCTGGCGCTGGAGAAGCTGGTCAGGGTGGACAACGGCGTGCTGTCGCTGTCCATGTCGCGCGAACTCGACGACGCGCTGCGCGCCGACCGCTACGACGAGGTGCACTGGGTCGCGCTCGGGCCGGACGGCCGCGTGCTGGGCGGCGATCGCGAACTGGCCACGATCGGCGGCCCGCCGTCGGCGGTCGACTGGCGCTTCCTCGACGCCGTCTACGACCGCCAGCCGGTGCGCGTGGCGCTGCACAGCTGGAGCTGCGTGCCCGCCGCCGCCGACCGCATCGAGGGGCGGTGCGAAGCGCGCGTGTCGGAGACGCTCAACAAGCGCCAGGGCGTCGCGCAACAGGTGCTCGCGGCGGCGACGTCGGCGATGCTGGTCGAGGCGCTGGTGCTGGCCGTGATGGGCTGGCTCGCCATCGTGCGCAGCCTGAAGCCCGTGGAAAGCCTCAGCAAGGACATCGAGCAGCGCTCCCCCGACCACCTGGGCCCGGTCGACCGGCCCGACATCCCGCGCGAGGTCGCCCCGCTGGTGACCGCGCTGAACGACCTGTTCGCGCGCGTGGTCATGGCCTCGAACGCCGAGAAGGCGTTCATCGCCGACGCCGCCCACCAGTTGCGCACGCCGCTGACGGTGCTGCGCACCGAGACCGAACTCGCGCTGCTGGAGGAACATCCGCCGCAGCTCGAGGGCCTGCTGCGGCGGCTGCACATCGCGACGACGCGCGCCGCGCGGCTGGCCAACCAGCTGCTGTCGCAGGCGCGCGCCGAGCACGAGCGCCACAACTCGGCGATCGAGCGCTTCGACCTGAAGCAGATCGCCACCGAGGCCGCCGAGGAATGGGTGGCGCGCTCGATGGACGCCGGCGTCGACC
>CAIMXF010000360.1 GCA_903845345.1 uncultured beta proteobacterium
CGACGCCAAGGTGCGCAAGGAACTGCGCCGCTGGCTGCGCCGGCTGCACGACGAGATGCACGTCCCCCGCGTGTTCGTCACGCACGACCAGGAAGAAGCGATGGAGGTGGCCGACCGCGTCGTCGTCATGCACCAGGGCAGGATCGAGCAGCAGGGCGCGCCGCACGAGGTCTACGACCACCCGGCCACGCCGTTCGTGCTGCAGTTCCTGGGCGACGTGAACCTGTTCACCCGCGGCTCGGAGACCGACTACGTGCGCCCGCACGAGATCGACATCGTCGACACCTATGCCCCCGACACCTGGTCGGTGACCGTCGGCCAGATGCTCACCGTGGGCCCGAACACGCGCATCGAGTTCAGGCGCGACGACGACGGCAGCTTCGTCGACGTGGAGCTGACGCGCCAGGAGTTCGTCGCCACGCGCGACCGCCTCGGCCTGATGCCCGGCGCGCGCGTGTTCCTGAAGCCGCGGCACGTGACGCGCTTCGCGGCGCCCTGAGGAGAAGGCTCAGGCGTCGCGGAAGCAGACCCGTGCCCGGCCCGTCGCCTTCGCGCGGTACATGCGCAGGTCGGCCACGCGCACGAGGGCTTCGAAGTCGGCGCCGTCGGCGTCCAGCAGCGCGACGCCGGCCGAGAACGTGCAGTCGTCGAGCCGGTCCTCGCCGGCGCCGAAGCGCAGCGAGCGGAACTGCTTCATCAGGCCGTCGAGGATCCCGGCGAGCGTGGCGTCGTCGCAGTTGTCGACCAGCAGCACGAACTCCTCGCCGCCGAAGCGGCAGACGATGTCGCTGCGCCGCATGCGCTCGCGCAGCAGCGCGGCGAACTGCTGCAGCACCTCGTCGCCGCGCGCATGGCCGTGCAGGTCGTTGATCTTCTTGAAGTGGTCGATGTCGATCAGCACGATCGCGATCGGCGTGGCGTGGCGGCGCGCGAGCTCGATGCGCGCGACGCTGGTCTCGGCGAGGAAGCGGCGGTTGTAGAGCCCGGTGAGCGGGTCGCGCACGGCCTGGTCGCGCAACTGCACCTGCAGCGCCTCGGCCTCGGCGATCTTCTGCTGCAGCGCCTCGTTCAGGCGCTGCGACTCGCGCATGCGTTCCTCCAGCGCGTGGTTGAGCGTGGCCAGGCGGCGCCGATCGACCTCGGCGCGCTCCTGCGCCTCGCGCGCGCGGTCGCGGTCGTCGCGCGCGACCGCGTACTCGTGCGCGACCTGCGTGGCGATGAAGCCGGCGCGCGCGCTGCGGCCGACGAGCGTCTCGTACAGCCCCTGCGCCTCGCGCAGGTAGCGCAGCGCGGCGGCGGTGTCGTGCAGGCGTTCGCAGACGTCGGTGGCCACCTGGAGCAGGCGCATCCGGGCGTAGGGCTGATCGTGGAACTGGGCCCGCATGGCCTCGGAGATGCGGGCCTCGGCCACCGAGCGTGCTTCCTCGTTGCGGCCCAGGGCCAGTAGATAGCATGCCTGCGCGCGGGCGTAGTCGGTCTTGCCGTCGCCGTCGCCGAACATCGCGGTGGCGCCCTGGTCCAGCCAGGCTCGTGCACCATCGAGATCGCCCGCGCAGAGGTGGGCGATCGCCATGAGCGGCGTGTTGTTGCCCAGCACGCCGGGCGTCATCCTGTGTTCGAGTCGGCGCACGCGTTCGAGGACGGCCGCGCATTGCGCCGACAGTCCCAGGCCGTCGTAGGCCTGCGTCAGGTTGAAGATCGCGACGGCGAATGCTGTCCAGGCCCCGGCGGCCTCGGCCAGGTCGAGCGCCTCTTCCGACATGCGCTGCGCTTCGGGCAGGTTGTACAGGTCGCCATGGCTGCCGCCGAGGTTGACCAGGGCGTTGATGTTCGGGCCGGGCGAATCGCAGGTCTTCGCGGCGTCGAGCGACTTGTAGAAGTCGAACAGCATCAGGTCGTGCTGCCCCAGCAGCTTGCGCGTGAGCGCGCGTGCGTTGTGGGTGATGTAGAGGTCGACGGGACGCCGCACGACGTCGGTTCGCGACGCGATCCGCAGGTGCAACTCCATCGCCTCGTGCAGGCGGCCTTGCGAGCGCAGATGCAGGCCGTCGAACTCGTCGCACATCAGCAGCCCGCGCTGGTCGTCGTGTGCGAGGTAGCTGGCGCGCGCGTTCTCGTTGGCTGCCACGGCCAGGTTGGCCTTGCCCCCGCGCAGCAACGAATAGCCGACATGGAACCAGGCCTCGCCACGCAGCGCCAGCGCCGGCTGGTCCTGCGTGGCGTCGAGCGCGGCCTGACCCAGCTCGCCGGCGCGGCGGCTGTCGATGTAGAGCTGCCATTCGGCCTGTCGCAGCAGGGCGACCGGGTCGGGCGCGGCTGCGGCCGGCCCGGAGGGGGTCAGCTCAGGTGCGGATGAGGAAGAAGAGGTCAAGGTTGGCTGGGCAGGGCGACGCCCCCCGGATCGGGGTGCTTCAGCCATTGCATCGGCGACCGGCTGCCGATCTTGAGGATGCCCCGCGCGGCCCGACCGCGAAACCGTCGGAAATGTCTCACTCCGAACGGTAGCGATGATTCGCGTTCTAGAGTGACTTGTCTAGAGGGGTGCCTGCTCGATGTCGCTCGGCGCGGCCTGCGCCGCCTCGACCACGTCGCGGGACAGGTGCGATGCGAAGGTCTGGATGAAGTCGTACGCGTAGCCGCGCAGCAGCCCGCCGCGGCGCACCGCGACGCTGGTGGTGTTGATGGAGAACAGGTGGCGCGCATCGACCGCGCGCAGCCGGCCGGGCTGGTCCTCGTCCATCGCGATCGACGCGAGGATGCCCACGCCCAGGCCCAGGTCGACGTAGGTCTTGATGATGTCGGCGTCCATCGCGGTGATGACGATCTCGGGCCGCAGGCCGGCGCGCTTGAACGCGGCGTCGATGCTCCAGCGCCCGGTCAGGCCGATGTCGTACGTGATGATCGGGTACCTGGCCAGGCGCTCCAGCGTCACCTCGCCGTCGGCCACCAGCGGATGGCCTTCGGGCACGACGATGGAGTGCGTCCAGCGATAGCACGGCAGCGCGACCAGCTCGGGCCGCTCGGCCAGCAGGTGCGAGGCGATGCCGATGTCGACGGTGCCGGTCAGCAGCATCTGCGCGATCTGCTCGGGCGAGCCCTGGTGCAGCTGCAGCTGGACGTTGGGATGCGCGGCGCGGAAGTCGCGCACCGCGGTCGGCAGCGCGTAGCGCGCCTGCGAGTGGGTGGCGGCGATGGTCAGCACGCCGCTCGTCCCCTGCGTGAATTCCTCGCTGGCGCGCTGCAGGCTCTCGGCGTCCTGCAGCAGGCGTTCGACCCAAGGCAGCACCGCGACGCCCGGCTGGGTCAGTCCCGTCAGGCGCTTGCCGACGCGCACGAAGATCTCGACGCCCAGTTCCTCCTCGAGCTCGCGGATCTGCCGGCTCACGCCCGGCTGCGAGGTGTGCAGCGCCTGGGCGACCTCGGTCAGGTTGAAGCCGCGGCGCACGGCCTCGCGCACGGAGCGCAGTTGCTGGAAATTCATGGCGGGGCGGATTCGTCCTTTATCTGAAGAACGATTATCGAACCCTATTCGATATACGGATATATCTTATGACGCAGTACCATAGGCGGAAAACGGATATCTCACTGGTTCGCCGCCAGCAGCACGAAACAGATCGAGATCGCCGCAGGAATCGCCTGGATGAACAGGATCTTGCGCGTCGCCGTGAGGCCGCCGTAGAGGCCGGCGACGAAGATGCAGGCGAGAAAGAACAGCTTCACGCCGTAGCCCGTCGGGCCCAGCAGCAGGCCCCAGACCAGTCCGGCCGCGAGAAACCCGTTGTACAGACCCTGGTTGGCGGCCAGCACCTTGCTCGCCTCGGCGAATTCCGGCGTCGTCCCGAACGCCCGGCGGCCGCGCTTGGTCGTCCAGAGAAACATCTCCAGCACGAGGATGTAGACGTGCAGCAGCGCCATCAGGGCGACGAAGACGTTGGCGACTTGGTTGAGCATGGGGCAATCCTGGCGGCGTGTGTGCGCGAAGCATGCCACGTCCGGGTCGCAGCTCGACGGCGCCAAGGCGACACCGTCGGGGCTGCACCCCGGACAGCGGCTCAGCCCAGCGTCACCGCCGACTCGATCACTCCGCCACCCAGGCACACGTCGCCGTCATACAGCACGGCCGATTGCCCGGGAGTGACCGCCCACTGCGGCTCGGGAAACGACAGCGAGATCGCCTGTGCGTCGCTCGATGAGTCCAGCGTGCACGGCGCGTCCGGCTGCCGGTAGCGCGCCTTCGACCCCAGCCGGCCCGGGTTCGGCGCGGCGCCGGCGACCCAGCTGAGATCCATCGCGCTGAGCCGGTGCGACAGCAGCCACGGGTGGTCGTGCCCCTGCACGACGCGCAGCGTGTTGGTGTCCATCTCCTTGCGCGCGACGAACCAGGGCGCGTGCTCGC
>CAIMXF010000361.1 GCA_903845345.1 uncultured beta proteobacterium
GCCCCCCGCGGCACCGAAGATCGTGATGAGCTCCCAGGGCAAGGCGTGAAGAATGACGGCGATGTTGCCTTCCTCGGCGATGAACACGCCGAAGATGCAACCCAGTGCGACGACCCAGCCGACGA
Organism: uncultured beta proteobacterium; assembly: GCA_903845345.1. GTDB lineage: Bacteria > Pseudomonadota > Gammaproteobacteria > Burkholderiales > Burkholderiaceae_C > Scleromatobacter. The sequence continues at coordinate 126 of CAIMXF010000361.1, forward strand.
TCACAAACATTTTGGGTACGCTTCCAGTTCTTTGTTCATGGCGGCGCCCGACGAATGGGAGCCATGCGGCTTTATCGACTGGTCAGGCGCGCGGCTTGAGGGTGTGTGCCGCCCGAAATGGCGGGAATTCGGGTGCCAGACGCCTTCGCGCGGCCCGATTCGAGGGGGGAATGCAGGCCTTGGCGCATTCATGGGCCGATCCGGTAGATCCAGACGGGCCGGCCCGACGCCAGCGCCATGCGCGCCTGCGGCCGGCGCCCGACCGCCTCGAACTCGAGGCTGACGACCCAGCTGCCGGGACGCATCTCGGCCTCCGCCTTCGCCAGCGCGCGCGCCATGCTCTCGGGCCGCTGGAACAGGTAGACGAGGTCGTGCGCGGCCCACGAGCCGCGCCACATGTCCCCGCGCGCGACACGCGCCCACGGACAGCGCAGCCGGGTGATCAACGCCAGCGGCCAGCTCCATTCGACGCCCGAGACGCGCGCCTGCGGCCACACGCCGCGCAGCGCGCGCAGGCCGTGGCCCAGGCCGCAGCCGGCGTCGTGGAGGCTGGGCGACGGCGGCAGGTCGACGTGGCGGTCGAGGCCGGCGAGGGCGTCGCGCGGCGTTGGAAAGACCGGCGCGTCGCGCCAGGCCGTGACGGGGTAGGCCAGCGCCAGCGCCGCCAGCGGCAGCAGCCAGGCCCAGGCCGGCAGCACGCCACCGACGCCGGTGGCCAGCAGCGAGACGGGAAAACCGCCCGCGACGATCGCGCGGCGCCAGAAGGTGGCGGCCCACAGCGCCGGCAGCGCCGCGACGACCAGCCCGCAGGCGGCGGCCGCCGCCGCCGGCAACGCGGCCGTCCTCAGCATCGCGAGCATCGCTGCCCAGCCCGCGGCCCACGCCAGCAGGGCGGGCAGCGGCCAGCGCAGCGCGGGCAGGCGCGCCGCGAACGGACGACGGACGGACGGGGACGATGGCATGCCCCCAGTGTCCCGGCGGGCGACGTTCGGCACCCGCCGGAAAAGAGCCCCAATCCCGGCCGTCTCGCCGCGCCGCAGCAACGGATGCCCGTGACCGGTACCCGGCGCTGCCGCTCGACCGGCTCAGGCGAAGTTCGCGGCCGGCCCCTCGGGGGGCCGGGAGCGCCAGCGACCGTGGGGGCCCCTGACAAGAAAAAGGCGATCCGTTTGAAGGGATCGCCTTGGAAAGCACAGGGGTTGTGCTAGGAGGAGACAAGCAAGAAAAAACAGTCACTACTAGACCTGATATCGGGCGCTTCGTTCCACCCATCAAGCCCGGATCCGTAAAGATCCGCGTACTAGTTCACGCGATGGCGTGCCCCGCGGTGCGCGACGAGCTCGACTTTGCACGTTGACGCCGAGTCGAACCCATCCGTTGCGCAACAGCAAATCAATGGGCCAGGGACAGGGCGCCGGCCGCCTTGCCCTTGCCGGCGCGCGCGGACGGATTGCACAGCCCGCAGACGAAATGGCGCGCCATCTCGTGCGGGTGGGTGACGAAGTTGCCGCTGCACTTCGTGCACTTGGTCAGGGTCAGCATGCCGTTGTCGACGAACTTCACCAGGCGCCAGGCGCGCGTGACGCTCAGCAGCGGCTCCAGGCCCTGGGCTTCGGTCTGCTCCAGGTAGAGCTGGTAGGCCTTGATCACCGTGTCGATCTCTTCCATCGCCGCGGCCTTGTTCAGGTACTCGTGGATGTTCAGGAAGAGGCTGGCGTGGATGTTGGGCTGCCAGGTCATGAACCAGTCGGTCGAGAACGGCAGCTGGCCCTTGGACGGGCTGCGGCCCGAGACTTCCTTGTACAGGCGCAGCAGGCGCTCGTAGGAGAGATCGGTTTCCGACTCCAGCACCTGCAGTCGCGCGCCCAGCTTGATCAGCGTGACGGCGCGCTCGATCTGACGGGCCTCGGTAAGGATGCTCTTGACGCGCATGGTGATCTCTCCTGCCTGATTGTTTGGTTCGTTCTGACGCGGCTGCCGGGACGCTTACGCGGCTTCCTGGTGGCGGCCGGCCATCAGGATGGAGGCGTGCAGGCGCGAGACGGTCTCGTTCGCGGCGGTCTTGCCGTGGCTGGTGATCAGGC
>CAIMXF010000362.1 GCA_903845345.1 uncultured beta proteobacterium
CGTACGAATGGCTGTCGACCTCGCTGGCCAGCGTGATGCCGGCGCATGTGGTCTATCCCGACGTCGACGACAAGCCGGCCGGCTTTTCGCCGCGCTGGCTGCAGGACATCCTGCGCGGGCGCCTGGGCTTCACCGGCGCGATCTTCAGCGACGACCTGAGCATGGCGGGCGCCCGCACGCTGGCCGGCCGCACGCTGGGCTACGCCGAGGCGGCGCTGCTGGCGGTCAACGCCGGCTGCGACCTGGTGCTGCTGTGCAACCAGAGCGTGGGCAAGGGCAAGGCGCTGGACGACCTGCTGGACGGTCTCGTCCAGGCGCGCGCCGACGGCACCTGGGCGCCCGACGCCGCATCGGAACGCCGCCGCCTCGACCTGCTGCCGCAGACCGAGCCGCTGGCCTGGGACGACCTGATGCGCGACGCGGCCTACCTGCGTGCGCTCGACCGCCTCTGAACGTTCAGAGCTTGCGGAAGACCAGCACCACCGCCAGCATCACCACGCCGAAGATCAGGATGCGATAGGCGGCGAGCAGTTCCAGCCAGCCGGGGCTGCCCAGGCCCGACCACACCTGCACCTGCACGTGGTCGAGGGTGACGTTCTTCGCGTCGATCAGGCTCAGCAACGGCGCGACGTTGCGGTCGCGCTCGAAGCGCGAGGGCGTCGCGGCGGCGGTCATCGTCACGTGTTCGCCGGCCTTCACGTCGAACGCCGACAGCCCGTGCATCAGCGCGTACCGGTTGGAGCCGTCCTCGAAACGCCAGCCCGAGTTCCAGGTGGTCACGACGTCGCCCGCGGCCTTGGCGGTGCCTTCGACGGAGACGACGATCGTGTACGGATTGGTCGTCGAGTTCGCGAGGAACGCGTCGCCCACCCAGTCGGCGGTGTCGCCGGACATCACGCCATTCTGCGCGCCGTGGTTGGCGGCGGCGATGGTGTCGAGGAAGGCGGAGAACTTGTCGAGCTGCGACGGCGGCAGCACCACGTCCGCCAGCAGCGTCTTGCCGTACTTGCCCGGCTTGGTCGGCAACTGGGCGCGGGCCTCGCAGACGACGACCGCCAGGACGGCGGCGAGGACGAGCGGCAGCCAGCGGGCGCGGATCAGCGAGGCGAATGTCATGGAGGGCTTGGAAGAAAGTTTGCGGAACTCTACCTTCTCCCGGCGACGCGGCGCACGGCTTGTCTAGGGAAGTGCCTCGGAACGTGCAGGGGGTCGCGGCTTCGACGTCCGTGCGCGTTGCGCAAACGAAAAGGCCGCGAGCCCTCGCGGGTCGCGGCCTGGTGCGGAGACGGGGACGTTCAGCCGGCGGCGGCGGGACGGCCCGTCACGCACTTGTGCTGCTCGCAGCGCGCGCCCGGGTCGGCCAGCATGAAGCAGGGCGACACCTGGTGCGACGCCTTGACGGCCTGGACTGCCAGCTCGCGCTCGTGCTGGGCCAGCGCCTCCACGCTCGCGCTGCTGACCGTCTTGTCCGAATAGGCCCGGTAGCCGGTCGGGCCGCCGCAGGCCCGGCCACCGACCGCCACCGAGTGGCACTCGGAATCGGCCGAGCAGGCGGAGGCGTTGGCCAGCGTCGTGTCGAGCTGGGCATCGACCGCCGCCAGCTCGGGGGACGTCGCGGGGCCGGAGCCCGTGGCCGGCACGCTGATCTGCTGGATCGCCGGCGGCGGCGGCACGTTCGCGGTCGACACCGCCGGTGCCGAGGCGGACAGCGCGGCCAGCGACGGCGTCATGCCTTCGCCGTCGTCCGCCTTGCAGGCCGCGAGCGACACCAGCAAGGCAACGACGACGCCGGCGGCGCCTGTCGCACGCAGCCTCAGGTGGACCGAACGACGGTGGGCGGGCAGGGCATGCAGGCGAGTCATGCCTTATTCCGGCAAGCCGGGCGCCTGAGCCGGCGTCGGCGTGTCGAACGGCAGCTTGACCTGGCTGAGATCCTTGCGGGTCTCGACCAGCACCAGAGGGCCTTCGTCGATCACGACCGCGGGCGGACGCGCGCGCGGCACGTGCACGGGCTTGGGCGTGTTGGCGATCGCCTCCTGCGCGGCGCGCACGCTGTCGGCGTTCGAGTGCACCCATTCCAGGCCGGCCGAACCCGCGAGCGAGTCCAGGTCGGTGATGGGCAGCTCGAACTTCGGCACGACCGGGGCGACCGGCGCCGCGACGGCGACAGGCGCGACCGGCACCGCGGCCACCGGTGCGGCCACCGGAGCAGGCGCCGTGAAGGCGCGCGACTCGAACGGCACGGCGACGCGGGCGGGCGTCTCGTCGGTCTCGGCGCTCTCGGCCGCTTGGGCCGGAGCCGTCACTTCCGAGCGCTCGCCGCGATCGCCGCGTTCGCGGCGCGGGGCGGGTTCCTCGGCCAGCACCGGCGCGGGCGCGGGCTCGTCGACGCCGGCCGCTTCGGTCAGCGCGGCGTTGCCGGCCAGGCCTTCGGTGGCGGTCTCGCCGCTGGTGTCGCCGGCACCGTCCTCGCGGCGCGGGCCGCGGTTGCGATCGCGTCCGCGACCACGGCGGCGGTTGCCGCCTTCGCCGTCGGCCGCTTGCTCGCCGTCGGCCGGGACGGCGCCTTCGGCAGATTCGACCGCGGTCTCGCCCTCGGCACTCGCTTCGCCGCGAGCTTCGGCATTTTCGCCTTCGACACCCCCTTCGGCGCCCGCTTCGTCACGGCCACGGCCGCCACGACGACGGCGGCGGCGACGACCGTCGCGCTCGCCATCGGCCGCGGGCGTGCCGTCGCCGGACACGCCGCCGGCGATCACTTCGGCGCCCGGCGCGGTGTCGCCCAGTTCGCCTTGCGCGCCGAGTTCGCCGTAGGTCGGGGTCTCGCTGGTCTCGGCCACCGGGGCCGGAGCCGGACGGCGACCGCCGCGTTCGCCGCGCTCGCTGCGATCGCGCTGCGGTGCGGCCTCGGCCGTCATGCCTTCGGCGCCGTCGACCTGCGCCGGACGATCTTCACGCGGGCCGCGCTCGCGGCGACCGCCTTCGCGTCCGCCCTCGCGTCCGCCTTCGCGCGGCGCGCCCTCGGCGCGCGGCTCGCCACGGCGACCGCCACGGCCTTCCGGACGCGCCTCGCCGTTTTCCAGCACGGTCTCGCGCGGGCGTTCACTGCGCTC
>CAIMXF010000363.1 GCA_903845345.1 uncultured beta proteobacterium
ACGTTCGTGATCGTCGATCCAAGCGCTCCGATGGTCGCCGCCTGCACCGGGCTCGGTCTCTCGAGCCTGTTGGCCGCGGCAACGGGCCCGGAGTCGTCGCCATGAGCGCCGGCCGCGACGACGACAGCTTCATCAGGGAAGCGCTGCCCGGCTTCCTCGGCGAGCCGGACGAACGGGTCTGCGCGTTCACGCATCACGTCGAGACGCTGCTCGACCTGCTGCGCGAGGGGCGCGTGCACCTGACGCCCGCACTGAGCACCGTGCTCCTGCGTTCGAGCGACCAGATCCGGGCGATCGTCGCCGAGTGCGCAGCGGCCGTCGTGCCGTCGCCCGAGGACGAAGCGCTCGGCGACGGTCTCGAGCCACGGCCCCGCGAGGCGGCGGCGACCGGCGCCCGGTGGCACGTGGCAGTCGGTTTCGGACCGGAGACCTTCCGCAACGGCATGGATCCGCTGGCCATCCTGGACGACGTCCATCGCGATGGCGTGATGACCGCGTTGCGCTGCGACATCGACAGGATTCCGCGGCTCGAGGCGATCGACCCGGAGAGTTGCTTCCTCGCCTTCGAGTTCGACCTGCTGACGCCGAAGTCGCGTCGCGACATCGAGGCGGCCTTTGAAAGTTCATCGACCCAGAGAGATTTCCATGAATGAAGCTCGATCCCTGCCCGGGACAGACGACGTCAACCTGGATGCCATCGCCCGCAGCGGCGATCTCGTCATGCTGCTGGCCGCCACGTGCGGCGCGGCGGCCTCCATCGCGATCGGCAGCTTCTACGGCGACTTGAATCTGGCGCTGTGGATGTCCGTGGTGCTCCTGGGCGCCGCCGGGCTCGCCTTCGCGCTCGCGCGGGGAACGATGCTGTCGACGGTCGTGCTCACCACCTGCAACGTGTCGTTCGTCGCCTTGCACATCCAGTTGGGCCGCGGGACGATCGAGTTCCACTTCGGCGTCTTCGTGCTGCTGGGGCTCATGCTCGTCTATCGCGACTGGCGCCCGCTGATGTTGGCGGCCACGCTGCTCGCCGTGCACCACGTCGCTTTCGACCGGCTGCAGGCATTCGATCTGGGCGTCTATTGCACGCCCGAGGCGAATTTCCTGAAGATCCTGATGCATGCGGCCTACCTGGCGGCGCAGACGGGGGTCGAGCTGTACCTGGCCTTGATGCTGCGGCGCGGCGCCGTCGAGGCCAGCGAGCTCACCCGGATCGTGCGGGCCATCGATGCCGAGGGCATGCTGCGTCTGGACGTCTCGGGCGTTCCGGTGACCGCGCCGACGTCGATCCTGATGCGCGACATGCTGCTCAGGATCAGCGCTGCGGTGTCCCAGGTCAGCATGGCGGCTTCGTCGGTGGAGATCGCCGCGTCCGAGATCGCGAACGGCAACATGGACCTGAGTCAACGCACCGAGGAGCAAGCGAGCAACCTGCAGCAGACCGCCGCGTCGATGGCGCAGATGAGGGGCGCCGTGCGCGACACGGCGGCGACGGCCGAGGCCGCAGAACGCCTGGCCGTCTCGGCGAGCGATGCCGCGGTCGATGGCGGCCGCGTCGTCGACGGCGTCATCGCGACGATGAACGACATCTCGATGGGCTCGCGGAAGATGTCCGACATCATCGGCGTCATCGACGGCATTGCGTTCCAGACCAACATCCTCGCGCTCAATGCCGCTGTCGAGGCGGCGCGAGCGGGTGAGCAGGGGCGCGGATTCGCGGTGGTGGCCACCGAAGTCCGAAGCCTGTCGCAACGATCCACGCAGGCCGCGCGCGAGATCAAGGCGCTGATCCTTGCCTCGACCGAGCGCGTCGACGCCGGGACGCTGCTGGTCGCCGCGGCTGGCACGGGAATCCGCAACATCGTCGACCAGGCGCAGCGCGTCAGGCAGTTGATCGGCGAGATATCGACCGCTGCCGCGCAGCAGACCGTGGGAATCGGCCAGGTCGGCGATGCGGTGGCCCAGCTCGACACCGTGACCCAGCAGAACGCCGCGCTGGTGGAGGAGGGCGCCGCCGCCTCCGAGAATCTCAAGCACCAGGCGATTCTTCTCACCGCCATCGTGGGCAAGTTCCTGCTCGCACCGGCGGCCTGATGTCGCCCGCCCCCGCCCCCGGCAACGGGGAACGGCGGTGCGGAAAATCGGATCGCACACCGGCACCCGTGTTCGCTGCCGGGCCGCGATGGACGCGATGCGCGCCGGCTGTCGGGCGATCACGACGAAGAGATGGGCCAGACGACCATGGGCGGTCGAAGCGGGTGCGCCGCGCGCCACGGCGCTGCCCGATGGTCGAGTCGTCGGACCGACTTCGCGGGCGTCGTCCCGGAGCGGGCGCGAGCGCTGCGCGGACCGACTGCGGTGATGTCAGGCCGGCAGCCTGAACCGCGACACGCGGTCTGCGAGCGCGTTCGCCTGGTCGTGCAGGCTGCGGGCGGCCGCGGCCGTCTGTTCGACCAGCGCGGCGTTCTGCTGGGTCTGCTGGTCCAGCGCCACCAGCGAGCCTCCCACGACGCGCACGCCCGAGCTCTGTTCGTTGGTGCTCGAGAGCACGTCGGCCATCAGTTCGTCCATGCGGCGTGCCTTGTCGACGAGGGAGGACATCTGGTTGCCCGCCTCGTTGACCACGCGCGTGCCGTTCTGGACGCGCTCGACGCTGTCGTTGATCAGGGTCTTGATCTCCTTGGCGGCGCCGGCGGACTTGTGTGCCAGCGAACGAACCTCGCTGGCCACCACGGCAAACCCCTTGCCTTGTTCTCCGGCGCGTGCTGCCTCGACGGCCGCGTTGAGCGCCAGGATGTTGGTCTGGAACGCGATGCCGTCGATCACGCCGATGATCTCCGAGATCCTCGAGGAGGATTCGTGCACCTGGCGCATGGTGTCGATGACCTTGCCGATCGTCCTTCCGCTCTCCCCGGCAACCTGGGAGTTGTGCCGCGCCAGGTCCGATGCGGTGCGGGTCGTGTCGGCCGTGTGTTGAACCTTCGTGGAGATCTGCTCCATCGTCGATGCGGATTCCTCGAGGTTCGCGGCGGCCTGCTCGCTGCGCTGGCTGAGGTCCATCGAGGCGCTGGCGATCTCGTCGCTCGCATGGACCAGTCCGTCGGATGCGGATCGGACCTCGGTCACGATGCCGCGCAACGACCGCTGCATCTCGCCGAGCGTCGTCATGAGGCGGGCGGCTTCGTCCTTGCCCCACGGCCGGGGCACGGTGGTGAGGTCGCCGTCGGTCATCGCCTTCAGGTGCCGCTCCACTTCCGACAGGCCACCGCTCATCACCAGAAAGAAGCTGTGGAAGAGATAGACGGCGACCAGCAGCGACAGGATGGTGACCGCCATCGTGACGTTCCTGGCCAGGACGGCAGAGTCGCTGCGGGCCTTCAGCAGCCGATCCAGCAGCGACAGGCCATCCGTCGAGAACTTGCGCAAGGCATCGATGCTGCGTTGCCCGGGGGGATTGAGCAGGGCGACGCTGCCGGCGAACACGTCGCCGAACCATTCATGCGCGCTCAGCTCATGGAATGCCTTGCCCGTCTCCAGTACCTCGGCCAGGGGAAGATCGCGGCCGATGCCGGACTCGGCCTGCGTCGCACGGGCCAGTTGATCCTGCAGCGTCGCGAGCTCGTTCTTTCCGCTGGACCACACCGCGTAGAGTTCGCGGATGTCCTGCGGCGTGGCCTTCTCTCGGTCCGCTGCGCCGGCCATCCCGCGGCTGCGCGAGATCGACTCGATGACGTCCGGTGCGATCGTGGTCGAGGCGAACATGAGGTAGTACGTGGCCTGCTCCGGATCCAGCGACAGCTGCGAGGCGTCGAGGATGTTGGCTCGCAGCGTCTGCACCGCTTCCACGTACGCCTGGAGCGCGCCGTGCAGGCCCTTGCGATCCTGCGCGTTGGCGGCGGCCAGGGCGGCTTCGGCCTTCTGCACGTCGGCCAGCGTCGACCTCACGTCCACGCCCTCCGGAGCCGCGGCGATGAGCGCTTGCGCGGGCTGGCGGGCCGTGTCGATGGCAGGCAGGTCCGGGCTCGTCGCCATCCCGGACATGACGAGGCGGCGCTGCTTCTGCGCTTCGATCAACCAGGGCTCGAGCGCCTGGATCATGGCGACGCCGACGCGTTCCTGCGCCGTCACGGCCAGCGAGGCCTGGACGTTCTGCAGGTACGCGATGACGAGCAACGCCAAGGGTATGAAGAAGCACGCCGAGACCAGCAAGGACTTGGACCTGAACGTGATCTTTCGGAAAAGCCGCACGCCAGGGGCCCATGGCCCGTGGAATCGAAAGAAGCCGTCTCTGGGCTCGGCCGCGGGGTTTGGCATGTCGTCGACGTTGATGAGTCGGAGGGAAGTCATGGCGCTCCAGGGGGATGGGTTTCTCAGATCTGATCTATTCGGCATGAATGATCGGTCAATTAGTCATTTATGATCCAATGAGTTGAATGCAGTATTCGTTGGTATTTTTCGTTCACGCCGCGACGACAAGTGATCCAATGACGCAGGTTCATCAAATCCCGTCGGACATGCTTCCCAAGACGATCGCCCTGGTCGACGACGACATCGAGTACACCGAGTTCCTCGCGCAATACCTGCGGGAACGGGGCGTCGCGGTGGACGTCTTCGGCGACAGCAACCGGCTGCTGGCCGATCCCCAGGCCTACGGCTACGAGTTCTACGTCGTCGACCTGATGCTGCCCGGTATCGACGGGGTCGATCTCATCAAGGTGCTGCGCCTGCGCACCGAAGCCGGCCTGCTGGTCATTTCGGGCCGCCTGTCCCCGGATGTCTACGCGCAGGTGGTCGATGCCGGGGCCGACATGTACCTGGCCAAGCCGGTGCAGTTCGAGCAGGTGGCCCTGTCGATACGTGCCGTTCAACGCCGCGCGGCAAGCGTCATGCAGGGCGCCGCCCCGTGGCGCCTGGATCGCCGTGCCCAGCAGTTGCTGGCGCCGGACGGCGCGCGCATCGACCTGAGCGGCACCGACCTGTCCGTCATGGAATGCTTTCTGGCCGCCGACGGCGAGAGCGTCACGCGCGAAACGCTGCGTGCCCGCCTGGGTCATCGCAAGGAAGGCGAGGGCAGCGACGGCCTCAACGAGACGATCTATCGCCTGCGCCGGCGCATCGAGAAGGCCACGCCGACCGTCGTTCCGCTGCAGTCGAAGTCGCGCGTGGGCTACGTGTTCAAGGCGCCGTTGAAGGCGATGTGACGCGTGTCCTGAGCCGGCGGCGCCGTGCGGCGTGGCCGGCGCTTCTGCGGCCGCATGTCAGTCGTCGCCGTGCTGGATCACCCACAGCCGAAAAGTCGCTCCATCGGGGCCGTTTCGCAGCAGTTTCGTGCGCCCACCGTGCAGTTCCATGACGCGGCGCACGATGTACAGGCCCAGGCCCAGTCCGTGCGGCACGGCGAACTCGGTGCGCTTGTGGCTTCCCCGTTCGAACAGGCGCGGCACCGCGTCGACGGGAACGCCGGGTCCGGCATCCTCGACATCGATGACCAGGGCGAGCGGATCGTCCGAGTCGGACACCCGGACGATGACCGGCTTGTCCGACGGCGAATAGCGCAGCGCATTCGAGAGCAGGTTGCGCAGCGCCAGGCGCATCAGGCTCATGTCCATCGACGCGGTGCGGGTGCGCGTCGCGCGCTCGATCACCACCCGACGTCGCTCGGCGGCAGGCATGTCGGCCGCCGCCACGGCCAGCAGGTTGTCGATGTCGCTGTCGCTGGGCCGGATCGGCTCCGGCCGTGCCAGCAGCGACGCGACGGCCAGCGTGTTGTCGATGCTGGCCTGGACCTGGCCGATCACCGACTGCGCCCGCAGCAGGCCGGCGGCCTTGTCTTCGTCGTGCATGCCGCGCATGGTGGCGGCGGCCCCCTGCAGGGCGGCCGACGCGTTGTTGAGCGGCTGGCGCACCTCGTGCGCCAGCACGTCGAGCATCTCGCCGCGTTCCTTGAGCAACTGGCTCAAAGCCGCGGCGTGCCGTTCGCTCTCCACCCGAAGTTCCTGTTCGCGCAGCAATTCGGCCTTGTGCCGCTTGTGTTCGGTGATGTCCTGGAAGGCGCCCACCAGGCGCACGGGCACGCCGGCCTCGTAGTCGACCTCGCCGAAGATACGTACCCAGAGGGGACGTCCGTTCGCGGTGATGAACGGCAGCTCGACGTCCCACGAACTGCCGTCCTGCAACGCCGAACGGATGGCGCCGTCGAGTTGCGCCCAGGCCTCCGGCGGATAGAAGATCTGCGACCCGAGGAAGACCGGCGTGTAGTCGTCGTCGACCTCGTGGATGCGTCGGGTATGGGACGACCAGGTCACGCGCTGGGTCCGCAGGTCGACCTCCCATCCGCCCACGCCGGCGATCCGGCCCGTGCGGTCGAGGAAGTGTTCGCTGGCCCGAAGCCGTTCCTCGGCCTGCCGTTGCTCGGTGACGTCGTCCAGCGAGCCGACGAACCCCGTCACGCTGCCGTCGTCGCCCCGCATCGCCTTCGCGTTGGTCTTGAGGAGCCGCACCTCGTCGCCGCGACGGATCCGGAATTCCATGGCGAGATCAGCCCCTCGGGTCGCGGCGTCCTTCCACGAGTCCAGCACGCGCTGGCGATCCTCCTCGTGCAGCGCGCTCATCCAGGCATCCCCGAGCGACTCGTCGTTGTCCAGGCCGTAGATCTCGCGCCATCGAGTGTTCGTGAACGTGCGCCGGCCGCCGGCGTCGGCGGCGTAGATGCCCGAGGGGCACGATTCCGACAGCGTCCTGAATCGCAGCTCGCTTTGCTTGAGGGCGGCTTCCGCGGCCTTGAGCGTGCTCACCTCGGTGACCTGCACGGCGAATCCGCGCACCTCGCCGTCCACGACGTCGGGCAGATAGTGCGCGAGGCTGTGCCTGCCGATGCCGTCCGCACCGGTGACCAGGCGCTCGAACGTCTGCGGCTCGCCGTCGAGGGCGGCGCGGATGTGCGGCTCGTTCAAGGCGAACAGCTGCGGGCCGAGAAGCTCGCGGATCGATCGGCCGATCAGGGCGTCCGGATCGACGCCGAACCAGCGCTCGTAGGCCCGGTTGGCGAAGCGGCAACGCAGCTCGCGGTCCCAGTACGCCAGCATGGACGGCACCTGGTCGGCGAGGCGACGCAGGAAGTAGGGCGGATCGTTCTCGGGGGAGTCGGTCATCGAGGTGCGCAGACGGGGATGTCGCAACGGAGAATGGTACGCCTCGCCACCGTTGCCCGGACGTCCCCCACCGGTTCGACAGCGTCAGGCCGTCTCCGGCTCGCGGGCGCGCGCCCGGCCGCTCGGGGCGACGACCGCGATCGGCAGCGTCAACGTGAAGCACGACCCTTGACCCGGAGCCGACTGCAGCGTGAGCGTGCCATGAAGCAGCCCTGCCAGGCCGCGCGACAGCGGCAGCCCCAGGCCCGTTCCGCCGTGTTCGTAGCTGACCTTCGCGTCGCCCTGCCGGAACTTCTCGAAGATCGCCCCCTGCATCGCGACGGGCACGCCCGGCCCGCTGTCGGCCACCTCGAAGCGCAGGACTTGCTGCGCCGCATGCACGCGGACCACGACGTCGCCCGAGGGCGTGAACTTGACGGCGTTCGACAACAGGTTGTTGAGGATCTGCTTGAGACGCAGCCCGTCGCACAGGAACGTCTCCGGGACATCCGGGTCGACGGCAGCCGTCAACGTGAGGCCTTTTTCTTCCGCGGCGAGTGCGAAGAAGTCCGCCGTCTCGAGCACCAGCGTCCGCAGGTCCAGCGGCTCGAGGGACAACTCCATTGCGCCGGCATCGACCTTGGCCATGTCCAGGATCTCGGTGAGCAATCGATTCAGATATTCGGCCCCCTTGCGGATCGACCGGGCCTGCTCCCTGAACTTCGGCTGTTCCAGGCGATGCTCCATCAGCTCGGCGAAGCCGCGGATGCTGGTGAGCGGCGTACGCAGCTCGTGCGACATCGCGCACAGGAACTCCGTCTTGGCCTGGTTGGCGGCGTTCGCCTTCGCCTCGCTCGCGCGCAGCGCATCGTTGCCGATCTCCAGCCTGCGCAGGCCGAGGGAGAAATTGACGGCGGCCACCACCACGACGATCGTGAGCAGGCTGGTGAGGACGAGCATCGTGTCGCGCGTGCCGCGCCAGCTTTCCAGTGCCTCCTCCTTGCCCGTGTTCACCGTCACGAACAGCGGATAGCGGGCGACCTGGCGGAAGCCGGAGATCCGCTCGACGCCATCCAGGGCGCTTGTCGCGACGAAGCTGCCATGGGTCGCGGAGGCGATGGCCTGCTCCAGGCCCGAGCCGCTTCGCAGCGTATTGCCGATGCCCCGGCTGACCCGGCCGACGACGCGCGCTCGCACGTTGAGATCCGTGCCGATCAGCGAGACGCCGCCCGAACGTCCCAGTTCCACGCGCCGGTACACGTCCTCGAAATAGGTCGGGTCGAGCGAGGCGACGACCACGCCGCACGTGCGACCGCGGGCGTCGACGATCCGTCGCGACAGCTGGATCGTCCATTTGCCCGACACCTTGCCGATGACGGGCTTGCCGACGAACATCTCGTCGCGTGCCGGCAGGCGGAAGCCGGCAGGCAGAAGTTCCGGGTGCAGGTGCACGCGGATGTGCTCGCGTGCCGACAGGTCGACATGATTGGTCATCGACCCGTCCGGATCGAGGTTGCTGCTGACCAGGCGACCGTCGGCGTCGATCAGCGACATCTGCACCAGGATGCCGGGCGACAGGCCGGTCTCGTTGGCATAGCGGACCAGGTCGGGCTTGCGCGTCTCGTTCGCCGAGAAGTCGGCCTGCACCCGGATGAGCGCCTGGTCGATCGTCGCGAAGACGCGCAGCGTCTGCTCGGTCAGCGCGTTGGCCAGGTTCTCGTTCTGCAGGCGTTCTCCGGCGATTTCCTCGCGCCACTTTGCACCGAGCACCGCGACGATGGCCGCCCAGGCCACCAGCAGGATCACGGCAGCCGCGATGCCGGCCAAGGCACTGAGTCGCAGCGAACGACGCGGTGCGGCGTTCATCGTCCCTGAAGTTCCGTGGCCCTGGCCACGAGACTCTCGAAGGTCGGCCGCGCGAGGTTGACTTCGTTTCTCAGCGCGATCAGCTGGGGCGCGCTCGCCAGGAAGGTGTCCACCACGCGCGGGTCGAATGCCTTGCCGCGCTGTTCGCGCAGCATGGCCAGGGCCACCGCGTCGCTGAATGCCGGACGGTACACGCGATCCATCGTCAGCGCGTCGAAGAAGTCGGCGACCGCCACGATGCGGCCCGACAGGGGGATGCTCTCGCCCCCCAGCTGGCGCGGGTATCCGGTTCCGTCGAATCGCTCGTGGTGCGACAGCGCGATCTCGGCCGCCAGCTGGAACAGCGCGATGCGCGAGCGCCCCAGGATCTCCGCGCCGATCTCGGAGTGCCGGTTCATGACCCGTCTTTCCTCGGGATCGAGCAGGCCGGGCTTCTTCAACACGTTGTCGGGAATGCCGATCTTGCCGATGTCGTGCATCGGCGCGGCCTTGCGCAGCATGCCCGCCCAGCCCGCGCCCTGGCCGATCGACAACGCGAGGGCCTCGGACAGGTAGCCGATGCGGACGATGTGCACGCCGGTGTCGTCATCCTTGAAATCCGCCGCCAGGGCCAGTCTCAGCAACGCGTCGTGGTGAGCGCGCGCCACTTCCTCGAGCGCCTCGTTGCGCTCGCGGTACATCCGGCCGAAGTCCGCGACCATCATTTCCATCTGCGCCGACGCGGCCGGGGCAAAACTGTTCTCGTTGGCGACCGCCGCCGCGCCGACGTGCGGGGATGAACCGTCATGGGACCGCGATTGCCGTGTCGGCGCCGGGGCGGCGCCGCCGGCCGACGTGTCCGGGAACAGGGTCGCCCCGTCCTGGCTCGAGCGGTTCATGCTGCGGTCCGGGCGTCCGTCGCGAGCGACTGCACGACACGGGTGAGTTCCAGCGGGCTGAAAGGCTTGATGAGATATGCATCGGCGCCCGCCGCGATGCCTTTCTGCACGTCTGCCGCGCTGCCGCTGGCCGAGAGGATCACGACCTTGACATTCGCGAGTCCTGGCGTGAGCTTGAGCATCCGGCAGACTTCCAGGCCATCGAATTCGCCCGGCATCATCACGTCGAGCAGCACCACGTCGGGCCGGTCGCGCGCCGCAGCCACCAGGCCACTCTCGCCGTTCGAGGCCTCGAAGATCTCGCACTCCTCGAATTCGAGCGTCATCCGTATCAGCCGCCGAATATCGGCGTGATCTTCCACGATGAGAACCTTGTTCACAGGATGCTCCTGGCAATGGGATGAGCGGGCCGCACCGCGCCGCAAGGCGACGCAAGGATGACCCTTCCAGGGCTCATCGGCAGGATCCATCGTGGATTTAGCATTTATGATTCGAATGGTTGGAAATGACCTTTCTCGTGATGCAAGCAGGCGCAGACGCATGTGCCCGGCGCAGAAGGCGGTCTCCGGGCGTGAAATAAGTCCGCCTGCGCTTTGAGGGCCACCCATAAATGCTTCTTAAAAACATAAAAGTGACGATGAGGTTGAGGTGACCCCTCTCCGTCCGCGCGCCCTTTCGAAAAAGGAGCGACAAGGACCGACTGTTCAACCCTCTCGGCACGCAACACGTTGAATCCGAACCAGACTGTCTACACCGGCGCGGACCTGGACCTCGGCGACGCGCTCACCGTCACCCGCACGCGGCTGTCCACGGGCGTGTCGCTCTTCTATGCGAAGCCGGAGGGTCGCGATGGCGACCTGGTCTGCAGCGCCGCGATCGGCGCCACGGTGGACTGGCTGGGCGTCGCGCGCGAGACGCTCGTCGGCGGACGGCTCGTCGACCTGCTCGAGGTCATCGATCTGCAGTCGCATTGGCCCAGCGTGCTGGCGGCGCTGGGCGGCGAGCGGCGCTCACGCGTCCACACGTTCCGCGACGGGCTGGTGCCTGGACGAGGTCGGCTCGTCTACCAGGCCAATCCGCATGCAGGCGAGTCGATGGGCGTCGTGGTGACCATCGGCGCGTTGTCGCTGCGACTCGCTGTTTCCAATCACTGACCAGTGAAGGTTCCCGGACCCGCGCCGCCAGTGGCGCCCTGAAGGTGGCCGATGGCCGAACCGGCGGCGCTGTCGACCGGCCTCCAGGTCAATTCGCCTGCGCATCCTTCAGCACCAGGACGCGGAACGTGCCGGCGATGGCTTCGGGCCGACTCGGCTTGGCCACACCGGAGGCCGGCTGCGGCTTGAAGTCCGCGGTCGGCGAGTACAACGCGTGCTCGTTCGGCTCGGCGGCGATCGTGCGCGCGCCCAGCGCCGTCGGCAGCGTCGCGATCGTCTCGAACCGGCCGTCGCTGGTCTCCGCCACCACGCTGATCGTGCCGTCTCGGCCGTTGGCGCTGTAGGCCTTGCCGTCCAGCCAGGCCACGCCGTCGGGGCCGTGGCCGATCGGGGCCTGGCCGATCACGCGGCCTTGCACGGGATCGCTCACGACCATCACGCCATTGCGGCACACCGAGTACAGCCGGCCCTTCGGATCGATGGCCAGCCCGCTCGGTTCCTCGCAGGGCGCGAGGCCGAAATGGCGTTCGATCTTCAGCGTCCGCGCGTCGAGGACGGCGAGTTCGCCCTTGTCCTCGATGTTGAAGAAGACGCCGCCCTTGCCATCGACGACGGCGAACTCGGGCGCGCCCGGCGCAGGGATCGTGGCGAGCACCTTCAGCGACCGCGCGTCGATGGCGGTGACGTCGGACGATTCGCCGTTGAACGCGAAGACGCGGTGCGTCACGGGCTCGTAGACGATCGAATCCGGGTTCCTGCCGGCCTTCACGGTCTGCAGCAGCTTGCCGGTCGTCGCGTCGAACACGCCCACCGTGCCGTCCGCGCCGTCGCTCGTGAAGACGCGGTTCAGGTCGGAGGCTGCGGCCGCGCCGTGCACGCCCGGTGTCGGCGCCAGCTGCAGCACGGGCTTTTGGTCGCGCGTGTCGATGACGTCGACGCGTTCCCGATGTGCGACGTAGAGCCGATGCGCGGCGGCGTCGACGCTGACGTAGTCCCAGCGCACCGGGTCGGGCAACGCAATCGTGGAGACGACCTGGGGTGCAGCGACGGCCGACACGGCGTGCATCGCGACCCACAGTGCGACTGCGGCCGCGACGGCGTCGCGTCGGCCATGGGACAGTTTCGAGAGAGGCATCACAGCTCCAGTTGATAAGCCAGGAACATCGAGCACCGGTTGGTCTCGACGTGTGTCAACCCGCGGCCGGCCGAGACCAGCAGGTTCTGATTCGACGCGACCTTGACGGTCGCGCCCGCGTTGAATCCCGTGGCCGACGGCTGGCCGATCGCGGCCGACGTGCGGCGGAACACCTCGACGCCGAGGCTCAGCGCGTCGCCGAACGAGCGCTGCGCGAGCAGGCCGGCGAACCAGCTGTCACGGGCGGCGGGCGCTCGATCGACGAGACGCGCCGCGCCGGCGTCCCAGGTCCACGCACCGACCGATCGCTGCACCCACAGCGGCAGCAGCAGCCGCGCGCGTCCGTCGCCAAGACCTCGGGCGGCGTCGCCCGTCGGCAGGTCCAGCGTCGGATAGACGGCGGCCGACCAGCCGTCGTCGGGGCGGTCGAGGAACCGGTACTTCACGCCGAACTCGATGTCGCCGAGCCCCACTTGCGACGTACCGCCCACCGGGTGGTCGAACGCGATCGCCACGGCGACGTGGCACTGCGTTTCGGCCGCGCAGCCCAGATTGACCTCGCTCGAGACGCTGCCGTCGCGGCCGCTGGCGGCGCGGGCCTGCTGACCGATCAGGTTGATCTCGGCGTGCTCCAGGTCGACGGGCTCGGGGTCGTCGGTGAGGAAGGGCGGTCCGGCGACGGCGGCGCTGCACGCGACGCCCGACGCGAGCGACACGAGGAAACGCATCGACGGGTCAGGCCGCATCGTCCGCGCGTGCCGCGCGCTGCGGAAACAGCACGACGCACAGCACGAGGCAGGCAACCAGCGCCAGCGACGCGTAGAGCCGGCTGAGCTCGAGGCCGCCTTGCGCGTGCGGCTTGTCGAGGAAGTCGCCGAGCGTCGCGCCGAGCGGCCGCGTCAGCACGAAGGCGGCCCAGAACAGCGCCGTGCGCGACAGGCGCGTCCAGCACCAGAGCGCCGCGATCACGATCAATGCGCCGCCGAAGATCAGCGCGGAGTGCTCGTAACCGAGTGCGAGGCCGCCGCGGTCGTCGTCGGCCGTCCAGTCGCCGAGCGCGGTGCCCAGCGTCTGCGACAGGAGGATCGTGACCCAGTAGAAACATTCGGCGCGCGGCGTGGCGATGCTGCGGATCGAGACGGTGCCTTCGACGCGGTGCCAGGCGAACAGGCTCGCCGCCAGCAATGCCGCGATGATCGCCGTGCCGCCCGGATACTCGACGCCCACCGAGCGGTCGAAGAAGTCGGCCAACGTCGTGCCGAGCGTGGTCGTCGCGACGATCGTGGCCCAGTACAGCGCCGGGTGGAAGCGCGACGCCCGCACCTGCAGCCAGACCAGCGCGACGAAGATCGCCGCGAAGATGCCGGTGCCCACGAGATAGCCGAGGTTCAGCGACATGGTGACCCAGTCGCCGCCGGTCTCGCCGAGCGTGGTCGCCGCCACCTTCGCGATCCAGAAGCCCAGCGTGACGGCAGCGACCTTCGCAGGGGCGGTGGACAGGGCCTTCGGGACGGCGTCGGTCATGGGGTATGCAGGATTGTCATTTCTTCAGCGGGCCCATGCGCGTCCCGGGCTGCCGCGGTCCTGGGCCGTCCAGGTTGCTGGACGGCCCAGGACGACCTCGAAGGCAAACCCGCAACTTTCAGGGAAGGCGCACATGATCCGCGCAAACGAATCGACCCACGCAGTCCACGATGCGCTTCACCGGTCGAGTGAGGCAACCAGGGAGTGGACGTGACCTCGCAGTCTCCGATCGATTCGTTAGCTGAGCGTTAGCCCCGCTCGAGTCCGGGCCAAGACCCGGCGCGCATGCGGCATGCGGCATGCGTCGGGCTCGAATTGCCGATCCGGAGCTCGGCAACTGCCGGTAGAGTGTGCGGATGACCTCCCTCTGCCTCGAAGCTTTTCCGGCGCTGCCCCGGCACGTGCCGCATGCGCCATCCCGCTCGCTCGTGATGAGCGAGCCGAGCACCGCGGCGGGCGGCGCAGGCTGAGCGCAGGACATGCGCGTGCTGCTTGTCGAGGATGACCAGATGCTGGGCAGCGCCGTGCTGCAGGCGCTGCACGACGCCGCCTATGCCGTCGACTGGGTCGACGATGGCGAAGCCGCGTCCGCCGCGCTCGACAACCACGACTACGAACTGGTGCTGCTCGACCTCGGCCTGCCTCGGCGTGACGGCATCCAGGTGCTGCGCCGCATGCGTTCTCGCGGCGATGCGACGCCGGTGCTGGTGATCACGGCGCGCGACTCGGTCGACGAGCGCATCGAAGGCCTCGACGTCGGTGCCGACGACTATCTCGGCAAGCCCTTCGCCGTCGGTGAACTGCTTGCCCGCTTGCGCGCGTTGGCGCGGCGCACCGCCGGCGCGACGACGTCGACGCTCACCAACGGCGTCCTCTCGCTCGAACTGGCCGCCAAGCAGGCCGTATCGAACGGCGTCACCCACAGCCTTTCGCAGCGCGAGTTCGCCTTGCTGCAGGCGCTGATGCTGCGGCCCGGCGCCGTGTTGTCGCGCGCGCAACTCGAGCAATCGATCTACGGCTGGGGCGAGGAAGTGGAGAGCAACGCGGTGGACGTCATCATCCATGGCCT
This sequence comes from uncultured beta proteobacterium, assembly GCA_903845345.1. GTDB lineage: Bacteria > Pseudomonadota > Gammaproteobacteria > Burkholderiales > Burkholderiaceae_C > Scleromatobacter. The sequence continues at coordinate 14,751 of CAIMXF010000363.1, forward strand.
GCGCCGCAAGCTCGGATCCGATCGGATCCACAATGTGCGCGGCCTGGGTTGGCGGGTCGAACGCGCCGGCGTGGGCGGGCAGGCGTGATGATCCGCTCGCTGAGGAAGCGGTTGTTGCTGTGGCTGTCCGTCGCCATCGTCGCCATGAGTGCGTTGACGGCGGGCATCGCCTTCTGGATGAACTTCCGGGACGCCAATGCCCTGCAGGACACGCAACTGCAGCAGATCGGCGCGTCGCTCGGCACCCAGCCCGTCGCGGCGCCCCGGGAACGCTTTCGGCCGCGCGACGGCGAGGATGCCGAGACGCACCTGGTGATCCGCCCGCTGGGCAGCGCCGGCATCGATCCGAACCCACGCATCGACGTGATGTTGCCCGCGAACCTGTCGCCGGGACTGCAGGACATCGACGCCTTCAACGTGCGGTGGCGCGTCTTCGTGAGCCGCGATCGGGACGGCCACGCATTCGGCGTGGCCCAGCGCCAGCGGCTGCGCGACGAGGTCGCGCGCGACAGCGCAGTGGCGGCGCTGGTGCCGATGCTCGTGCTGGTGCCGTTGCTGCTGTTGATCGTCAACTTGCTGCTGCGCCAGGGGTTCGCTCGTCTGGTGGCGCTGTCGGGCGAAGTCGACGATGGGGACGTGCGCGACCTGAAGCCATTGAACACCGCCGGCATTCCCGTCGAAGTGCTGCCGCTCGTGCAGGCCGTCAATCGCCTGCTGACGCGCGTGGGCGGCCTGCTGGAGCAGCAGCGTCGCCTGGTCGCCGACGCGGCGCACGAGTTGCGCACGCCCGTGGCCGCGGCACGCATCCAGGCCGACAACCTGGCGCACGCCGACCTGACGCCCGACGCACGCGCGCGCCTCGAATCGCTGCAGCGCGGACTGGCGCGTAATTCGGAACTGGTCGACCAACTCCTGAGGCTCGCCAGAGTGCAGGGGCGTGCGCCTCTGGCCGAGCAGTCGATCGCGCTCGATGTCCTCACGCGCAATGCGATCGAGGAGACGCTCGCGCTCGCCGAGTCCCATCGGATCGACCTCGGATGCATCCGCCTGGATCCCGCGAAGGTTCGCGGCGACCCGATGCATGCGTTCGCGCTGATCCGCAACGCGATCGACAACGCGGTACGCTACACGCCGCCCGGCGGCTGTGTGGATGTCAGCCTGCTGACGGATGGCGAGTTCGTGCAGTTCGCCGTCGAGGACACCGGCCCCGGCATTCCGTTGGCCCTGCGAGAGCGCGTCTTCGAGCCGTTCTTTCGCATCCTGGGCACGCAGCAGAGCGGCAACGGCCTGGGCCTGGCGATCGTGAAGAGCGCAGCGGATGCGCTGGGCGGCAGCGTCGAGTTGAGCGAGCGCGTCGACGGCCAGCCCGGACTGCGATTCGTCTACCGCCAGAAGCACGCCTGATCGCCCCGTCGGGCTCGATCCGCCGGGAGATCGAGGTCTCGCACCTGGAGCGTTCCCCATGAACTCTTAGCCGAGGATTAGCGCGCCGTCGATTCGTGACGAAGCGATTCATCTTCGCAACGGTGCGTACAGATTCGCGCAAGCTGGCTGGCGCAGTCACGGCAACGTCATGCGGGATTCCTACCGTTCGGCCTTCGCTCGAAACGGATGAGATGACGCATGGATCCTGGCCGCCTCCCTTTGCCCGCCACTGCCTTCGCGGCGGTCGCTGCGCCCACCGCATGCGCGGCAGGCTGGGGTGGCCAGCCGATTCCCGCGGCTGCGGCGCGTGATGGCGGCGCCGTCGAGCGCGTCCTTTTCCTCGGCGTGGACGGCCTGCATGAAGAGGATGTGGCGCACTGCATGGCGGCCTCGACCTGCCCGCACATCGCCTCGCTTGCCGCCACCGGCGTGCAGGACACGAATGCGGCGACCCCGGGCTTGTCCGACTCGTTCCCGGGCCTGGCCGCGTTGCTCACGACACCACGCAGGTCGCGCCGACGATCCTTGCCAGCCCTGAATGGATCCGACGCTGCTGCACGTCGTGAAGGCCGAACGCACGCCGGCCTTGCCCGACATCGCCTGTCCTTGATCGACCTTCCCATGCAGTCGCCTCTTTGCCACATCCTGCGCGCGGCCCTGTTCGCCGCACCTTTCGCAACCCTGGCGCCAGCCCAGGCCGCTGACGTGTTCCACGCCGGCGACCTGGTGCTGAGCGTCTACGGCAACGGTGCGAACACCGGCCACTACGAGCACAACCGGGCCGCGCCCATCGTGCTGCGCGAGATCACGACCGCCGGCGCGTTCGTGGGCCAGATCGTGCTGCCGCAGAGCGGCTTCAAGAACGCCGCGGGCGAGGCGAACTTCCCGATCTCGGGCGAATACGGCTCCTCGTCGGAGGGCACGCTGCAGCGGTCGGCCGACGGCCATCTGCTCCTGATCATGGGCTACGGCATACCGGCCGCGGTGTTCAACGACGCCACCATCGACCAGAAGAATGCCTACGGCACGCAGGCGCTGGCGCAGACGGGCAGCCTGCGCAACGGATCGGTGATCGCCGTGCCGCGCGTCGTCGCCACCGTCACCGCCCGAGGCGAGGTGGACACGCGCACCGCGCTGTTCGACTTCGCCAACACCAACAACCCGCGCAGCGTCGCGACGGTCGACGGCTCGGCGTTCTACGTCGCCGGCCAGGGCCGCAAGCGCGACGCCACGCAGGGCGTGCAATACGTGCGCGCCGGCGCGTCGTCGGGCGCGGTGCTTTTCCACGGCACGGACGTGCGCGTCGCCACGATCGCCGCCGGCAAGCTGGTCGTGTCCACCGACACCAGGCAAGGCGGCACGCCCGAGGCTCGGGGGACGGCCAACATCGCCGCGTACGGCGACGGGCTGCCCACGTCCGCGGTCACGCCCACGATCCTGCCGGGCATCGACAACGAGGTCGCGCTGCCGCAAGGCCGCGGCAACGGCATCAACACGACGGGCCAGGCCAACCTCAGCCCCGAGAACTTCTTCTTCGCCGATGCCACGACCTTGTACGTCGCCGACAGCGGCCAGCCCAAGCGGCGTGGCCTGGGCGACGGTGGCCTGCAGAAGTGGTCGCTGGCCGGCGGTACCTGGCAGCTGGACTACACGCTGTCCAGGGGCCTGGACCTGCAGCCGAACACGGCGCATGCCGGTACCTCCGGCCTGATCGGACTCACCGGTCGCGTCGTGGACGGCCGCGTCGAACTGTTCGCCACCACCTCGTCGCTCGACGAAACCGGCCAGACCTTCGTGGTCGGCATCACCGACAGCCTGTCTGCCAAGCGCCCGCCTGCCGACGAAGCGTTCCAGGTGCTGGCGGCGTCTGCACCGGACACCGTCATCCGCGGCATCGCGTTCGCGCCGCTGCCGCGCTGACTGCACCGGTCTCTTTCCCTTTCATCGTTGGACCCACGCGGCACGCCCGCGCAAAAGGACTTCTCATCATGATCCGCCATTGCCCGTTCGCCCTGAACAAGGTGCTTCTCTCCCTCGCGACGATCGCGGCCGCCGGGCCGCAACTCGCGCACGCCGACCCGGTCGACCTGGGCACCGTCGGCGGCAGCGGCGGCGCCGCGACGCAGACGTCCGTCAATGCCGACAGCGGCACCGCCGCGGCGGTGGCGCCGACGCAGGCCAACCTGTCCGCCACCCAGCCTCAGTCCATCATCTCGCGCGCGTTCATCGAGAACTCGACGCCGCCCACCGGCAACTTCAACACCATCCTGGCGATCGCCCCCAGCGTCGCTTCCACGCCCGCCACCAACGGCCCGGGCCTGTCCGACCAGAAGATGACGCTGCGCGGTTTCCAGGACGGCGAATACAACGTCACCTTCGACGGCATCCCGTTCGGCGACGCCAACGGCCCCACCCACCATTCGACCGCGTATTTCCCGGCCTCGGTGATCGGCGGCATGGTGGTCGAACGCGGTCCGGGCAACGCGAGCAACCTGGGTTACTCGACCTACGGCGGCAGCGTCAACATGTTCTCGAAGACGCCGTCGGCGACGCGCCTGATCAGCGCCTACACCTCGCTCGGCTCCTGGGGCACGAACCTGGAAGGCGTCGCCTTCGAGAGCGGCCGGATGGAAGGCAGCGATGCCACCTTGCAGGTCAACCTGCAGCGCATGGACAGCGACGGCTACCTGACGCGCAACGCGATCGCCAGCAAGAACCTGACGGTGAAGTACCAGCGCCCGCTTGGCGACAACTCCGTGATGACGCTGTTCTCCACCATCAACTACATCCGCACGGATACGCCGGACAACGTCGACGGCACGACGGTGGCGCAGGTGAAGTCGCTCGGCAAGAACTACTCGCTGAACGACGATCCGGGCAGCCAGGGCTACTGGGGCTTCAATCGCGAGGGCAAGCGCACGGACATGGACTACGTCCGCGTGCAGAGCAGCTGGGGCCACGGCTGGGAGACCGACAACGACCTCTACTCGTACGCGTACACCAACCAGACCACGGCCGGCCAGGATCCGACACAGTGGAACGGCACCGCGGACGCGTCGCTGCAGTATTCCGACATGAACAAGAAGAAGTACACGCTGCCCAACGGCGACGTGCCGGGCTACGACAAGCTCAACGCTTACCGCGTCTGGGGCGACATCTTCAAGGCGACGCGGCAGTTCGGCGATCTCGGCCTGTTGCGCACCGGCCTCTGGTTCGAGCGCGCGGACACCTCGCGCCACAACTTCGAGAAGGATCTGACCACCGGCGACATCCTGCCTGGCGTCACCGACACGGCCACCGGCGATACGGCCAACGGCGTGGTGACCAAGAGCAACTTCGCCCACCAGCGATCCGGCTGGCATCAGTACCAGCCCTTCGTGGAGTTCGAGTGGGCGGCCGCGCCCGGCCTGACGGTGACGCCGGGCTACAAGTACATGCTCTACGACTTCCACCTGGATTCGGCCATGAACCAGAAGGCGCTGGACGCCCAGCACTACGACTGGACGTACCACGCGTCGCTGCCGTTCCTGACGGTGAACCAGAAGCTGGGCGCGCAGGATTCCGTCTACGCGCAGTTCGCCAAGGGCATGCAGCTGATCTTCCTGGGCGCGGGCACGCAGGACAGCCAGAAGTCCGTGCCGGAAACCACCACCAACCTCCAGCTGGGGACGGTGCACAAGTCGGACAACCTCACGGTCGATGCCGACCTGTATCTCATCACGGTGAACAACCTCGAGGAGAACACCGGCACCACGCAGCTGCCCGACTACCAGAACGTGGGCGGCGCGGTCTACAAAGGCGCCGAAGCCGAGGCGACCTACGTCCTCGGCCACGGCTTCGCCGCGTATGCCAACGTCGGCCTCAACGACGCGAACTACCTTTCCAGCAACGCGAACAAGGCCCAGGCCGCGACCGCGGGCTACATCGGCGCCGTCCCCAACGCGCCGAAGTACACCTACTCGCTGGGCGAGCTGTTCAACCAGGGCCACTGGGACGAGTCGCTGCTCTACAAGCACATCGGCACCCAGTGCAACGTCAAGCTGGGCACCACGGGCCTGTGCGGCTCGACGACCCACATGCCCGCGGTCGACAACATCGACCTGAACGCCAGCTACACCTTCACCGCGCTGCCCACGCCCTATCTCAAGCGCCTGAAGCTGCAGCTGAGCGTGTTCAACCTGACCAACAAGCGCACGCTGATCGAGGCGGACGCCCCGCTGGCCACGTCCCAGAGCCAGTGGGAAGCGCCGCGCAGCTTCATGGTGAGCGTCAAGGCCGACTTCTGACCGGGACGATCGAACGGCCGCTTCCCGCGGCCGTCCCTTTCCATCGAACTGTCACATGAAAGCAGGAGAATTTGCCGGGCCGGCCTTCCCGCCCGTCGAATCCGTCGCCCTGGATGCACCATGACAGCATTTGCAAGCTATCCGCCGCAAGGCATGCCTGGCCGTCCCCGCTGGCAGGCGCTGGGGATGACCGCGGCCATCGAGGCGGCGATCGTCGTCGCATTGCTCGTCGGGGCCGCGCGGCACGTGCAGCGCGATGAGCCCGTCGTGCTCTCCGTCAATCTCATGACGCCGCCCGCACCGCCTGTGGCGCAACCGCCCGTTCCAAGGCCGGACGTGCCGCCTCCGCGCGCGAAGTCGCTGTCGCTGCCCGAGGTGAGACTGCCCGTGGTGCCCGAGCCGGCGCCCACGCCCGCGCCGCCGCCCGTCGCGAGCCCGCCCACGCAGGCGGTCGTGCACACGGCCGAACCCGTTGCCGCTCCGGTCGCACCGCCGCCCCCGCCCGCGGCGTCGGCGGCGCCTTCGGCGGAGTACATCGCCAAGGTTCGTGCCGCCGTGCAGGGCGCGTTCGAATACCCGATGGCCGCGAAGGCGCAGGATTTCAAGGGGCGCGCGCGCGTGGCCTTCAACCTCACCGACACCCACCCGAGCGGCGCGCGCATCGTGGTCAGCAGCGGCATGAACATCGTCGACCGGGCTGCGCTGAAGGCCGTCGAGGGCGCCAGCTATCCGCCGGCCCCGGAGGCCCTGAGCCATGCCGAACAGACTTTCGAGGTGTGGGTCAGCTTCGGCGTCTAGCGGACAGTCACCGCGGATCGCCGGCCAGCTTGGCCGGCGTCCCTCCCTCGGTGTCCGGGATCCTGCGTTGCCCGCGGCCCGGCGCAGCCTTCAGCTCTTCAGCCCTGCCAGGACATCGGCAGGCCGGATCGGCAGTTCGCGCAGTCGCAACCCGACGGCATTGAAGATGGCGTTGCCGATGGCCGGCCCGACGACGGTGGTCGCCGGCTCCCCCAGCCCGACGGGCATCTCGGTGCTGGCCAAGAACTCGATGTCCATCTCGGGCACCTGGCCCATGCGCAGCGGCGTGTAGCTGTCGAGATTGGTGTCGGCGACGACACCCTTCACGAAGCGCGTGCCTTCGTGCAGCGCCATGCTGGCGCCCCACAGCGCCCCGCCCTGGACCTGGGCCAACGCGCCGTCGGGATGCACGACCGTGCCGGCGTCGACGACCAGCGTCAGCTTCTGCAGCTTCACGTAGCCCGTCTTGCGGTCGACGTGCACCTGCGCCACGCAGGCGACCCATGTCGGCATGTCACGCTCCTGCCCGAACGTCGTGGCCAGGCCGAGGCCGGTGTCGGACGGCAGGGTGGCGCCCCAGCCGGCCTTCTCCGCGGCGCGCCTGACGACAGCTGCCTGTCGCGTGGCGCCGCCGACGGTGGACGGCGAATTGCCGGCATTGCGGCCCGCGGCATCGAGCAGCCTGAGGCGGAACGCGACCGGGTCGATCCTGCGCGCGTGCGCCGCCTCGTCCATGAAGGACTCGACGGCCCAGTTCGTCCAGCCCGGTCCGACCGAGCGCAGCCAGCCGGGGCGGAACGCGCGGTTGGCGAGCGAGTTGGACAACGCCCGCACGCGCTGCGCGCCGACGGTGTACCAGTGATCCGCACCGGAGATCGCGAACGGGTCGTACGGCGCGCCGTTCTTGCCCTTCGAGAGGAACGCCGGAATCATGACCTGCGTCGGCCAGCCCGCCGACGCCGCGTGATCCATCGCCACCACCTTGTCGCTGGCGTCGAACGCGATGCGCAGCTTCTGGATCGACGGCGAGCGGAACGAGTCGAACTGCGCGTCGTCGGGCCGCGTGAACACGAGCTTCACCGGCTTGCCCAGCGCCTTCGAGGCGAGCGCCGCCGGCACCGCATAGTCGCCATTCAGGCGCCGGCCGAAGCCGCCGCCCAGCAGGTAGGTGACCATGCCGATCTTCTTCTCGTCGACGCCGAGCGCCTTGGCGAGCACCGGCAGCGCCAGCGACTGCCACTGGTTGCCGGTGTGGATCTGCCAGACGCCGTCCTGGACGAACGCCAGCGCGTTGAGCGGCTCGAGCTGGAAGTGCAGCACGCTGGCCGTCTTGTAGGTCGCCTCCAGCGTGCTCGCCGCGCTCTTGAACGCCGCGTCCACGCCGCCGTCGTCGACGACCAGCGCGCCTTCCTCGCCGGACTCGATCTGCCTGGCGCCGAAGGCGATCACGTCGTCCTCCGACACGCCGGCGGTGTCGTCCGACTTCCACGTGACGTCCACCAGCGACGCCGCCCTGAACGCGTTGTACGTGCTGTCGGCGAAGACGAGCACCCAGCCCGGCACCGTCTTGCTCGGGTCGTCCAGCACCAGGTGGCCCGCATAGCCGGGCGAGGCCTTGGCCCTCGAGTCGTCCACCGAGACCACCGTCGATCCGTTGCGCGTCGGCGGGATCTTCGGGGCGGCGTAGACCATGCCAGGCACCTTCGAGTCGAGGCCGTAGATGGCCTTGCCGTCGGTCTTGTCGGGGATGTCGATGGCTTGCGTGTCGATGCCGATCTGGCGCCGATCCACCGGCTTCTTCACCGGCATCGCCTTGAGCTGGTCGGCGGTGTAGCTCGCGCTGAGACCGCCCTGCCTGACGATGTCGGCGTAGCTCACCGACCTGCCGCCCGCGTGGATGGCGCCGCCCGCGGCGCTGCACGCGGCGGGGTCGGCGCCCAGCATCTTCGCGCCCGCGGCGATCAGCGCCAGGCGCCCGGCCGCGCCGGCCTGGCTCAGCATCTGGAAGCTCTGCCAGACCGACCAGCTGCCGCCGGTGACCATCAGGCCCCACTTCGGATCGCTGTCGACGTGGTGGATGCGCACGTCGGCCCAGTCGGCCTCGAGTTCGTCGGAGACGATGCGTGCCAGCGCCGTGCCCACGTGCTGGCCCATCTCGGCGCGCATCACGCTGACCGTGACGATGCCGGCCGCGTCGATTCGATACCACATCGTCGGCTCGAAGTCGCCCGACGCGACGGCGGCCGGCGGGCTGTCGACGCCGAACGCGTCGCGCGTGAACGCGAACACGAGGCCGCTGGACGCGGACGCGATCAGGAAGCCGCGGCGGGACAGGCCGGCGGCGGCGGTCGTGCGAGCGAGACGGTCAAGCATGCTTGGCGACCTCCTGCGTCGAGGCCGGCGCCGCGGGCGCGGACGCCGCGGCGGCGGGCGGGACGATCCCATGCATCTGCACGGCGGCGATCTTGATCGCGCTGCGGATGCGCACGTAGGCCATGCATCGGCACAGGTTGCCGCTCATCACGCCGTCGATGTCGGCGTCGCTGGGCTGCGGGATGTCCTTGAGCATCGCCGCGGCCTGCATGATCTGGCCGGACTGGCAGTAGCCGCACTGCGGCACCTGGCAGGTCACCCAGGCCTTCTGCAACGGATGGGAGTTGTCGGCCGACAGGCCCTCGATGGTCGTGATCGCGGCGCCGTCCACCAGGCTCACCGGCGTGATGCACGAGCG
>CAIMXF010000364.1 GCA_903845345.1 uncultured beta proteobacterium
ATCCGTTCGTCGGCCAAGATCCTGGTGGAACAGCTCGCCGTGTTCGCGCAGCTCGAAGGCAGCGACATCGCCGCGTTCGACCAGCCGGCCCCGCGTACCGCGCAGTTCGATCCGATCCTGCTGCGTCCGGTCGACGAGCTCGAGCTCACGGTGCGTTCGGCGAACTGCCTGAAGGCCGAGAACATCTACTACATCGGCGACCTGATCCAGCGTACCGAGACCGAGCTGCTGAAGACCCCGAACCTGGGTCGCAAGTCGCTCAACGAAATCAAGGAAGTCCTGGCTTCGCGCGGCCTCACGCTGGGCGCGCGTCTCGAGAACTGGCCCCCGCAAGGTCTGGACAAGCGTTGATTCGCTCGTTCTGACGCTTTTTATGTAGGTTCCCCGCTGCCGGGCCCGTCGAAACAAGACGGGCGCCGAGTGCAAACCCCCGGTACCTGATCCGGCCGGGGTTCAATAAATAGATCCAAGGAAATCACCATGCGCCATCGTCACGGCCTCCGCAAGCTCAACCGCACCTCGTCGCACCGCCAAGCCATGTTCCGCAACATGGCGGTCTCGCTGCTGCGCCACGAAGCCATCAAGACCACGCTCCCGAAGGCCAAGGAACTGCGCCGCATCGTCGAGCCGCTGATCACGCTGTCCAAGGAACCGACGCTGGCCAACCGCCGCCTCGCCTTCGACCGCACGCGCGATCGCGAAATCGTCACGAAGCTGTTCGACGTCCTGGGCCCGCTGTTCAAGGCGCGTCCGGGCGGCTACACGCGCATCCTGAAGATGGGCTTCCGCAACGGCGACAACGCGCCGATGGCCTTTGTCGAACTCGTCGAGCGCTCGCACGACGAGGAAGCCGTCACCGACACGTCGGAGGGCTGACCCTCGGCGCCTTCATGGCGCCGCCGACACCCGAACAAAGGCCGGCGCTTGCCGGCCTTTTTCATGGCAAGACCGAACATCCCGCGCTCGGCAGGTTGGCCGACTAGCCGCGACAATAGCGATCTTTCCTGGAACGGGAACGGCCGCGCGCTGTTCTCACGCACATGATCAAACTGTCCTCGATCCGCGCCGTGCTGGCGTCGTTCGTCCTGTTGCTGACGCTCCTGCCCTTCCTGCCGGCGCGCGCGGCCGACGACTTCCTCGACCCCGCCCAGGCCTTCCAGCTCTCGGTGCGCGTGCTCGACGCCAGGCGTCTCGAGCTCAGCTACAAGGTCGCGCCCGACTACTACCTCTATCGCGAGCGCTTCAAGTTCAGCTCGCCCGACGCCAAGCTGGGCGAGCCGCAGATCCCGCCGGGCAAGAAGCACTACGACACCGCGCTCGAGCAGAACGTCGAGACGTACCACGACGGCGTCGTCGTGGTGCTGCCGATCGTGTCGGCCGGCAAGGCGTTCACGCTGAACGCGACGCACCAGGGCTGCGCGGACAAGGGCCTGTGCTATCCGCCGCAGCCGCGCACGGTGGCCGTCACGCTGAAGGCCTTCGGTGCCGACGTCGACTCCGCGAAGATCGTGGCCGACGCCGACGATGCCGCGCCCGCGGGCGTGGCGCCGCCGGTGGCCGCGCCGGCGCAGGGTGGCATGAGCGTGGCCAGTGGCGCGCTGCCGGATCCGCTGCGCAGCGTGACGATGGCGCCGGGCGTTGCGGCGGAGCAGCAGGTCGAGCGCGCATCGCAGGGCGGTCCGGCGACGGCGTTGCCGCCGATCGGGCCCGCGTCCGCGCCTGCCGCCGCGTCCGCACCCGCGCAGGACGACGACAGCCGTCTCGCCTCCGCGCTGCGCGGCGGTCGACTCGCGCTGATCGTGCCGCTGTTCTTCGTGGCCGGCCTGCTGCTGTCGCTGACGCCCTGCGTGCTGCCGATGGTGCCGATCCTGTCGTCCATCATCGTCGGCCAGGGCGAGCGCGTCACCCGCTGGCGCGGCTTCACGCTGGCGCTGGCCTACGCGCTGGGCATGGCGCTGCTGTACACCGCGCTGGGCGTGGCCGCCGGCCTGCTGGGCGAAGGCCTGGCCGCGTGGCTGCAGAAGCCGTGGGTGCTGGCGTCCTTCGCCGCGCTGCTCGTGTTGCTGTCGCTGTCGATGTTCGGGCTCTACGAACTCCAGTTGCCGTCGGCGCTGCGCGATGGCCTGTCCAGCAAGGGCGACCGCATGCGCGGCGGCCAGTACTTCGGCGTGTTCGCGATGGGCGGCCTCTCGGCGCTGGTGGTCAGTCCCTGCGTTGCCGCGCCGCTCGCGGCCGCGCTGCTCCACATCAGCCAGACCGGCGACGCCGTGCTCGGCGGACTCGCGCTGTTCATGCTGGCAATGGGCATGAGCGTGCCGCTGCTGCTGGTGGGCGCATCGGCAGGTGCGCTGCTGCCGCGCGCCGGCGCGTGGATGGAGCAGGTCAAGCACGTGTTTGGCCTGCTGCTGATCGCGGTGGCGATCTACACGGTGCAGCCGGTGCTGCCGGCGATCGTCGCGATGATCTGCTGGGGCGTGCTCCTGATCGTCGGCGGCGCCACGCTGGGCGCGTTCGAGCCGGTCGCCGCCGGTGCAAAC
>CAIMXF010000365.1 GCA_903845345.1 uncultured beta proteobacterium
ACGCCGATCGGCCGGCGGCAGCAGCGGCACCAGCTTCAGGTCGGCCGGATGGATCTCGTCGCCCGCGCACACGATCAACGCGTAGTGGATGACGTTCTCGAGCTCGCGGATGTTGCCGGGCCAGCTGTAGCGCCGGAGCGCGTCGCCGGCATCGGCGCTCAACGGCACCGGCCGGATGCCCAGGCGGTTGCAGTACACGCCGACGAAGTGCTCGGCCAGCGGCAGGATGTCGGCCTGGCGCTCGTGCAGCGCGGGCAGGCGCACGCCCGCGACGCTGAGGCGGTAATAGAGATCGGCGCGGAAGTGATTCGCGGCGACGGCGCGCGCGAGGTCGATGTTGGTCGCGGCGACCAGGCGCACGTCGAGCGGGATCGGCCGGCGCGAGCCCAGGCGCACCACCTGGCGCTCCTGCAGCACGCGCAGCAGCTTGACCTGCAGCGACATCGGCAGGTCCCCGATCTCGTCGAGGAACAGCGTGCCGCCGTTGGCCGCCTCGAACCAGCCGGCGCGCGCGTGGCTCGCGCCGGTGAACGCGCCGGCCTCGTGCCCGAACAGCTCGGCGTCGATCAGCGTCTCGCTGAAGGCGCCGCAGTTGACGGCCACGAACGGGCCGTCACGCCCGCTGGTGTTGTGGATGTGCCGCGCGATGAGCTCCTTGCCGGTGCCGGTCTCGCCGGTCACCAGCACGGTGGCGTCGCTGCGCGCGAGTCGCTCCACATGATCGAGCAGCAGGCGCGACTGCGGGTCATGGAACACCAGCGCCTTGGCACGGATCGTCAACGGGGCGGTGTGCGAGTCCGGCAGGGTCAGAATCTTTGCCACTTGGGGTTGTGAGTCTGGGTTGCGGGACTGCAAAGTTAAGTGCAGCGCTGCGTTGCAACAAGCAATCTCTTCGACTGACGATATGAAGGAAACGACACCTCGTCGACGCGCTTGTGCGTTCGCGAACAGCATTGCCCCGAACGCAGCAGCCCGCGGCAGTCGACCGCTTCATTCGCAGCAGGAAGCGCGTGCAAAGCGGCGCGCCGCGCTGGCGCGGGCCTTGCATCACGACGTGGATGAACCGCACCCGCCCACGCACTTTCGCACTGCTCGCACTCGCCTTCCACCTGAGCGCCTCCCACGCGGCACTGGCCGTCGGCGCCAGCGCGCCGACCTTCGAGGCCCCGGCTTCGCTGAACGGCAAGACCTTCACCTACTCGCTGGCTGACGCGTTGAAGCACGGCCCGGTGGTGGTGTATTTCTATCCGTCGGCCTACACCGGCGGCTGCAACCTCGAGGCGCACACGTTCGCCGTGCAGCACGAGAAGTTCCTCGCCGCCGGCGCCACCATCGTCGGCGTCTCGCTCGACGACATCGGCCGCCTCAACACGTTCTCGGCCGACCCCGAGTACTGCGGCGGCAAGATCGCGGTGGCCTCCGATCCGGACGGCCACATCGCGCGCGCGTACGCGCTGTCCGTGCGCGACGCGGCACCGGGCCGCAAGGACACCCGCGGCGTGCAGATCGACCACGGCTTCGCCGAGCGCAGCACCTTCGTCGTGACGCCGGACGGCCGCATCGCGGCGACGTTCGACGGCCTCTCGCCGGTCGAGAACGTCGAGCACGCGCTGGCCGCCGTGCAAGGGCTGGCGCCGGCGCGCTGACCTACCTACCAGGACGGTGCCGACGCCGCCGTCCTCGCGACCACCGCGGTGGCGGCGGCAGTCGCCGATGGCAACGGACGCGATGCGACGGACGACTCGCCGGCGCCCGCCAGCACCAGCACGGCCACCGCGGCCAGCGACACGGCCGCGAGCAGCCCGAAGCGCCCGAGGCCGCGCGTCGGCCTGGGCAACGGCGTGCCGGGTTCGACATCCTGCAGGCCGGTGATCATCGGCCGGATCAGGCGATGGCGCTTGACGACCACGTGGAACGCGACCGCCAGCAGGTGCAGCG
>CAIMXF010000366.1 GCA_903845345.1 uncultured beta proteobacterium
CTGGCCGTTGGCCACGCCGATGTTCTTGAGCTTGTGGCGGATCAGCGCGTCCAGCGCCGGGGCCAGCTTCACGGCCTCGTCGATCTTGGACAGGATCACCCCGGTGCAGGCCGATGCCTTCCAGTTGATGATCACGTCGTCGATCGTCTCGCCCTGCGACGACGCATCGACCACCAGCACCTTCTTGATCGAACGATGCGCCAGCATCTCCAGCAGCTCGCGGGTGCGGCCGTCGCGCTGGGCCATGCCGGCCGTGTCGATCAGCACCATCTTCTTGGCCGCAAGCAGTTCGAGCAGGTCTTCCAGCGACGCGCGGTCGTGCGCGGTGTGCACGGGCACGCCCAGGATGCGGCCGTAGGCGCGCAGCTGTTCGTGGGCGCCGACGCGATAGGCGTCCAGCGTGATCAGGCCGAGGTTGGCGGCGCCGTGGCGCGCGGCGAAGCCGGCGGCGATCTTGGCGGTGGTGGTCGTCTTGCCGACGCCGGTCGAGCCGATCAGCGCGTACACGCCGCCCTGGTCTTCCATCGACATCTCGGCTTCGTTGGTCAGCATGTTGCGTTCGAGCACGCCGGCCGCCCACGCGTTCTCGTCGGTGACCGTCGCGGGCAGCGCGTCGAGCATCTTGCGGATGAGCGCCGGCGAGAAGCCGACGTCCAGCAGCTTCTGCGCGAGCAGCGCCTGGCGCGGCTGGCGCTGCAGCTTCTCCATGAAGGCCAGGGCGCCGAAGCGCTCCTCGATCAGGCCCTTCATCGAGCGCAGCTCGTTGACCATGTCCATGTGGTTGTTGCGCGTGACCACGTCGGCCAGGTGCGTCACCGACGCGGCCTGCGCTTGCTGCGGCTCTTCCACGTATTCGTCGTGCAGCTCGGGCACGTTGGTGAACGACACCGGCGCGGGACGCTCCAGGCGATGCGGCGGCAACGTCGGCTCGACGCGCGGCTGCGGCTGCGGCTGCGGCGCGGCGCGGCGTTGCGGCGCGGGGGCCGGGGCGTCGAAGTAGTCGTCGTTGGCGTCGACCGACTGCAGCTGCTGCTGGCGTTCGGCGGCGCGCGCCATCGCGGTGCGGGCGGCGCCGGTCTGGGCCAGCGCGCTGCGGGTGGTTTCCACGCGCGGGGCCGGCGCGTCGTCCATCGGCTGGTTGTGCAGTTCGGCGTGGCGGCGCTTGAGCATGCGGTCGCGCACGTAGTCCTGGAACGACAGCGTGCTCATCGCGAGCTGGTCGGCGTCGGCTTCCACTTCGTTCTTCGGCACGCCCATGCGGTTGGCGAGTTCGCGCTGCGCGCCGGCGAGCGCGGCGTTCTGCGCGGAGGCCGGGGCGGCGGCGCGTTGGGCGGGCGAGCCGCGGCGCGGCCCGGCCTCCTCGGGCGTCGCGGTGAGGCGCTCGAGGCCGGCGACCGAATCCGGCGCCATCGCGAGCACTTCGATTCCTTCGGCGCACGGCTTCGTCGAGAGCACCACGGCATCGACGCCAAAGGCCTGGCGCACCAGCGCGAGTGCCTCGCGCGACGTGCGGGCAGCAAAGCGTTTGACGTTCATGCGGTACCTCCGATGATCGAGCCGATCCGGATCGAGTGGGTTTCAGGAATTTCACTGTGCGCCAGCACCTTCAGGCGAGGGGCGGCGCGCTTGAGCAGTCGGGCCAGCGGGGCGCGCAGGGCGTCCGGCACCAGCAGGCAGGCCGGGTGGCCCTTGTCTTCCTGGCGGCGGGCCATGTCGGTGGCCTGGCGCGTCAGCGTGTCGGCCACGCCCGGGTCGAGCACGGCGCCGTGCGGCGACGTCAGGGCCTGGGTGACCATGCGTTCGAGGTCCGGTTCCAGCGCGATGACGTCGAGCTCGCGCACCGGGCCGTAGATCTGCTGCACGATCGCCGGAGCGATGTGGGTGCGGATGCGGCGCGCCAGCTCGGCCGGGTCGGTGACGGTGCCGGCATGTTCGGCCAGCGATTCGACGATCGAGCGGAAATCGCGGATGTGCACGCCCTCTTCCAGCAACAGCTGGAGGACTTTCTGCAACGGTGCGATGGCGATCATCTTGGGTATCACGTCTTCGATCAGCTTCGGGGCCAGCTTGGTCACGTGCTCGACCAGCATCTGGACTTCGTTGCGGCCCAACAGGCGTGCCGCGTTCACTTGCATCAAGTGTGAGAGATGGGTGGCCACGACAGTCGGGCAATCAACGACCGTATAGCCGGCCATTTGGGCACTTTCCCGCTGGCGCTCCTCGATCCAGACCGCCGGCAGTCCGAAGGCCGGGTCGACGCACTTGGTGCCCGGCAGCGTCAGCGTGGTGCCGCCCGGGTTGATCGCCAGGTGCATGCCCGGGAAGGCCTCGCCCTCGCCGATGACCGCGCCGCGCAGCGTCACGCGGTACATGCTGGGCTTGAGCTCGAGGTTGTCGCGGATGTGCACCGACGGCGGCAGGAAGCCGACGTCCTGCGCGAACTTCTTGCGCACGCCCTTGATGCGCGCCAGCAGGTCGCCGGAGCGCGTCTTGTCGACCAGCGCGATCAGGCGATAGCCCACTTCCAGGCCGAGGATGTCCACCGGCGTGACGTCGTCCCAGCCCGCTTCGGCGTCGGCCGGCTTGGGCGGCGGCGGCACGTCGGCCCTGGCCTTGAGGGCCGCGGCGTCGCTGGCGATCTTGCGGTTCTGGAAACGCGCGAACCAGCCGGCGGCGCCGGCGATCAGCAGGAACACGAGGTGCGGCATGCCCGGGATCAGGCCCAGCATGCCGACGATGCCGGCCGTGATGGTGAGCGCCTTGGGCGAACCGAACAGCTGGTTGCGGATCTGCGCGCCCGAATCCTCCTCCTTGCCGACGCGGGAGACGACCATCGCCGCCGCCACCGAGATCAGCAGGCCCGGGATCTGCGCCACCAGCGCGTCGCCGACGGCCAGCACGATGTAGGAGTCGGCGGCGTCGCCGGCCGACAGCCCGTGCTGCACCACGCCCACCACGAAGCCGCCGATGATGTTGATGAACAGGATCAGGATGCCGGCCATGGCGTCGCCGCGCACGAACTTCGACGCACCGTCCATGGAGCCGAAGAACTCGGCCTCGTCGCCCACTTCGGCGCGGCGCTTCTTGGCCGCCGCCTCGTCGATCAGGCCGGCGTTGAGGTCGGCGTCGATCGCCATCTGCTTGCCGGGCATCGCGTCCAGGGTGAAGCGCGCGCCGACTTCGGCGATGCGCTCCGCGCCCTTGGTGACCACGATGAAGTTGATCACGACCAGGATCGCGAACACGATCAGGCCGACCGCGAAGTTGCCGCCGATCAGGAAGTGGCCGAACGACTCGATCACGTGGCCCGCGGCGCCCGGGCCGGTGTGGCCTTCCAGCAGCACGACCCGGGTGGAGGCGACGTTGAGCGACAGGCGCAGCAGCGTGGTGATCAGCAGGACGGTGGGAAACGCGGCGAAGTCCAGCGGGCGCACCAGGTTGGCGGCCACCATCATCACCATCAGCGCCATCGCGATGTTGAACGTGAAGAACAGGTCGAGCACGAACGAGGGCAGCGGCAGCACCATCATGGACAGCACCATGACGATGAAGACGGGCGCCATCAGCGCCTTGCCGAGCGCGCCGTTGCCGCCGGTGACGGTGGCGATGAGCTTCTGGAGTTCGTTCATGGACGGGCTCTAGGAATGACTTAGGCGGAGGCCGCGGCGGCGCGCGGCGGGCGGCGACGCTTGGGCTTGGGGCCGCCGGTGAGCGGATCGAGTTCGGGCGGAACGCTGACGTCGGGCGCGCGCACGTTGAGGTTCGGGACGGCGCGCAGCTGGTAGACCCAGGCGAGAACCTGCGCCACCGCGGCGAACAGCATGGCCGGCACTTCGCCGTCGATCTCGACGTGGGTGTAGAGCGCACGCGCCAGCGGCGGCGCCTCGAGCACCGGGACGCCGGCGTCTCGCGCGAGGTCGCGGATGCGCATCGCGAGGCGGTCGGTGCCCTTGGCCACGACGCGCGGCGCGCCGTGCGCCTCCTGGTCGTACTTCAGCGCGACCGCGTAGTGGGTCGGGTTCATGACCACGATGTCCGCGGCGGGAACGGCCTTCATCATCCGACGCTTGGCCATCTCGCGCATCTTCTGCTTCATCTTGGCCTTGACCTCGGCGTTCCCTTCGGACTCCTTGTGCTCCTGCTTCTGTTCCTGCTTGCTCATCTTGAGCTTGTCCATGAACTGCTTGCGCTGCCAGGGCACGTCGACCATCGCCCAGGCGGCGAGCACGCCCACCATCGCGAGGAAGCCGCCGCCCAGCGTGCGGCCGACCGTCGCCAGGCCGTCGGGCAGTTCGGCGGTGAGCACGCCGCCGAGGTCGGAGAAGTGGTTCTTCAGGTACATCGTGCCGGCGAAGCCGACGGCGATGGCCAGCAGCGAGGCCTTCAGCACGGTCACCAGCTGGTGGAAATTGAACAGGCGGCCGAGGCCGGCGATCGGATTCATGCGGCCGAAGTTGGGCGTGACCGCCTTCATCGACAGGTTCCAGCCGCCGAACGCGATGTTGGACGCGAAGGCCGCCGCCATGAACAGCCCGCCCACGATCATCACGATCATCAGGCCACGCGTGAACAGCCCGACGGCATGCTCGCCGCTCAACTGCGGGCTGGCGATCGTGTTGTGGTCGAAGGTGAGGCCGTCGGCGAGCAGCCGTTGCGAATAGCTGGTCAACGACGGCATCACCGTGAACAGCAGCGCGGCCGCCAGGCCCATCGCCACGAAATGGCCCAGGTCGCGCGAGCGCGGGACGTTGCCCTCCTCCCGCGCCTTGCGAATCTTCTTCGCTGAGGCGGGTAGGTTGCGGTCTGCGTTGTCGGCCATGGGGGAGTCGGATGCGGAATGGGGGCAGGGGAATCGTGTGTCGACATGTTGCCGGCCCCGTCGGAAAACTTGAGCCGGAAAAGCGCCCGAAATCCGGACTCATCCAGACGGGTCCGCCGAGGGAGAAAGCCCCTGCGCGACAGTGCGCAATCCGTCCAGCAGGAGAAGCCGGGCAAAATCCCGTCTTTTCCCCCGACAGACGCCCAGCTTTCCGAGGGCGCCCCCCGACATGTTCCGCACCCTGCTCAAATCCAAGATCCACCGCGCCCGCGTCACGCACTGCGAGCTCCACTACGAAGGCTCGTGCGCGATCGACGAAGACCTGCTGGACGCCTCGAACATCCGCGAGAACGAGCAGGTGCACATCTGGGACGTCGACAACGGAGAGCGCCTGGTCACCTACGCGCTGCGCGCCCCGCGCGGCAGCGGCATCGTCTCGCTCAACGGATCGGCCGCGCGCCGCGCCGCGGTCGGCGACCTGGTGATCATCGCGGCCTTCGCGATGGTGCACGAGGACAGGCTCGACGACGCCGAGCCGAAGCTGGTGTTCGTGGACGAGGGCAACCGCATCAAGCCGCGTCCGCCGTTCGTGGGCCACACCGAAGAGACCGTCGCGGCCGGGCGATGAACGATCCTGTTTCAACCTGTCTGCGCAGGCCCGCAGTCCCCTCGGGGGACGCAGCGCCGTACTCGTCGCGGGAGGGGCTCCATTGACCGCGACGCTCACCGGTTCGAACGCGGCCTGGCGCGCGCGCAGCCTGCGCGCCGTCTGGCATCCGTGCACGCAGATGAAGGCGCACGGCGCGCCCGACGATCTGCAAGGCGACTCGACGCCGCTGATCGCGATCGCGTCGGCCGACGGCCCGTGGCTGGTCGATGTCGAGGGCAGGCGCTATCTCGACGGCGTCAGCTCGTGGTGGACCAACCTGTTCGGGCACGGCCATCCGGCGATCCGCTCGGCGCTGGTCGACCAGTTGTCGACACTGGATCACGTGATGCTGGCCGGGATGACGCATGCGCCGGTCGTCGAGCTGTCGGAACGTCTCGCCGCGCTCACCGGCCTGGGCCACGCGTTCTACGCGAGCGACGGCGCATCGGCCACGGAGATCGCGCTGAAGATGAGCGCGCATCGCTGGCGCAACGCCGGCTTGTCCGGCAAGAACCGCTTCGTCGCGCTGCAGGGCGGCTATCACGGCGAGACGGCCGGGGCGCTGGGCGTCACCGACATCGCGCTGTTCCGCGAGGCCTACGCGCCGCTGGTGCGGCTGTCGGCGATGGTCGCCTCGCCCGACGCGCGCGGCGCGCAGGGCGACGAGACCGCCGCCGATGTCGCGCATCGCGCCGCGCGCGACCTCGAGGCCTGGCTCGCCGCGCACCACGACGAGACTGCCGCCGTCATCCTCGAGCCGCTGGTGCAATGCGCCACCGGCATGGCGATGCACGACCCGGCCTACCTGCGCGAGGCGCGCGCGCTGTGCGACCGTTTCGGCGTGCACCTGGTCGTCGACGAGATCGCCGTCGGCTTCGGCCGCACCGGCACGATGTTCGCGCACCAGCAGGCCGGCATCCGGCCGGACTTCATCTGCCTGTCCAAGGGCCTGACCGGCGGCACGCTGCCGCTGGCCGCGGTGCTCACGACCGACGACGTCTTCGACGGCTTCTACGACGACGACGCCGCGCGCGGCTTCCTGCACTCGCACTCCTACACCGGCAATCCGCTCGCGTGCCGCGCGGCACTGGCCACGCTGGACATCTTCGAGCGCGAGAACGTGCTCGCCGTCAACCTCGAACGCGCCCGCATGATCGACGGCCTGCTCGCGCCGCTGCACGCGCACGAGCGCGTTCGCAACGCGCGCCGCATCGGCATGATCTGGGCCTGGGACGTCGTCGGCGCCCCGGCGAACTTCGCGCGCCGCTATGCCCGCCACGCGCTGGCCTACGGCCTGCTGCTGCGCCCGATCGGCTCGACGCTGTACGCGATGCCGCCCTACGTGCTCGAGGAAGACACCGCGCGCCATCTCGCCGACGGCGCGCTCGCGGCGCTGGAGGCGACGCTGGCCGAGGCCGAGCCGTCGCTGTTCGACGACGAGCGGGCGTTGCCATGAGCGGCGATCGGCAGCTCCGCAGGCGCTCGCTCCGCAGTCCGCAGGACGGAGGTTCCAGATGACCGTCGGCTACTTCGTCGTCGGTACCGACACGGGTATCGGCAAGACCCACGCGACCTGTGCGCTGCTGCACGCGCTCGCACGGCGCCACGCGCGCGTGTGCGGGATGAAGCCGGTCGCCGCCGGCGGCGTGCGGACGGCCGACGGCTTTTCCAACGAGGACTCGATCGCGCACCGCGCCGCGTCCACCGTGCGCGTGCCGCCCGAGCTGGACAACCCCATCCTGCTGCCGGAGCCGCTGTCGCCGCACCTGGCGGCCGCGCGCGCGGGCACGGCGATCTCCTTCGACGTGGTGCTGAAGGCGGTCGACGCGCTGCGGGCGCGCACCGATGCGCTGGTCGTCGAAGGCGCGGGCGGTTTCCTGGTGCCGATGTCCGAGACGCAGACCGGGGCCGACCTGGCCGTCGCCTTGAAGATGCCGCTGGTGCTGGTCGTGGGCATGCGGCTGGGCTGCCTCAACCACGCGTTGCTGACGGCCGAGGCGATCCGCGCGCGCGGCCTCGTGCTGGCGGGCTGGATCGCCAACCGCGTCGATCCCGACTTCCTCTGCCCCGAGGAAAACCTGCACTACCTGCGCACGCATCTGGGCGCGCCGCTGCTGGCCGACCTGCCGCATTCCGCCACGCGCGATCCGCGCGCCGATGCCGATCGCTTCACGCTCGATGACTTCTGATCCCGACGACTGCGGGCCGTCCTGGCTCGACGAGATCCCCGAGCGCCTCGCCGCCCTCGACGCCGCGCACCTGACGCGCCGCCGCCGCGCGGTGCGCCCGGCCGCGGGCGCGGCCATGTGGGTCGACGGCCGCGAGATGCTGGCCTTCTGCAGCAACGACTATCTCGGCCTGTCGCAGCACCCTGCCGTGCGCGCGGCCGCAATCGACGGCGCGCAGCGCTACGGCGTGGGCAGCGGCGCGTCGCCGATGGTCAGCGGCCACAGCGAGGCGAACGCCGCGCTGGAGCGCGAGCTCGCGGACTTCGTCGGCCTGGAGCGCGCGCTGTACTTCTACGCCGGCTACGCGACGAACGCGAGCATCGTGCCGGCGCTGGTCGGCCCGGGCGACGCGCTGTTCTCGGATGCGCTGAACCACGCCTGCCTGATCGACGGGGCGCGCTTGTCGAAGGCCGAGATCCATCGCTTCGAGCACGCCGATCTCGCGCAGCTCGAGCGCCAGCTGCAGGCCAGCCCGGCGCGCCGCAAGCTGGTCATCAGCGACGCCGTCTTCAGCATGGACGGCGACGTCGCCGACATCCCCGCGCTGCTCGCGCTGTGCGAGCGCCACGACGCGCTGCTGCTGCTGGACGACGCGCACGGCTTCGGCGTGCGCGGCCCGCAAGGCCGCGGCTCGCTGGCGGCCGTCGCGCGCACGGGCGCGCGGGCGAGCCGCCGCGTGCTGTACATGGCGACGCTGGGCAAGGCGGCGGGCGTGTCGGGCGCGTTCGTCGCGGGCAGCCACGTGCTGGTCGAATGGCTGCTGCAGAAGACGCGCAGCTACGTCTTTGCCACCGCCGCGCCGGCGCTGCTGGCCGAGAGCGTGCGCGCCGCGCTGCGTGCGATCCGCGACGAGCCCGTGCATCTCGCGCGGCTGCACGCGAACATCGCCGCGTTCCGCGCCGGCATCGCGCGGCCGATCGCGGGCACCGGCTGGACGCTGGTGCCGTCGCTCACCGCCGTGCAGGCGCTGGTGATCGGCGCCAACGACGAGGCCTTGCGCGTGATGCACGCGCTGGCCGACGCCGGCCTGTGGGTGCCGGCGATCCGTCCGCCGACCGTGCCGGAAGGCACGGCGCGCCTGCGCATCGCGCTGTCGGCGGCGCATACGCCCGAGGACGTCGCGACGCTGCTCGAGGCACTGGCGACCGCCGCCCGCACGAGCGCCTGAGCCCGCGCGGGCGACCGCGTCACTTGCGTTCGTCGTCGCCGGGCTTGCGCTCCGGCGGCCTGCGGCCCTTGGCGTCGGCTTCCGATTTCGCCTTGGCCTCGTCCGCCTTGGCCTTGGCCTCGTCCGCCTTCGCCTCGTTCGCTTTCGCGGCCTGGTCCTGCGGCGCCTTCTGGGCCTGCTCGCGCTGCTGTTGCAGCTGCGGATTCTGCAGCGCGTGCGGGGGCTGCTCCTGCGGCATGCGCTGCGGCTGGGCGGCTCTCTGCGCCTGCTCCTGTTGTGCCTTCTGCTGCTGGGACTGCTGCTGCGCTTTCTGAGCCTGCTCCTGCTGCGCCTTCTGCGCCTGCTCCTGCTGGGCCTTCTGCTGCGCGGCCTGCTGCTGCGCCTTCTGAGACTGCTCCTGCTGCGCCTTCTGCGCCTGTTCCTGCTGGCCCTTCTGCTGCGCCGCCTGTTGCTGCGCGTGCTGCTGCGCCTGCTCCTGTTGCGTGCGCTGCTGCTGGGCCTGTTGCTGCGAGTGCTGCGACTGTTCCTGCTGTCCCTTCTGCTGCTGCGCCTGCTCGGCCTGCTGGGCCTGCTGCTTCACATGCTGGGCCTGGTCCTGCCGGGCCTTCTGCTGCGCGGCCTGTTCCTGCGCGCGCTGCGCCTGTTCCTGCTGCCCGCGTTGTGGCTGTTGTGCCTGCTGCTGGGCGCGCGGATCGTTGCCCGCCGGCACGCCCGGACGGCCCGGCCCCTCGCCTCGCGGCGGCACGCCGCGCACCGGCTGCGCCGCAGGCAGCGCCGGCGGCGGATGGCCCGGCTGCCACGCGGGGACGGGTGTCGTCGACCGCGGCGTCGGCGCGGTCGGGCGCTCGCCCGTCGGAGCCTGCGGCGGCCGATGCGGATCGGCCGCGACGTTCTGCTGGAAGCCGTGGCCGCTGGCCGTGGCCGTCGACGGCGCGACGATCGTCACGTTGCGCACGTTGGTGATGTTGGTCGTGTTGTTCGTGACGTTGTGGCTGTTGTTCTCCACGTTGCCGTTCACGCGCATGCCCACGTTGATGACCGGCGGCGCGCCGATGACCACGCGCGGCGGCGTGCCGATCGGCGCCGGCACGATGATGCCCGGACGCGAGCCCGGCGGCGGCGGGATGAACACGCCCTGCGGGCCATCGGCATGATGGCCGGCATGCACGCCCACGGCGATCACGGCCGCCGCGATGGCGATGCCGAGGGCCGGCGCGATGAAGCTGTGGTGCGGCGGCGACCAGTACGCCGGCACGTAGACGACCTTGTCGCCGCGATGCTCGTAGTACGGCTGCTGCCAGGTGTAGTCGGGATGCGGCGGGCGCGACCAGCGGCCCGCGCTCCACACCCAGCGCCCTTGCCAGGCCCAGTAGCCGCCGGTCCACACGCCGTCGGGATACGGCGGCGGCGGCACGTCCTCCACCAGCATCGGCGGCGGCGCCCAGTCGACGGCCACCGGCGCCGGCTGCTCCTGCGGCGGATCGACGTAGACGCTGACGACCTGCTGCTGGTCGTCGTCGGCATAGTTCGGATCGTCGGCGTAGACCGGCGCGTTGGTCGACTCGTTGACGTACGCCGGCGGGTTGCCCGCCCCGGGGTTGACGCGGATCGGCGCGTTGTTCACCGACACGGGCGCCTGCGTCGCGACGGCGACCGGCGCCGGCGCGGCCGCCGTGGGATCGGACGCGGCGGCGTCGGAGGCCGCGGCCAGCGGCGCGGCCGGCGGGGTGTCCGATTGCCTGGAGCAGGCGCCGAGCACGGCGAGCGCGACCAGCGCGAGCGCGTGCAGCTTGAACGAGACGGGACGGGCGGAGGAACGATCGGACATGGCAGGGCCTTCGGGCTGGGAATCAGCCCCCCAGGCAATCGGCCGGCCCGGTGGTGTCTCAGCGTGTGACAGCCGCGACCGACTTGAAATCGCCGCCGGTGGTCACCATGAAGCGCGCGTCCTTCATCAAGCGCCGCCACGCCTCGTTGACCTGCGCCAGCGTCACGTGCTCGAGCGCGGCGTCGCGCGCGCCCACCCACGCCCAGTCGCGATGCAGGCTGGCGAACAGCTCCAGCGTGCCGGCCAGGCCGAGATCGCTGACGCGCGACTGCTGGAACGACTCGAGCAGGTCGTGCTTGGCGCGCGCGAGCTCGGCCTCGGTCGGGCCGGCCTGGGCGAACGCCGCGAGCTCGCCGTCGATCGCGGCGATGACCTTCTCGCGGTTCTGCGGCGCGAAGGTGGCGTCGATCGCGATGCCGCCGTCGTTGCCCCAGAAGTCGGCGCTCAGGCTGGCGCTGGCGCCGTAGGTCAGTCCCAGCTCGCGCCGCACGCGCGTGTTGAGGCGGTTCTCCAGGCTGCCGCCGCCCAGGATGTGCACGGCCAGCAGCAGCGGCTGGTAGTCCGCGTCGTCGTGGTTCAGCGCCAGGCCGTGCCACATGTGCAGCATCGCCGAGGTCCTGTCGTCGGCCTGCACGTCGAAGCGCACCCCGCCCATGTCGGCATAGCGCGGCTCGTAGACCACATAGGCGGGCGCGCCCGGCTTCTTCCAGTCGCCCAGGCCCTGCTCCACGATCTCGGCCAGGCCGTCGGGCACGGCGCCCGCCACGCTCACCGCGGCATGGTTGGCGGAGCAGTAGCGGTCGTGGAACCTGCGCACGTCGTCCAGCGTCGTGCGGCGGTACTCGTCCAGCTGCTCGTCGATCGACTCGAAGTACGCCGGGTCGCCCATCGCGGCGCCGCGCGCGGCGTTCGCGTGGTCGCGCGTCGCCAGGTTCATCATCGTGCCGAGATCGTTGCGGCTCGCCTCGAGGGCGGCCAGGTGGGCATTGCGCACGCGGGCGAAGGCGTCGGCCGGGAACGCCGGATGGCGCAGCAGGTCGAACACGATCTTCATCACGGGCACCAGCGTGTTCTTGTCGGCCTGGATGTTCACGCGGACGAACTGGTTGCCCGACGTGATCGTGACGTTCGCGTGCAGCCGCACCAGCGTGTCCTGCAGTTGCTGGCGCGTCATCGTGGTGCTGCCTTCGATCATCAGCTCGCCCATCATGTCGGTGCCCAGCACCGGCACCATCTCGCGTTGCGAGGCCCAGTTCATCACGATGGAGGCGCCCACGGTCTCGCCGCGCGTCTGCTTGCCCAGCGTCTGCAGCACGATGCCGCTGGGCAACGCGATGCTGCGCGTGCGCTGGGCGAGCGCGGCGATCGTCGGCACGAAGCTCTCTCCCTCGGCGACCTTGGGCGGCGCCTGCACGTTCGCGAGCCGTTGATCCAGCGGCGGCGCGGCGGGGATCTCGACGCGCTCGACGGACTCCGCCGGCAGATAGCGCCCCAGCGTGCGGTTGGCCGGCACGAAGTACGTCGTGCGCACTCGCTCGACATCGGCCAGCGTGACCTTGGGCAGCTCGCCCATCAGCACGAACAGCAGCCGCCAGTCGCCGGCGCCCACGACGTCGGACAGCTGCTGGATCAAGGCCGGCGGGTTGTCCATCTGCTGGTAGTACGACACCACCGCCAGGTCGCGCACGCGCTGGATGTCGGCCTCGGTGAAGTGGCCGTCGACACGCCCCTCGACGCGATCGAGCAGTTGCTGCTGCACCTTGTCGACGTCGGCGCCCGGCGCCAGCACGGCGACGGCCGTCGCACCGCCCGGATCGTGGCCGCCGGTGCCGCCCAGGCCGGCGCCGAGCGCCGCGCGCGTCTCGACGAGATCCTTGTACAACGGCCCCGACGGCTGCAGCGACATCAGCAGCTCGTAGACGATGATGGCCGCGGTGTCGGGATGCGACAGCGCGGGCACGTGGTAATACGCCTCGACGACCGGCTGCCCGCCGACCCGGCGCACGACCACGCTGCGCTCGCCGTCCTGCGCGGGCTCCACCGTGTAGGGCTGCGGCATGGCGTCCGCGGGCCGCGCGATCGCGCCGAAGTCGCGTTCGACCAGGCGCAGCGTCGCGTCGCGATCGAACTTGCCGGCGACCAGCAGCGTCGCGTTGTCGGGCCGATACCAGCGGCGATAGAACGCCTGCAGGTTCTCGATGGGCACGTTCTCGATGTCGCTCTTCGGCCCGATCGGCACGTGGCCGTAGGCATGCCACGCGTAGGCCGCCGACATCACGCGCTGGCCAAGCACCGACATCGGATCGTTCTCGCCGCGCTCGAACTCGTTGCGCACGACGGTCATCTCCTTGTCGAGATCGGCGCGCGCGATGAACGAGTTGCGCATGCGGTCGGCCTCCATCGCGAGCGTCCAGGCAAGCGTGTCGTCGTTGGCGTTGAAGCCGGCGACGTAGTTGGTGCGGTCCACCGTGGTCGTGCCGTTATAGCGCACGCCGCGCTTCGCGAACTCCTCGGGGATGTCACGGTGCGAGGGCGTGCCCTTGAACTGCAGGTGCTCCAGCAGGTGCGCCATGCCGAACTCGCCCTGGCCCTCGTAGCGGCTGCCCACGCGGTAGGTGATGTTGACGCTGGTGGTGCTCTGGCTGTCGTCCGGGAACAGCAGGATCTGCAGGCCGTTGGCCAGCCGGTACTCCTGCACGCCACCCAGCGCGCGCACGAACTCGGCTCGCGCGGGCGCGGGCGCGGGCGCAGGCGCGGACGCGGGGGCGGTCTGCGCGAACGCGAGCCCGCCGGCGCTGGCGGCGAGGACGACGGCAAAAGCAAGTTCTCGAAGTCGGATCACGAAGCAATTCCAGGAACGCGGCGGGGTCGCCGCGGCGGCATTGTCGAAGATCGCGAAGCCCTGCCCGTCCCCCCATCGGAGGGAGGCGCCGCGAGCCTGAACGCCGGCTGTCGGGGCGCGGCCGGCACGGCGTGATCGTGCGCGCCAGACGCTCTTCGGGCCGCCTCCGGATCCGCGGACGCGGCCGCCGCAGTCTGCGGTTCGGACGCTTAGTCCGCCGGCCGCCGGGCCCGGCCGCGGCGCGCGCGACAATGCCACGCGTCGCCATTGCGCTAAGGGAACCGCTCCGTGAACGACTTCTCGACCTGGCAATTCCTGGCCGACGCCGTGCTCTGCTCGCACGTCGCGCTGATGCTGTCCGTCGTGCTGGGACTGCCGCTGATCGTCGCCGGCAACCTGCGGCGCTGGCGCTGGATCAACGCGCCGTGGCTGCGCTTCGCCCATCTCGCGACGATCCTCGTGGTCGCCGGCGAGGCGTGGCTTGGCATCGTGTGTCCGCTGACGACGCTGGAGATGTGGCTGCGCCGCCAGGCGCACGAGACGACGTACGACGGCAGCTTCGTCGAACACTGGCTGCAGGCGCTGCTTTTCTGGCAGGCGCCGGCGTGGGTGTTCACGGCCGCGTATTCGGCGTTCGGGCTGTCGGTGCTGGCCACGTGGTGGCTGTGGCCGGTGCGCTTGCGCAAGTCCCGCGCGACTGCGCGCGCGTGACGCGCCCGCGCGCAGCGGGGGGCGGCGTGTCGGACGACGCCGCGTCCTGTCGCACACGGCACATGGCTTGCCGACCTTGGTCTTCCGCCCGATTCAGCGGGCGCATTGCAGAAAGACCCTCATGAACAAGACTCTCATCGCCGTTCTCGTCGCCGCCGCCGCCACGCTGTCGTTCGGCGCGCATGCCGACACGATCACGCCCTCGCAGGCCGACGCCGACA
Organism: uncultured beta proteobacterium; assembly: GCA_903845345.1. Classification (GTDB taxonomy): domain Bacteria; phylum Pseudomonadota; class Gammaproteobacteria; order Burkholderiales; family Burkholderiaceae_C; genus Scleromatobacter. The sequence continues at coordinate 14,467 of CAIMXF010000366.1, forward strand.
AGACGCAGGCCAAGGGCGACTACAAGGCCGACAAGGCGCAGGCCAAGGCCGACTACAACCAGAACCGGACCACCTGCAAGCAGGCCACCCGCGGCGGCGTCGAGCGCGCCTGCAAGAAGGACGCGAAGGCACAGGAAAAGCTGGACAAGGCGAACGCCAAGGTGGACTACAAGGCCGACAAGGCCGACATCAACGCCGCCACCCAGTGAGCGTCCGGCGGGGCGCGCCTCGACCGGTCACCGCGTGGCCGCCGCGGCACGTTTGTTGGTCGTGCCCGGCCGTCCGGCCGGGTTTTGAGGCATGATGCCGCCCCGGTCGACGTCGATCGATTCACCCACGAGAAAGAGGCTCCCCATGTCGTTCACCAAACTCATCGCCGTCGCCGCCGTGCTGTCGATGTTCGCCGTGGCGGCTGACGCGCGTCCGCGTCACCACCACCACCATCATCGCCACCACCCTCACCATCGCCACGTCGTCCATCATTGAGACGCGACGGGCCCCGGCCAGTCTGGCCAGGGCCGATGACGATCACCGCGCCGCGTCGAGCCCGCGCTTCTTCAGCAGCGGGCCGATGTCCGGGGCCGCGCCGGTGAGGTCGCGGAACAGCGTCAGCGCGTCGCCGCTGCCGCCGCGCGACAGCATCGTGTCGCGGATGTGGTCGCCGTTCTGGCGCGTCAGGCCGCCGTGCGCGAGCACCCACGCGGTGGAATCCGCGGCCAGCACCTCGCTCCAGATGTACGAGTAGTAGCCGGCCGAATAGCCGCCCGCGAACGCGTGCGAGAAGTACGTGCTGCGATAGCGCGGCGGCACCGGCGGGAAATCGAGGCCCACGCGGTGCAGCGCCGCGGCCTCGAAGGTCGTGACGTCGGCCGCCTGCGGCACCTGGTCGGCGGGCAGTTGGTGCCAGGCCTGGTCGAGCAGCGTCGCCGCCAGGTACTCGGTCGTCGCGAAACCCTGGTCGAACTTGGAGGCGGCCTGCACCTTGTCCAGCAGCGCCTGCGGGATCGGCTCGCCCGTGCGGTAGTCCTTGGCGAAGTTGCGCAGCACCTCGGGCTGCGTCGCCCACATCTCGTTGAACTGCGACGGGTACTCGACGAAGTCGCGCGGCACCGACGTGCCGGCGAAGCGCGGGTACTTCACGCGCGAGAGCATGCCGTGCAGCGCGTGGCCGAACTCGTGGAACGCGGTGGTGACCTCGTCCTGCGTCAGCAGCGTCGGCTCGCCGGGTTGCGGCTTGGGGATGTTCAGGTTGTTGACGATCACCGGCTTGTCGCCGGTCAGGCCGTCCTGCGCCACGTAGTCGCTCATCCACGCGCCGCCGTTCTTGTTCGGGCGCGCGTAGTAGTCGCCGATGAAGATCGCGAGCTGGGTGCCGTCCTTGTCGAACACGTCGAACACGCGCACGCTGGGCTCGTACACCGGCAGGTCGTGGCGCTCCTTGAACGTGAGGCCGTAGAGCTTGTTGGCGGCGAAGAACACGCCGTCCAGGATCACGTGGTTCAGCTCGTAGTACGGCTTGAGCTGCGACTCGTCGAACGCGTACTGCGACTTGCGCAGCTTCTCGGCATAGAACGCCCAGTCGGCGGCCTGGAGCTGGAAGCCGCCGTGTTCCGCATCGATCATGGCCTGCAACTGGGCGGCCTCCTTGCGCGCGTTGGCGACGGCCGGCACGGCCATCTGCGCGAGCATCCTGTTCATCACGTCGACCGAGCCCACCGTCTGCTCGGCGAGCTGGAACGCCGCGTGCGTGGGATAGCCCAGCAGTGCCGCGCGCTCGGCACGCTTGCGCGCGAGCGTGGCGACGATGTCGCGGTTGTCGAACTCGCCGCCGCGGCTGCCGCGCGCGAGCGACGCGGCCATCACCTTCATGCGCGACGCATGGCTGGTGAGGTTGGTGAGTACCGGCTGGCCGGTGGTGTTGACCAGCTCGATGACGAACTTGCCCGTCTTGCCGGCCCGGGTCGCCGCGTCGGCCGCGTTCCTGATCTCGACGTCGCTCAGGCCTGCGAGCTCGGCGCGCGTGTCGAACGTGACCGCCGACGCGCCGCGCTCCTTCAGCGTGTTCTGCTCGAAGGTGGTCTGCAGCGTGGCGAGTTCGGTGTTGAGCGCGCGCAGCTTCGCCTTGTCGGCCTCCGACAGCTGCGCGCCGGCGCGCACGAAGTCCTGGTGATAGCGCCACAGCAGGCGCGCGGATTCGGCATCGAGGCCCAGCGAATCGCGTTGCTGGTAGAGCGCGTCGATGCGCGCGAACAGGCGCGGGTCGAGGTTGACCTCGTCGCGATGCGCGGCGAACCTGGGCGCCATCTGGCGCTGCACTGTCTGCAGCGCCGGGTCGGTGTTGGAGCTGGTCAGGTTGAAGAAGATGGACTCGACGCGCCCCAGCGTGCGGCCCGAGCGCTCCATCGCGACGATGGTGTTGTCGAAGGTCGGCTTGGCCGGGTTGGAGGCGATCGCCTCGACCTCCTTGCGGTGCTCGGCGATGCCTTGCTCGAACGCGGGCAGGAAGTCGCTGTCGCGCACCTGGTCGAAGCGCGGGAAGTGCAGCGGCAGCGTGCTCTCGACGAGCAGCGGGTTCGCCGGCGGGACGTCGGCGGCCTGGGCCGCGCCGACGAGCGCGGGCAACGAGGAAGCCACCAGCAGGTGGCGCAGGGTCTGGGTCGAGGAATGCATGGACGGCCTGATGCGGGGCGCGCGGGGCGCCGGTGAATGACGTTCCGGCGCGCTTGCGGCGCGGCGGCGCCGGCCAGTCTAGCGAGTCGCGGGGCGCGGCGTGGCGCACGCCGTCGCCCTTGCGACGAAGCGCGGAACGAAGGGGGCGAGCGCCGGTGCGCACCCGTGCAGCGGTGCCGGCGACCGTGACATTGCTGCTCGTGCCGCGCGTGTATCTCGGTGCAAAGCTTGTTGTCGGCGCTGCCATTCAAGTCGACATTTGCAGCAGCCGGCGGTGATCTCGAACCAAGCGACAGCGACCGGCACCGCACACGCCACGTCCCGAAAGCCGAGGGCAGCCATGACTGTCGAATCCCTGGAAGCACTGCGTCCGCTTGCGGTCGGCAGCGAGCCTCCCGCACCCGTCCATTGCGTCGCGACGCCGCTGCCGGTGCTGACCGCGGCCACGCTCGCCGCGTCGCTCGCGGCCTGTGGCGGCGGGGGCGGCTCGTCGCCCGCGCCCGCGCCCGTGCCGGTTCCGCCGCCACCGCCGCCGCCCGCCGCGCCGACCGAGGCCGAGGCGTCGCGCTTCCTGGCGCAGGCGTCGATGGGCGCGAACCGCGCGGAGATCGCCAGCGTCGTGAGTCTCGGCTACGCCGGCTGGCTAGACGCGCAGTTCGCGCTGACGGTGACCGACTCGCGCTGGGACTGGCTCGTCGCGCAGGGCTACACCGCGGCCACGCACAAGAACGACGAGCAGGGCTTCGACGCGGCCATCTGGCGCAAGATGCTCAGCGCGCCCGACACGCTGCGCCAGCGCATCGTGTTCGCGCTGTCGGAGATCTTCGTCATCGGCATCGACGGCCTCGTCGGCGGCGGCTGGAAGCAGTTCAACGGCGCCGCGTGGGCCGACCTGATCGAGGCCAACGCGTTCGGCAGCCATCGCTCGTGGCTGCAGCAGATGTCGCTTTCCGGCGCGATGGGCGACTTCCTCACGTTCCGCGGATCCGCGAAGCAAGACCCGGTGAGCGGCGCGCTGCCCGACGAGAACTACGCCCGCGAACTGATGCAGCTGTTCACGATCGGCCTGGTGCTGCTGAACCAGGACGGCACGCCGCAGCTCACGGGCGGCCTGTCGACGCCCACCTATCAACTGACCGACATCACCGGCCTGGCGCGCGTTTTCACCGGCTGGGACTTCGACCTGCAAGGCCAGAACAACGCCAACGGCACCGCGACACCCGACTTCGTGCGCCGTCCGATGGTGCAGGTGGCCAGCCGCTACGAGACCGGCGCGAAGACCTTCCTGAACACGACGATCCCCGCGGGCACCGATGCCACCACGTGCCTGACGATGGCGCTCGACACCCTGTTCGGGCACCAGAACGTCGCGCCGTTCTTCACCCGCCAGCTGATCCAGCGGCTGGTCACCAGCAACCCGAGCCCGGCCTACGTCGCGCGCATCGCCGCGGTGTTCGCCGACGACGGCACCGGCACGCGGGGCAACCTCCGGGCCGTGATCCGCGCGCTGCTGCTGGACGACGAGGCGCGCGACCCGGTCGATCCGTCGACCTTCGGCAAGCTGCGCGAGCCCATCCTGCGCTTCACCGGCTGGGCGCGCGCGTTTTCGGTGACGTCGACCAGCGGGCTATGGGCCGTCGGCGATACGTCGGACGCGGCCAAGGGCCTCGCGCAGAGCCCGCTGCGCTCGCCGACGGTGTTCAACTTCTTCCGGCCGGGCTACGTGCCGCCCGACACCGCGCTCGACGTCGACGAGCTCGAGGCACCGGAGTTCCAGATCGCCAACGAGTCGTCGGTGGTCGGCTGCATCAACACCCTGCAGCGCGCGGTCGCCGGCTCGATCGCGGACCTCACGCCGGACTACACCGCGCTGCTCGCGATCGCCGACGACGCCACCGCGCTGCTGGCCGAGCTGAACCTCGTGCTGGCCGCCAACCAGCTGAGCCCGGCGACCGTCACGACGCTGGCCGCGGCCGTCGCCACGATGGCCAGCGGCAGCGACACCGCCGACCGCGCGCGCGTCAACGCGGCTCTCGTGCTGGTGCTCGCAGCGCCCGAATACATCGTCCAGAAGTGAGCAACGCCATGACCACCGATGCTTCCCGCCGCGCGTTCCTCAAGCGCTCCTCGCTGCTCGCGATGGCCGGCGCCGCCGCGCCGTGGGCGCTCAATCTCGCCGCGATGAGCGAGGCCGCCGCGTCGACCGCCACCGACTACAAGGCGCTCGTCTGCGTGTTCCTGTACGGCGGAAACGACTACGGCAACACGCTGATTCCCACCGACGCCGCGCGCTACGCCGCCTATCAAGGCATGCGGCCGACGCTCGCGTACACGCAAGAGCAGCTGGCCGCCACCGTGCTCGATCCGAACGTCGCCCTCGCCGGCGGCCTGCAGTACGCCATCGCGCCCGAGCTCGCGCCGCTGCTGCCGATCTTCAACGCCGGCAAGATGGGCGTGATGCTCAACGTCGGCACGCTGGTGCAGCCGACCACCAAGGCGCAGTACACCGCCGGCAACGTGCCGCTGCCGCCGCGGCTGTTCTCGCACAACGACCAGCAGTCGGTGTGGCAGTCGTCGGCCCCGGAAGGCGCCACCTCGGGCTGGGGCGGGCGCATGGGCGACCTGTTCGAGTCGGGAAACGGGAACGCGGTGTTCACGTGCGTCAACGTGTCGGGCAACGCGGTGTACCTGTCCGGCCGGACGGCCACGCAGTACCAGGTGTCGACCACGGGCCCGGTGCCGCTGAACGGGGTGCGGACGTCGCTGTTCGGCTCCGCCGCGTGTTCGACCGCGCTGAAGAACCTGGTGACGGCCTCCAGCACGAACATCTTCGAGAACGAATACAACCGCATCACCGCGCGCTCGCTGAGCGCCGGCGGCACGCTGACCACCGCGCTGGCCGGCGGCCCCGCCATCGCCACGCCCTTCCCGACGCCCGGCACCAACAACCTGGCCGACCAGCTGAAACTCGTCGCCCGCATGATCAGCACCGCCGACGCGGTGGGGGCGAAGCGCCAGGTGTTCTTCGTCTCGATGGGCGGCTTCGACAACCACGACGGCCTCGCCACCATCCATCCCGGCCTGCTCACCAGCGTCGCACAGGCCCTCGGCGCGTTCTATGCGGCGACCGTGGAGCTGGGTGTGGCCAACCAGGTCACGACCTTCACGGCGTCCGACTTCGGGCGCACGCTCACCGCCAACGACGGCTCCGACCACGGCTGGGGCAGCATGCACTTCATGCTGGGCGGCGCGGTCAACGGCGGCCGCTACTACGGCACGCCGCCGGTGGTCGCCAACGGCGGCCCCGACGACGTCGGCCAGGGTCGCCTGCTGCCGACGACCTCGGTCGACCAGTACGCCGCGACCATGGGCAAGTGGCTGGGCATCAGCGACACCGATCTGCTGACGGTGCTGCCGAACCTCGTCAACTGGAACGCCAGCCAGCGCAATCTCGGCTTCGTATGAACCACGCCACCACGCCGGATCAGCGCCCGAAATCCTCCGGCATCTGCACCGCCACGACCGTCCCCTTCGCGGTGGCCACGCCGTCGGCGAACACGGTCGTCTCGACGATGACCTTGCGACCCTTGATCTCCTGCACCTTGCCGCGCAGTTGCAGTTCGATGCCCAGCGGCGTCGGCTTGAGGTAGCTCACCTGCAGCGAGCCGGTGACGAAGCGGAAGGCCGGCAGCGTGTCCATCTCGCGGCCTTCGGAGCGGTACATCGCCGCGGCGGCCGTGCCGGTGCTGTGGCAGTCGATCAGCGAGGCGATCAGGCCGCCGTAGACGAAGCCCGGCACCGCGGTGTGGAACGGCTCGGGCGTGAATCGGGTGACGGTCTCGTCGCCGTCCCACGTGGTCTTGATGCGGTGCCCGTGCTGGTTGAGCGAGCCGCAGCCGTAGCAATGCGAGACGTTCTCGCCGTAGTGGTCCTGGAAGGCTTTCATCGATGGGCTCGGGAGTGCGATCGCCTCAAGCATGCCACGTCGCGACGAGCGGTCCGGCGCAGGCCTGGAACAGCTGCTGCATCTCGTCGGCCGTCGCGGCCATGCCCGTGTCCGTCCACCAGGCCAGCAGCGCGGCGAGTTCGGCGACGATCACCCGCGCCGCGATCGCCGCGGTCAGCGGCGCGCGCAGGCTCGCGCCGGCGGCGATGCGGTCGTCCAGCACGCCGGCCACGCGCTCCTGCAGCACGTCCTGCAGGATGCGCAACGAACGCGCCGCCGCGGAACGGCCGGCGATGAGGCGATACAGGACCGGCACGTCGCGCACGTGCGCGAACAGCGGCGTCGCGTCGAGGACACCGGACGGCCCGCCATCGGCGCGCAGCAGGGTCGACACGTGCCGCAGCTGCGAGCGCAGCAGGTCGTCCTTGGAGGTGTAGTGCTCGTAGAAGGTGGCGCGACCGACGTCGGCTTCGCGCACGATGTCGCTGACGGCCACCGCCTCGTAGCCGCGGCGTTCGAGCAGCGCGAGGAACGCCTCGTCGATGCTGCGGCGCGTGCGCGAGACGCGGCGGTCGGCGGGTTTCCGGACAGTAGCGGGCAGGCGTCCGCTTGTGGACATGGCGGCCTCGTTGCGGGTGGATGTGGCGATGAAGCGGGCCGATCATAGATGCCTCCTCCTCTTCGAGACCTGTCCATGTCGGAATCCCGTCCCCGTTCGCTGTCGTCGTCCGTGCTGCCGCTGCTGTTGCCGGTGCTGCTGGTGCTCGTCTTCGCGCTGCACATGCGCAGCCTGCCGCAACTGCTCGACTTCAAGTGGCGCTACGAACCGGCGCCGCCCGACGCGGTGGCGCGCTGGCTGGTGGGCAGCGCGCGCGGCGACGGCCTGCGGCTCGATGCGCACGTGATCGCCTACCTCGCGCTGCCGCTGTTCCTGGCGACGGGGCTGGCGCTGCATCGGCGCACGCGCGACCGGCGCCCGCTCGCGAGCAAGGTGGCGTTCGCGCTGACCGCCATCGGCACGATCTACGTCGGCGGCCTGTTCGGCATGTGGACGGCGTTCTACGACGGCCTGTCGCACATGGCCGCGAGCGACGTCGACGCCGCGGCACGCACGTTCGCCGCGATGTCCGCGCCGCGCGGCGCCTTCCTGATGACCACCACGCTGGCCAAGCTGGCCTTCGTCGGCCTCGCACTGCAGGGCCTGCTGCAGTGGAACCGCGACGCGCGCTCGCGGCTGGCCGCGGTGGCCACCTTCATCGGCTGCGCGCTGTTCCTGGTGTTCTGGGATCTGGACAACTGGATGCTGGTCGGCAGCCTGTGCCTGCTGGCAGGACTCGCCGCGGGCGGGCGCGACGAGGCGGCGTGAGGCCTGCCCGACGCAGCCGCCGCCGGATCCCATGCGGCCGATCACCCGGTCGCGCCGCGCCACCCGGTGCCACAGTTCAGCGCTCCATCCTGTTCGGCAAGGCCTCGAGGCGATCCATGCGCTCGCGCCGGAAGACGGCATGGAAGCGGATCCAGTCCATCGGCGGAGCCGGGCCCTCGGGCCCGGGGCGGTGGTGCACGACGCGGCCCTGCGGCCGCTCCAGCGCCCGGCCCGTTCTTCGGCTACGCTGGCAGGCATGAAGACGCTGCCGCTCCGACTCAACCCTGGCGACGACCTGCGCGCCGCACTCGACGCCGCGCTCGCCGCGCACGGCGCCGAGGCCGCGTTCGTCGTGGCCGGCATCGGCAGCCTGCGCGAGATGCGCCTGCGTCTCGCGGGCCGCGACGACCTGCACCACGTCGTCGGCGACCTGGAGATCCTCACGCTGTCGGGCACGCTGGGCGCCGGCGGCTCGCACCTGCACGCGAGCGTGGCGGACGCCGACGGCCGCATCTTCGGCGGCCACGTCGCGCCGGGCTGCATCGTGCGCACGACCGCGGAGATCCTGCTGGCCGTGCTGGCCGACGCGACGTTCACGCGCGAGCCGGACTCGACCACCGGCTACGCCGAACTCGTCATCCGGCCGCGCACGTAAAATCGGGGCATTCCCCCTGACAAGAATGACGACCATGACCGACGCCGCCCCGGCCCCGACGCTGCCCACCCTGCCCACCCTGCCCGACCGCCTGTCCGTCGACCCGAAAAGCCCGCACCACGTGGCCGCGATCTTCGAGCACGACGTGGGCATACTCTTCAACGGCAAGGAACGCTTCGACGTCGAGGAATACTGCATCAGCGAAGGCTGGGTGCGGGTGCCGGTGGGCAAGACGGTCGACCGCAAGGGCCGCCCGCTGACCGTCAAGATCAAGGGCGTGGTCGAGGCGTTCCTCAAGCCGGCGGCCGGAGCGGCCGCGGCCTGATCAGTTCCTGCGCGCGGCTTTCTTGGCTAGCCGTGCCTGCTCGGCGGCCATCCCGGCCGCCCACCACGCCGCGAATTCCTCCGGCGTCTCCAGCGTCACGCGGCCCCAGGCGCCGCTGCGGAAATCGTTCAGCGCGATCTCGGCGGCCTTCTGCATGTTGACGCGGCCGCCGGCCATCAGGCCGCCACGCTTGCGGCCCACCTCCTCGAGCAGGCCCTCGTCGGTCATCGCCGAGAAGTCCGCCGTCTTGTAGCGCGCCGCGATGCGGTCGGCGTAGCGATGGCGCACGCGCGCGAGCAGCGCCATCGCCACCTCTTCCTCGTCGTAGGCGTTGCGGCCGATCGCGCCGCTGGCCGCGAGGTTGTAGCCGCCTTCCTCGATGACGATGCGCGGCCACAGCATGCCGGGCGTGTCGAACAGGTAGAAGTCGTTGGCCAGCAGGATCTTCTGCTCCAGCCTGGTGATGCCCGGCTCGTCGCCCGTCTTCGCGGCGCGCTGGCCATTGAGCGTGTTGACCAGCGTCGACTTGCCCACGTTGGGGATGCCGCAGATCATCACGCGCACCGGCTTGACCATCCCGCCGCGGTGGGGCGCGAGCGCGCGGCACGCGGGCACGAGCGCGCGCGCGGGGGCGGTGTCGCTCGCGTCGAGCCCCAGCGCGTTGGTGCCGGGCTGCGCGCGGTAGTACGCGAGCCACCGTTCGGTGAGTTCGGTGTCGGCCAGGTCCTGCTTGTTGAGCACCTTCAGCGCGGGCTTGCCACGCGTCATCTCGGCCAGCAGCGAGTTCGCGCTGGAGCCGGGCAGGCGGGCGTCGAGGAGCTCGATGACCACGTCGATGTCCGGCAGTCGCTCGGCGATCGCCTTGCGGGTCGTGTGCATGTGACCCGGGAACCACTGGATGGCCATCTGGAAGCTGCTTTCTGCGGCCGCGCGCGGCCTCGGGGAGAAGATCGGCGGCAGGCCGCCTTTTCCCCATTTTCGCAGGCTCGCCGGCTCAGGTCCATCGCGTTAGCTTGCGGCCCTCGGCGTCGGTGAAACTGCCACACACCAGGATGATCAGGTCGATCAATGCCCAGATGCCCAGCCCGCCGAACGTGAACAGTTGCAGCAGGCCCGTGCCCACCTTGCCGACGAAGAACCGGTGCACCCCGAACACGCCGAACCAGAAGCACAGCAGCACCGCGGGCAGCAGCAGCTTCGGCGACACGTTCGGGTCGAACGGCGGCACCGCCGCGACGGGCCGCTGTTGCGCGCCGCATTGCGGACACGCCAGCGCCGTCACGTGCATCTGCCTGCCGCAGGCGCGGCAGAAGACCATCTCGCTGGCCGGCATTTCACTCATCGGAACTCCCTCGTCGGCGTTGATCGGCGCACACGTCCGCTCCAGGGGCGGCTTGCGGCGAGGCCGAGTATCGCCGCGGCGCCGCCCGCAGCCACCCCCGTTTGGGTGTAGAAATTAACGCGCGAGGACTCGAATCGTCGAGCCAACGGCCGATAAGCTCTGACGGATCAATCGCGAATCATGGAAGGCATCTCCCTCGACAACGTCAACGGCTCCCGACCGGCGGTGCCGGATCACGGCCCGTCCGAGCCGCTGAAGAAGGCCGTCAGCCAGGACGAGGCGTCCGCGCTGGCGCTGCTGTCGGCCGTGCCGGTGGCGCAGCTGGCCACGTCCGGCATGCTGGGAACCCGGCTCGACGCCTGGGCCTGACGCCACGAGGTATCGTGCCGGTATCGCCAGACACCGGA
>CAIMXF010000367.1 GCA_903845345.1 uncultured beta proteobacterium
CTGTTCGCGAGCCTGGACGTTGACGCGCGCATGCACAAAGGCCGCAACGGCCTCGTCCTCTGGGACGACGCAATCCGTGTCGGCATCGAGACGCGCAAGAAGATCCGTGCACTCGGCAAGCAGTTCAAGGCCGCTTCGCGCGACGAGCGCACCGCCTGGTTCTTCGATCCGTTCGTTCCCGACGTCGTCACGCTGAAGGATTCGAGGTTCAGCCCACCCCTGGTTCGAGCGCCGTGGGAAGAGATCCCGACCGAGGTACTGGCACGCGAGCCCGCGTGCTGGACGCTCGCACCCGATGCGCGCTGGCACGGCTTCCCCAACGCCGCGACTGATTGGGCCATGACGGATCCCAACAAGCTGACGCTCATCACGCCGGGGTTCGACCGCCAGACCGGGGAGTACAGCTCGATCGGCGTGCCCGCGACACTGCTGGCAGCCTATCTGCGCGAGAACAACATCGTCCCCGAGAAGTGCGATCTCAACAGCATCCTCTTCCTCATGACGCCCGCCGTCGAGGCCGGCAAGTGCGCATCGTTGATCTCGCGGCTTGTCGCGTTCAAGGGCTTGTATGACGCCGATGCGCCGCTCGCGGACGTGCTGCCGACGACGCTGGCTCGCTACCCCAAACGCTACGCCGGGTACACGCTGCGACGCCTCTGCGACGAAATGCACTCGTTCTACCGGGAACACAACATCGCGTCATTGCAACGCGAGTGCTTTCGAGGTGCGCACTTCCCCGAACAGGCGATGTCAGTGCAGCAGGCCACCGAAGCCTTCGTGGGCAACGAGGTCGACTACCTGCCGCTCTCACAGTGCAAGGGAAGGATCTCGGCAACCCTGGCGCTCATCTATCCGCCTGGGATCGGGATCGTGGTCCCGGGCGAACGCTATGACGCTCGCGCCCAGCCCATGCTCGACTACTTCCTGGTGTTCGAGGAGGCATTCAACCGCTTCCCCGGTTTCGAGTTTGAAGTGCAAGGCGTCTATGCCGACACGCTCGAGGGGCGCGTCACCTTCCACACCTACGTGGTGAAGGAGCCTGCATGATCGCCGCAGACGGCGCGGCGCGCCAAAGCGTTCCGGGCATCCTCTATAGGCGGCGGGTACTGGTCGTCCACAACGGCGTAGCAGGCGTGAGCGCGGGCATCCGTGCGACGGCCGCCTTGGTCGACGCACTGCGAGAACGCGACATCGACGTGATCGAAGCCGCCTCGCAGGAGGAAGCCGACGCCCAGATCCGGATGCACTCGTTGCTGCAGGCCGTGCTGGTCGACTGGGATCTTGCCGGGGCGAAACAGCACACCGGCGCGCGGGAGGTGATCGCGGCCGTTCGCGGCCAATCCGCCCGGTTGCCGATCTTCCTGCTCGCCTGCAGCGGCTCGATCGCCGATGTCTCAGCGGACGTCCTGGCCGAGGTCAACGACTACATCTGGCTCCTGGAAGACACGCCTGACTTCCTGGGAGGCCGGGTCGTCGCGGCGATCGACCGTTATCGAGCGACGCTGCTGCCCCCGATGTTCAAGGCCCTCGCGGCTTTTGCCCAGACCTACGAATACTCGTGGCACACGCCAGGCCACACGGGCGGAACGGCCTTCCTCAAACATCCCGCTGGGCGTGCCTTCCTCGAGTTCTTCGGCGAGGAACTATTCCGGTCGGATCTCTCCATCTCGGTCGGCGAGCTCGGCTCCCTGCTCGACCACTCCGGCCCCATCGGAGAGGCCGAGCGCAATGCCGCGCGCGTCTTCGGGGCGGCCCGCACTTACTTTGTCACGAACGGCTCCTCGACGTCGAACCGCGTGATCGTGATGGCGAGCGTCACGCGGTACCAGATCGCACTGTGCGATCGTAACTGCCACAAGTCCGTCGAGCACGCGATGACTTTGTCGGGGGCGATCCCCACTTACCTGATGCCGTCGCGCAACTACCTCGGATTGATCGGCCCAATCCCACCCAAGCGGCTCCAGGCGGAAGCGATCCGCGAGGCGGTCGCCGCCAACCCGCTGGTCACCGAGAGCATCGATCCTCGACCGGTGCACGCCGTCATCACCAACTCGACGTACGACGGTCTGTGCTACGACGCGGAGCGCGTCGAGACGGTGATCGGCAAGTCGGTGGATCGACTCCACTTCGACGAGGCGTGGTACGGCTATGCGCGCTTCAATCCGATCTACGAGGGACGCTTTGCGATGCGCGGCGATCCTGCGCAGGAACGCGGAGACCGACCGACCCTGTTCGCGACGCAGTCGACCCACAAGCTGCTCGCGGCGCTGTCGCAGGCTTCGTACATCCACGTGCGCGATGGCAGGCGGCCCATCCCTCATGACCGCTTCAACGAAGCATTCATGATGCACGCGTCGACCTCGCCGCAGTACGCCATCATCGCGTCGAACGACATCGCGGCCGCGATGATGGACGGTCCGTCGGGCGAAGCACTGACGGGCGAGTCGATCGCCGAAGCCATCGCGTTTCGTCAGACGCTGGGCCGCCTCAATGCCGAATTCGAGGCGCGCGGCAGCTGGTTCTTCAATGCCTGGCAGCCCGATACCGTCCGCGAGGGCAAGGGGCGCAAGAAGACGCTTTTCCATCTCGCCGATCCGGAACGCCTCGCGCGCGAACCGCAGGCGTGGGTGCTCCGGCCGGGCGATGCATGGCACGGATTCGACGACCTGGAAGACGGATATTGCATGCTCGACCCGATCAAGGTGTCCGTCGTCACGCCCGGCATGGCGCGCAGCGGCAAACTCGCCGCCGCCGGCATCCCAGCCACCCTGCTCGCCGCCTACCTGGACGCCCAGGGCATCGTCGTGGAGAAGACGACCGACTTCACGAGCCTCTTCCTGTTCTCCATGGGCGTGACCCGCGGCAAGTGGGGGACGCTCGTCAACGCGCTGCTCGGATTCCATCGCGACATCCTGGCCAACACACGGCTGGAACGCGCCATTCCGGCACTCGTGGCAGCGCACCCCGACCGCTATGCCCCGATGGGACTCGCCGACCTCGCCGCCGAGATGTTTTCGGCAATCAAGAGGCATCGGACCACCGAACTCATGTCGGCTGCCTTCGGTGTGCTCCCCGCACCGGTGCTTTCCCCGGTCGAGGCCTACGAATGCCTCGTCAACGACGACGTCGAATCGCTGACGCTGGCGGAACTGGCCAGCCGCACCGTCGCCACGGGTGTGGTGCCTTACCCGCCCGGAATTCCCTTGTTGATGCCCGGGGAGAACGCCGGCGCTGCCAACGGGCCCCTGATCGGCTATCTGCAGGCGCTCGAGGCCTTCGACGCAGAGACGCCGGGCTTCGCCCACGACATCCACGGCGTCGAGGTGATCGACGGGCTCTACCGGGTGCTGTGCGTGAAGTCTCGATGGGATGCAGCCACCACGTCCAAGCCCCACAACAAAATCGCACCGAAGGCATGACATGACAGACGAACCCAAGGGCCCCGCGGCTGGCCACAAGCTCGGTCTCATTGCAACCACCATGCTGGTCATCAGCGCGATGGTGGGCGGCGGTGCCTTCAACCTGCCGCAGAACATGGCTCAGCACGCAGCGCTCGGCGCGGTGCTGATTGCCTGGCTGATTTCTGGCCTGGGCATCTTCTTTCTGGCCAGGACATTCCAGGTGCTGGCCGACGTGAAGCCGGAGATCACCGCAGGCATCTATTCCTATTCGCGCCAGGGCTTCGGCAAGTTCGCGGGGTTTCAGATCGCTTGGGGCTATTGGCTTTCGTCCGCATTCGGCAATGTCGGCTTCGGCGTGCTGCTGATGGACACGCTGAATTATTTCTTCCCGCCCTGGTTCAAGGGCGGCAATACCTGGCAGGCCATCGTGCTCGCCTCTGCCGTGTTCTGGCTATTGAACATGCTGGTGCTCAAGGGAATTCGCAGCGCTTCGGCCCTGAACGTGGTCGGCACGATCGCGAAGTTCGTGCCTATCGCCGTCTTTGTCGCCGTCCTCGCGGTGTCCGTCAAGGCCGGCCTGCTCACGTCCGATTTCTGGGGGCACATTGCGTCGAACGTCGCGGGCGCGAAGCCGCTTGGCAGCGTGCTCGATCAACTGAAGAGCACGATGCTGGTCACGCTGTGGGTGTTCATAGGCATCGAGGGTGCGGTGGTGATGTCCGACAAGTCCGATCCGAAGACGGTGAGCCGGGCGACGCTGATCGGATTCCTGATCACTACGCTTCTGTACGTGCTGATCTCGGTGCTGCCCTTTGGCGTGATGACCCAGGCGCAATTGGCAGCCATCGACCCGCCGTCCATGGCGGCGATCCTGTCTTCGATCGTCGGCAAGTGGGGCGAATACTTCATCAACGCAGGCGTGCTCATATCGATCCTGTCGTGCTGGCTCGTCTGGACGATCCTGGTGGCCGAACTGCCCCATGCGGGCGCCAAGGACGGCACCTATCCCAAGGCGTTCGCCGCCACGAACGCGAACGGCGCGGCCTCGGTATCGCTGTGGGTGTCGACCGCCGTCATGCAGGCCATGATGATCCTGGTCTACTTCTCCGACAACGCTTGGAACGTCATGCTCGCGATCACGGGCGTCATGATTCTCCCCGCCTACATCGGCACCACGGGCTTTCTTTGGAAGCTGGTGGCAACCGGCCAGTACCCGGCAACGGCCAAGGTCGGCAAAGGGCAGGCGATCTTCTGCAGCGTGCTGGGCACCATCTATGGGCTCTGGCTGGTCTACGCGGCGGGCGTCCAGTACATGCTCGCTGGCGCGATCTTCTTCGCGCTCGGCAACCTGGTGTTCATCTGGTCCCGGAAGGAACACGCGCCGACCGAATCGCCGTTTGGGAAGTCGGAGCTCATTGTGGCGGTGGCGCTCACGATCGCCGCCATGCTGGCGCTGTGGATGCTCTTCACGGGCCGTCTGGATCAGGTGTATTCGCCAGCGGTCGCAGCGGCCGTCCCACCGCCGGCGCCGTGACCGCGTCCGCATCTGCTGCATGTCGACGAGTGCCTCCGCCAGAACCCTCCGCCCCACGAGATTCCGATGAAACTACCTCGCTTTGCCCCGCTACTGGCGCTCGCGCTCGTACTCGATACTGGCCCCGCTCAAGCCCAGACGATGGACGAGATGCGTGCCGAATTGAAAGCCCTGCGCGCCGAGATCGATCAACTCAAGCGGCAACCGCCCGTCGCGATCGCACCGGCTGTACAGGGCGCGCCACCCGTTGCACCGGC
Source organism: uncultured beta proteobacterium (assembly GCA_903845345.1). GTDB lineage: Bacteria > Pseudomonadota > Gammaproteobacteria > Burkholderiales > Burkholderiaceae_C > Scleromatobacter. The sequence goes on from CAIMXF010000367.1 coordinate 5,193, forward strand.
GTCGCAGGCGACGGTTGCCATGATTCCAGCGGCGCAGACGCCCGTCCCGGATCCGCGCACGGCAGGACGTCTTCGCGCCGCGGCAGCGGCTGCCTCCAAGCCCGAGAGCGCTATCCCCGGCGGGATCCTCATTCCGGGTACGACGACTTCGGTACACCTGTACGGCATCGCGGAGGCGCATGCGATCCACGACGTCAAGCAATCCAGCTCGCCCGACGTGTTCACGGACCTCACCTTCCAGCCGCTGAATTCGGCAGGTGGGCAGAGTGGCAAGACGCAGTTCACCGCCGAGACATCACGCATCGGCTTCGAGAGCTCGACGCCCGCGGACAAGGGCCTGATCACGACCAAGATCGAAGCTGACTTCTACTCGTACGGGACAGCCAACCGCAATGATTTCCGCCTCCGTCACGCCTACGGCGAATATGACGGCTGGCTCGTCGGGCAGACCTGGTCGACCTTCATGGATGTCGACGACCTGCCTGAGACGATCGATTTCAACGGGCCCATCGGCGCGCCCTTCTCGCGACGTGCGATGGTGCGTTATGCGTTCGGTGATGCAACGAAGTCCGCGCTGGTCACGCTGGCTGCGGAAGATCCCGTCGATCAGACAGGCGGCGGCAGCGCGAGCGAGCGGATGCCTCAACTGGTCGCCCGAGTCGACAAGACATTCTCCTGGGGCGCGCTCAACCTTCGC
>CAIMXF010000368.1 GCA_903845345.1 uncultured beta proteobacterium
AGGCATTCCTCCCCACTGCATGCACCACGCCTGAGACGTCCCAGCCGGGCGTGAAGGGCAGGACGTGACGGATCATCTCCCTGAGGTAGCCTTCGCGAACTTTCCAGTCAATGGGATTCACAGAACTGCCGACGACCCGGATCAGGACGTCATCGTCGCCGATTTTTGGCTCTGGTGCGTCCTCGTAGCGAAGCACATCGGCTCCGCCGTAGGAGTGGATTCGAACGGCTTTCATGGCGGCTCCGATTCAAGGATGAACGGCCATCGCGGTCGTCCGGACCGAGGGGCAATGCGCAGACCTTCGTGCGAATGCCGTCTGTGTTACCGCACAACAGCGTGCGGACCCCTTCGACAATGTGGCCGATCAAGAATCGCAAGCGCTTGCACGCAGGCGGCAGGGCGTCTAGACGTTGAGTCAGTATCGCGACCAATGGTGCTTCCGGTTCGGATCAAGAGCGTCCTGAGAGATACCCGCTGAAGGCTTGCAACCCTGGCGGCTTGACTCCAGGTTAGTCTGGGTCTCGACTAGACGCCGCTCGCTCTCGCATCGCAGCGCTCATGACGGCTTGCACGGTCGCGACGCTGTTGAGTACCTCGTATCGAATGAGTACGCCCTTGTGGCTGAGGCTGGCCTCGTAGGTTGGGGCATCGCCCTCGATGCGGTTTCCCACCGGACTCGTCGCTGAGCGCAGCCGTCGAACCAAGTCGCGAGCATCTCGACCGTCGTCTTCATGGAGATTGCCTAGACGGTCGATGGCGTTCTTCGTGAATACAAGTTTCATGGAGTGCCCATCGCTTGCAGATGCGGAGCCTGCGCTGTGCTCGCAATCCTTGCGTCGTTCACGGTGCCGTGCGCTTCTCGCGAATGCGCGTCAACAGGGCATGCCATGAGGTCGCGATGGCGTCCACGCCTTCTCGCTGCAGGCGCTTGGCCAGAGCGTCGTCATCGACGCCTTCTCGGTGGAACTCTTCGATCACGGCCTCGGCATAGCCGCCATCGACCGGCAGCGCACGTTCGACTCTGCCGTGGTCGGCAAAGGCCAAGAGTGTCTTGTCCGGCATCGTGTTGATCGTGCCGGGTGCCGCCAGCGCCTGGACGTACAGGGTATCGGAGGCGGCAGGATCTTTGCTCCCGGTGCTGGCCCAAAGCAGGCGCGGGGGCTGTGCGCCGGCGGCGGCGAGCCGCTGCCAGCGTTCCGACTTCATCAACTCGCAGTGTGCCTTGTAGGTGCGCATGGCGATGGCAATGCCGAGGCGGTTGTGGAACGGTGAAGCGATTTCCTGCTTCACTGCCACATCCCAGCGGCTGACGAAGAGTGAGAGTACCGAGGCCACGTTCAGGTGCAGACCGGCCGCCAGTCGACGCTCGAGTCCGCGAAGATATGCGTCGGCGGCCGCCAGCACCTGCTCGCACGAAAACAGCAGCGTGACGTTGACAGGCACGCCATCGAACACGACCTGCTCGATCGCCTCGATGGCCGCAGGTGTTCCCGGGATCTTGATGAACAGGTTCGCCTTGGTGGCCTTCTCGCAAAGCCGGTTCGCAGCCTGGATGGTGTGCGCCGTGTTGTCGGCCAGGAGCGGCGACACCTCGAGCGAGACCCAGCCGTCCACGCCGTGGCTCGCCTCGAAGGTCGGACGGAACAGGTCCGCCGCCTCCGTCAGGTCTTCGAGGGCCAGTTCAAAGAAGATCTCTTCGTCCGACAGACCCGCGGCGGCGAGCACGCGGATGCTGGCGTCATAGCTCTCGCTCGTGCCGATGGCGTGTTCGAAGATCGTCGGGTTCGAGGTCAACCCGGTCACAGACAGATCCAGGATGTAACGCGAGAGCGTGCCGCTGGTGAGCAGCGTGCGCGTGATGTTGTCGAGCCAGAGGCTCTGCCCGAGGTCGTGAAGGGATTTTGTAGCGTTCATGGTTCAGGGACGGAATTGCCGCTCATGACGCGCTTGACACGGCAAGCAGCGCAGGGCCTGCGGCTCGACTTGCAACCGATCGAAAGGGATGGCGGCCTGGCAATCGACGCACAGGCCATAGTCGGAGCGGTGGACTCGCTGCAGGGCCTCGCTAAGCGCCTTGAACTCGTTGCTGTCGACATCCGAGATGATGCCTTCGACCTCGTGCTCGCCCGCTCGCTGACGCGCATCATCGGCGTCCTGCAGTAGTGTCTCGCGTGCCATTTCGACCTGGGATCGGTGATGCAATTGCGACCCGCGTTCAAGCGCCAGGCCAGCCAGCCTGGACTGCAGCAGGGTCGTCAGCGTGGCACGCTGTTCTCGCGAAAGGGGGGCTGTCGATGTCATGCGTGGGCTCGAACCTGGAAGTGGAGAGAAAGATAGCTTGCGAAACTCGCGGATGTCTGTGCGGCTCCGCACCGACCCTGGCAGTTGCCCGGCAGCTGGCTGCGCTGGCCGTCGCCCGCAAGTCCAGCCCCGCATGGCGAATCAGCGGGGCACTTTGCGGACTCGGTGGCTCGGTCTTCGGAGGCATGACCTTGCTATACGGCGCCAGGCTTGCCTACAGGCGCAACATCGGCTCGTTCTTCAGTGACATCGGCTAAGGACGTGTCCATGGATGGCTGTGGATCGCGTTTGCTCTGCTGGGCGCCCGGGTCGGTCTCCTCTCGCGGCCCGTCTTCAAGCTGTGAGGTTCAACGCGCGCGCATCGCGATCGCACACGTGGATCGAGTGCGCATTGCCGCCGAGTCCGTGCGACGTGGCCGCGGCGGCACGCCTTCGTGACTTTCGCTTATCGACTCGATGCCCAGGAGACTACCTTTCGTGAAGCCACTGTTGGTAGGTCGTCCTTTGAATTTCGAAGCGATCAGTAGTCCGGCAATAGACGCTGGGGGATCCCAATCGGCCGATCGGTTCGAAATCGCTGATGTGTATGCGGTCTCCGACGAGTTGGTCAGTGACGTGGAACATGACGACCTCGCCAATGAAGAGCGTATTGGCTCCGAGCGGCGACGTCTGGAACAGCTTGCATTCGAGACTCGCCTGGGCCGCGGCGACCCGGGGCGGCTGGATGCTGACGGACCGCTCGGCAAGGAGCCCGACGGCCGTCAACTCGCTTTGGTCCGGTGGAAAGTCTGCCGCCGAGACGTTCATGGCCATCAGAAGGCTTTCGGTGACCAGATTCACGACGAATTCTCCGCTCTCCGCGATATTGTTCGCCGTATCCTTGGCGGTACCGTCGTCTCTCCGCCCGATGCTGACAACGACGTAGGGCGGATCGCTTCCCACCGCATTGAAGAAGCTGAACGGTGCGAGGTTGATCACGCCGGCTTTGCTGATCGTGCTGACCCAGGCGATCGGCCTCGGCACGACCAGGTTCGTCAAGAGCTTGTAGGTGGTTGCGTGGGGTTGGGTCGCTGGATCGATTTGCATATCGGGCTTCTCTCTTGGATCAGGGGCGGCTTCGCACTCCATCAAGGCGCTCACCTTGCGGAAGAAAGTCGGTTTGGTTCGCCACGACGCTGCCGCGCTAGGGTCGATGCGTCCATGCGGTTGCCCACCGAACTCCGAGCGCCACTGCGACCTCGCGAGTCGATTGGAGTAAGGTCGGCGCATAGACCGGGCTGGCGGGCATCGTTCAGAGGGTCGTCCAGGAGCAGCGCTCGCGTGCGCCGAGGCAGCGCATGGCTGACCGTGTGTCCGGAAAATTCGTCGGGGGTTTGGTCTGCGTCTCGCTGCTTGCAACCTTCGGCTGGGTCCTTCATGGGCGGTGCGGCGCCGGGAAAGGAGCTCGTACTCGACGAAGCCGAAGGGGTCGATTTGGTCGTCGATGAAATCAGCAAGTGACGGATCTCGAAGATCTGACACCGCCCAGTGCTGCCGGGGAGGCGTTCCACAATGAGATGACCGGACGAGCGGCATCGTCCTCTTCGAATCCGAGCGTGCTGATCGAGGCGGGATCGAGCGCGAATCGCTTGCCGTCGCTGGCCTCCAGCCCGAGCCACCTGGCTGCCAGGACGCGCCCGAACTGGCCATGCGAGAAGAGCACCGCTGCACCGACCAGCGGTCGCAAGCGCGCGACGACACGATCTGCCCTGGCGGAGACGTCTGCGACGGTCTCGCCGTCGGGGCAACCGTCTCGCCAGATATCCCAATCGGGATGCTCGAGCCGAATGTCTTCCGAACGCATTCCCTCGTAGGCGCCGTAGTCCCATTCCGCCAGCTCGGGATCGACCTTGGCGCGGCCATCGAAGCCGGCCAGCTCGCAGGTCTGCCGTGCGCGCAGGCGCGGACTGGTCAGGACCATCGAGAACGCGATCTGTTCCAGGGCAGGTCCGAGCTTGCGCGCACACTGTTCGCCGTGTGCCGTCAGTGCCAGTTCCGTGCGACCTGTGTGCTGGCCCGACAAGGACCAGGCCGTCTCGCCATGTCGCACGAGGAAAACTCGCAGCAAGCCGATCACATCCGCCTTCCCGCAGCCGAGTGCCGGTGCGTGTGGCAGCCTTCGATGCTGCGCGGCGTCATGCCGCTGCAAGCCGGGTTGTTCGGCCACCGATCTCGTCGAGCGAACTTCGCAGCGCTTCGATGATCAAGCGGTCGGCGTCTGCCTCGTCGACTCCGGGGATATCCCAGTCGAAGATCGCGCGGTATTTCTCGACCAAGTGCCTCAGATCGGACCGCAGTTCAGCGCGATGCGCGTCCATTTCCAGCTGTTCTATGGCGGCCATGCAGAGCTTCTCCGGTTGCCGTCGACCAGTTAACGGGCTGCTGGTTTGATGGATACAGTTTTGAGGTGTATGCAAGCGAATCCAAGCTTCAAGACGTCGAGGCCGCAGCTTGCTCAGCCAGTGCCTGCAATTGCGGCAGTGTGATGTCCGTCGTGTCCGCGATGAACTCGCTGACCACGCGTTGATAGGTCTGCCCGTGGTGGGATCGCAGGTATTCAGCCAGGTGCTGTGCTACATGGGCCTGTGCCGAGCCATGGGCCACAACGGTGATGCTGCCCCCGGCGGCTACGGCATCCGCAATGCGTCCATAGAAGGCCGTGTCTTCCGATAGGTGCCGGTCCTTCTCTGCGGCTTGCACCTTGCGCGCCAGGTCGTGCAGAAGGCTGTGCGGATCGTAGGGACGGATGACCTGTCTGGCAGCGTCGCCACCATAGGCATCCAAGCGATAGATCTTGGCGCCGTGATGGTCCATCACGATCATGAGCGTGGGTGGCACCGGATCGGGGTGATGATCGGCCTGGGATGCTGCCTCGGGTGACCAGCCAGCCTGTTGCAGGAAGTGCCGCAAATCGACCACCTCGGGCCCGGTCATGTCCTTGGTGTGCGGCTTGTGCATCAACAGGTTTTTGCCGCCGACGTGCACATCGAATTCGCCGCTGCCCCTTTCAGTGATCGAACCGATGTGGCCGACCAACTCGACCACATCCATCCAATCGAGATTGGATGCCACCGGGTGCCGGAAGATGGCCTCCAGCGTGCGCCTCTGCGAGCTGTGCAAATCGGCGCGATGAC
>CAIMXF010000369.1 GCA_903845345.1 uncultured beta proteobacterium
ACCGCCCGAGCTCAGGCCTTGCGCACCGCGGTGGCCGCGGGGACGACGTTGGTGTCGTGGCCCGCGCTGCCGAAGGCCTGCTCGCGCAGCAACGCGAGCTGGTCGCGCACGCGCGCCGCCTTCTCGAACTCGAGGCTCTTGGCGTGCTCCAGCATCTGCTTCTCGAGCAGTTTGATGCGCTTGCCGAGATCCTTCTCGCTCATCGCCTCGACCTCGGCGGCCTGCTGCGCGAACTTCAGGTCGTCCTTGCCGGAACGCTCCGCCGCGACGCCGTCGATCAGGTCGCGGATGGTCTTGCGGATGCCGCGCGGCGTGATGCCCTGCTCCAGGTTGTGCGCGATCTGCTTCGCGCGCCGGCGCTCGGTCTCGAAGATGGCCTTGCGCATCGACTCGGTCATCTTGTCGGCGTACAGGATGGCCTGGCCGTTGACGTTGCGCGCCGCGCGGCCGATGGTCTGGATGAGGCTGCGCTCGGCGCGGAGGAAGCCTTCCTTGTCGGCGTCGAGGATGGCCACGAGCGACACCTCGGGGATGTCGAGCCCTTCGCGCAGCAGGTTGATGCCGACGAGCACGTCGAACACGCCCAGGCGCAGGTCGCGCAGGATCTCGACGCGCTCCACGGTGTCGATGTCCGAGTGCAGGTAGCGCACCTTGACGCCGTTCTCGGTGAGGTAGTCGGTGAGCTGCTCGGCCATCTTCTTGGTGAGCGTGGTGATCAGCACGCGGTCGCCGGCGACGGTGCGCTCGCGGATCTCCTGCAGCACGTCGTCGACCTGCGTCGTCGCCGGGCGCACTTCCACCGTCGGATCGATGAGGCCGGTCGGGCGCACCAGCTGCTCGACGACGGCGCCGGTGTGCGTCTTCTCGTAGTCGGCGGGCGTGGCCGACACGAAGATGCACTGGCGCATCTTGCGTTCGAACTCCTCGAACTTCAGCGGCCGGTTGTCGAGCGCCGACGGCAGGCGGAAGCCGTAGTCGACGAGGTTGGTCTTGCGCGCCTTGTCGCCGTTGAACATGCCGCCGATCTGGCCGATCATCACGTGGCTCTCGTCGAGGAACATGATGGCGTCCTTGGGCATGTAGTCCACCAGCGTGGGCGGCGGGTCGCCCGGCTTGGAGCCCGACAGGTGGCGCGTGTAGTTCTCGATGCCCTTGCAGTGGCCCACCTCCTGCAGCATCTCCAGGTCGAAACGGGTGCGCTGCTCGAGTCGTTGCGCCTCCACCAGCTTGCCCTGCTTGACGAAGTCGTCGAGGCGCCAGCGCAGCTCCTCCTTGATCGTCTCCACCGCGGCCACCACGCGCTCGCGCGGCGTCACGTAGTGGCTGGACGGATAGATCGTGAAGCGCGGCACCTTCTGGCGGATGTGGCCGGTGAGCGGATCCAGCAGTTGCAGCGACTCCACCTCGTCGTCGAACAGCTCGATGCGGATCGCCAGCTCGGAGTGCTCCGCCGGGAACACGTCGATGGTGTCGCCGCGCACGCGGAACGAGCCGCGCGAGAAGTCGGTCTCGTTGCGCGTGTACTGCATGCGGATCAGCTGCGCGATCACGTCGCGCTGGCCCATCTTGTCGCCGTTGCGCAGGATGAAGCGCATCTGCGTGTAGTCCTCGGGCTTGCCGATGCCGTAGATGGCCGACACGCTCGCGATGATCACCGTGTCGCGCCGCTCCAGCACGCTCTTGGTGGCCGACAGCCGCATCTGCTCGATGTGCTCGTTGATCGACGAGTCCTTCTCGATGAACAGGTCGCGCTGCGGCACGTAGGCCTCGGGCTGGTAGTAGTCGTAGTAGCTGACGAAGTACTCGACCGCGTTCTTCGGGAAGAACTCGCGGAACTCGCTGTACAGCTGCGCGGCCAGCGTCTTGTTGGGCGCGAACACGATGGCCGGGCGGCCCATCCTGGCGATGACGTTGGCCATCGTGAAGGTCTTGCCCGAGCCCGTCACGCCCAGCAGCGTCTGGAACGCGAGGCCGTCCTCGATGCCCTCGCACAGCTGCGCGATGGCGGTCGGCTGGTCGCCCGCGGGCGGGTACGGCTGGAACAGCTGGAACGGCGAACCGGGGAACGTCACGAACTCGCCCTCGGGCGTCTCTCCGTCGGCGGGCGCGGTGGAGGCGGCGTGCGAATAACCGGCCGCTGTCGGCTCCGGCATGACTTCAGAATCAATCGGCATCGGGTAATCCCTGGCTGTTGGCCTTAAAATCGGCACGCTGCCGGCGGTGGTGCGTCTCGTCGCGATCCGGCGACGAACCAATCCGACAGCGTAGCGCAACGAGAAGGAGCAAGCTCCCGGCCGCGGCGCAACTCCCTCATCTGCCGACACTCCCCGGGCTTTTCAAGCCCTTGCCAGGAACTGACCCATGTCGTTGTTTGCCTCCGTCGAACTCGCCCCGCGGGACCCCATCCTCGGCCTGAACGAACAGTTCAATGCCGACACCAACCCGGCCAAGGTCAACCTCGGCGTCGGTGTCTATACCGATGAAAGCGGCAAGCTGCCGCTGCTGGCCTGCGTGGCCGCGGCCGAGAAGCAGCTCGTGGACCTGCACAAGGCCCGCGGCTACCTGCCCATCGACGGCATCGCCGCCTACGACAAGGCCGTGCAGGCGCTCGTGTTCGGCGCCGACTCCGAGGTCGTGACGCAAGGCCGCGTCGCCACCATCCAGGCGCTCGGCGGCACCGGCGGCCTGAAGGTGGGCGCCGATTTCCTCAAGCGCCTGCGTCCCGATGCCAAGGTGCTGATCAGCGACCCGAGCTGGGAGAACCACCGCGCCCTGTTCACCAACGCCGGTTTCGCCGTCGAGCAGTACCCGTACTACGACGCCGCCACGCGCGGCGTCGCGTTCGAGGCGATGATCGCCAGGCTGGCCGCATCGCCGGCCGGCACCATCGTCGTGCTGCACGCCTGCTGCCACAACCCGACGGGGGTCGACCTGTCGAGCGAACAGTGGGGCCAGGTCATCGCCACCATCAAGGCCCGCGACCTGGTGCCGTTCGTCGACATGGCCTACCAGGGCTTCGGCTTCGGCATCGCGGAAGACGGCGCGGCCGTGCGCCAGTTCATGGCCGCCGGCCTCGACTTCTTCGTGTCGACCTCCTTCTCCAAGAGCTTCTCGCTGTACGGCGAGCGCGTGGGTGCGCTGAGCGTGGTGTGCTCGTCGAAGGACGAAGCCACGCGCGTGCTGTCGCAGCTGAAGATCGTGATCCGCACCAACTACTCCAACCCGCCGACGCATGGCGCGCAGATCGTCGCCACCGTGCTGACCACGCCCGCGCTGCGCGCGCAGTGGGAAGGCGAGCTGGCCGGCATGCGCGACCGCATCAAGCGCATGCGCGGCGCGCTGGTCGACCAGCTGACCAACGCCGGCGTGAAGGGCGACCTCGGCTACATCGTCAGGCAGAACGGCATGTTCAGCTACTCGGGCCTGACCGCTGCGCAGATGCAGCGCCTGCGCAGCGAGTTCGGCGTGTACGGCGTCGATTCCGGCCGCATCTGCGTGGCCGCGCTCAACGACGGCAACCTGGCTTACGTGGCCCAGGCGATCGCGGCCGTGGCCTGATGCGGCCTGGCTCGACAGCAGCCCGGCCCGGCCGGGCTTTTTTTCGCCCGGACTTCATGTCTGCCGCGCAATCGGTGCACTGTTCCCTCGATTGGTGCACCACAAAGCGTTGCATGATCGTGACGAGGCCGCAAGACCCGGCGGCCCGACGGGCGCGCTCGTTGCCCCGCCGAGCGCGAACGCTCGAACGGGCGTAGTATCCGACAGGATGTTGCGCCGCACCAATTCATCGCATGAACAAAGGCGACAAGCCTCTGTTCAGGAATCGCAGAGAATCCGCGACGCGCGACCGCATCGTCGCGCAGCCAGGAATGACCGAGCCCCGAAAGGCCTGAAAGCGCCATGCTTTATCAACTGTACGAAGCCCAGCGCGCCCTGATGGCGCCGTTCGCCGATTTCGCCGCCGCCACCGCCAAGCTCTACAAGCACCCGCTGTCGCCCTTCACGCAGGTGCCGGGCTCGCAGCGCCTGTCGGCCGGCTTCGAGTTGCTGCACCGGCTGGGGATGGATTACGAGAAGCCCGCGTTCGAGATCACCGCAGTCAAGAGCGGCGGGGTCGAGATCGCGGTGCAGGAGCAGACCGCGCTCGAGAAGCCGTTCTGCCGCCTGATCCGCTTCAAGCGCTTCAGCGACGACGCGGCCACGCTGGATCGCATGAAGGAACAGCCGTCGGTGCTGGTGGTCGCGCCGCTGTCGGGCCACCACGCGACGCTGCTGCGCGACACCGTCAAGAGCCTGCTGCAGGACCACAAGGTGTGGATCACCGACTGGACCGACGCGCGCATGGTGCCCGTCGAGGCCGGCCCGTTCCACCTCGACGACTACATCAGGTACGTGCAGGAGTTCATCGGCCTGATCGGCCCGGACGTGCACGTGATCTCCGTCTGCCAGCCCACCGTGCCGGTGCTCGCGGCCATCTCGCTGCTGGCCAGCGCCGGCAAGCCGACGCCGCTGAGCATGACGATGATGGGCGGCCCGATCGACGCCCGCAAGTCGCCCACCGCGGTGAACAACCTGGCGATGAACCGCAGCTACGAGTGGTTCGAGAGCAACGTCATCCACCGCGTGCCGCAGAACTACCCGGGCGCCAACCGCGCGGTCTACCCGGGCTTCCTGCAGCACACCGGCTTCGTCGCGATGAACCCGGATCGCCACGCCACGGCGCACTACGACTACTTCCTCGACCTGGTGCGCGGCGACGACGATTCCACCGACTCGCACCGCAAGTTCTACGACGAGTACAACGCCGTGCTCGATCTCCCGGCCGAGTACTACCTCGACACCATCAAGACGGTGTTCCAGGACTTCTCGCTGGTCAAGGGCACCTGGGAGGTCGACGGCCACCTGGTGCGTCCGCAGGACATCACCACCACCGCCCTGCTGACGATCGAAGGCGAGCTCGACGACATCTCCGGCGCGGGCCAGACCAAGGCGGCGCACGGCCTGTGCACCAGCGTTCCGCAGGAGCGCCAGTTCCACTACGACGTGGCCGGCGCCGGCCACTACGGCATCTTCTCGGGCCGCCGCTGGCGCGACATCGTCTACCCGCAGGTGCGCGATTTCATCGCGCGCTTCCAGGCCGAACGCGTCGGCAAGACGCCCGTCGCGAAGATGGCGAAGGCCAGGCCCGCCGCGAAGAAGACGCGTGCGCCGGCCGTCGCGGCAAAGACTGCACCGGCCAAGGCCCGCCGGTCTGCCAAGGCGACGGCCTGAACCCGGGATAATCGCGGCGGTGAGTTCCACCGTCCCGTCTTCCCAGCCGACCGCGACGCCTCCTGCAGGCGTCGCTTCGCTTTCACTCGCGGAGCGCATCGACGCGCTGCTGCCGCAGACGCAGTGCACGCGCTGCGGCTATCCCGACTGCCGCGCCTACGCCGACGCCATCGCCGCCGGCGAGGCGAAGATCAACCAGTGCCCGCCCGGCGGCGCGCAAGGCATCCGGCTGCTCGCGCAACTGCTCGACCAGCCCGAGCTGCCGCTGGATCCCGCGTTCGGCGACGAAGGGCCGCGCCGCATCGTCTACATCGAGGAGGCCACGTGCATCGGCTGCACGCTGTGCATCCAGGCCTGCCCGGTGGACGCGATCGTCGGCGCGCCCAAGCGCATGCACGCGGTGATCGAGGCCGACTGCACCGGCTGCGAGCTGTGCCTGCCGGTGTGTCCGATGGACTGCATCGCGCTGGAAGAGGCCAGCGCCGGCGCGACGGGCTGGGCGGCGTGGTCGCCCGCGCAGGCGGACGCGGCACGTTCGCGCTACGCGAGCCGGCAGGCGCGTCTCGCGCGTGACGCGCGCGACGAGGACGAGCGCCTGAGTGCGAAGGCCGCGCCGGCCGCGGTCGAGGCCGCATCCAGCGACGATCCGAAGCGCGCCGCGATCGCCGCGGCGCTGGCGCGGGCCCGCGTGCGCGCGAAGGGGCGGCCGCAATGACCCAGCCGGTGCAGGCCGACGCGTCGACCTTCGACGACGTCGCCATCCCTTCCTCGACGCACGTGCCGCTGACGCGCGCGCGCTCGAACGCGCTGCTGCTGCTCGTCGCGCTGATCTGGGGCTCGGCGTTCGTCGCACAGTCCATCGCGACACGCAGCCTGGGTTCGCTGATGTTCACCGGCCTGCGCTTCGCGCTCGGCGCGGGGGTGGTGGGGCCGTTCGCGTGGCGCGAGTGGCGCACGCTGCGCGCGCGCGATCGCCAGCCGCGCCCGCGCGACATCGCCCACATCGCCGGGCTCGGCACGCTGCTGTTCCTTGGCGCCGCGATGCAGCAGGTCGGCATGCAGACCACCACCGTGACCAACGCCGGGTTCCTGACCGCGCTGTACATCCCGCTGGTGCCGGTGCTGGGCTGGCTCGCGTCGCGCCATCTGCCGCACTGGACGACCTGGCTCGCCGCGGCCGGCTGCGTGGCGGGCTCGTGGCTGCTGACGGGCGGCGGCAGCCTGGCCAACTTCCACACCGGCGACTGGTGGGTGATCGCCAGCAGCCTGCCGTGGGCGCTGCACGTGATGCTCGTCGGACGCGCGGCCAACAAGCTGCATGGCGCGATGCTGGTGGCGTGCGGACAGTTCGTCGCGTGCAGCGCGCTCGCGCTGATCCTCGGCCTCGCCACGGAGCCCGTGACGGCCCGCGGCATCGGCCAGGCCTTCGGCGCGATCGCCTACACCGGCGTGCTGTCCGTCGGCCTCGGCTTCACGCTTCAGGTGGTCGCGCAGCGCCACGCGCGCGCCGCCGACTCGGCCATCGTGCTGTCCTCGGAGAGCGTGTTCTCGGCCGTCGCCGGCGCGCTCTTCATGGGCGACCGCATCGGCGCCTCCGGCCTGTTCGGCTGCGCGTTGATCCTGGCGTGCGTGCTGGTGGTGCAATTGCAGCCGATCGTCCGGCGCTGGTTCGCCGACGACCGGACCGAGACCACATGAGCACCGCCCGGTCGCCCGAAGGCGCTTGCACCGACGTCCGCAGAACCCAGGCTTTCCAATGAACAACGCAGACATCGAGACCTTCTTCGCCACGCTGCAGGCCGCCAACCCGAGCCCGGCGTCCGAGCTGCACTACGCCAGCGTGTTCGAGCTGCTGACCGCGGTGCTGCTGTCGGCCCAGGCCACCGACGTCGGCGTCAACAAGGCGACGCGCTCGCTGTTCGTGGCCGCGCCGACGCCCGAGCGCATGCTGGCGCTGGGCACCGAGGGCGTCGAGGCGCACGTGCGCACGATCGGGCTGTACCGGACGAAGACCAGGCACCTGCTCGAGACCTGCCGCATCCTGCTCGAGAAACACGGCGGCGAAGTGCCGCGCGAACGCGAGGCGCTCGAGGCCCTGCCCGGCGTGGGCCGCAAGACGGCCAACGTGATCCTGAACGTGGCCTTCGGCGAACCGACGCTTGCAGTGGACACGCACGTGTTCCGCGTCTCGAACCGCACCGGCCTGGCACCGGGCAAGACGCCGCTGGCGGTGGAGCTGACGCTGCTGGAGCGCGTGCCGGCGAAGTACCTCGACGACGCGCATCACTGGCTGATCCTGCACGGCCGCTACGTCTGCCTGGCGCGCATGCCCCAATGCGGGAAGTGCGCCGTCGCGGCCACCTGCGACTTCTACAAGGCGCTGCCCGCCGCCGCGCGTCCGAAGCCGGGCGAGGCCGCGCCGAACGCCAAGGCCTTGCGCGCCGCCGGAATCGAACCATGAGCCCGCGACGCTTCGCACTCGCTGCGGCGCTGCTGATCGCCGCGACCGCAGCGTCGGCCGGCCAACCCGAGCTGCGGCTGGTCGACGACGGCGGCCACGAACTGCGGCTGGCACAGCCGGCGCGCCGCATCGTCGCGCTGGCGCCGCATCTCACCGAGCTGGTCTTCGCGGCCGGCGCCGGCGACCGGCTGGTGGCGGTCGGCAAGTACAGCGACTTCCCGCCCGAGGCGAAGTCCAGGCCGGTGATCAGCGACGCCTTCGCGGTCAACTACGAGGCGCTGGCGCAGCTCAAGGCCGACCTCGTGCTCGTGTGGGGCAGCGGCACGCCGGAGCGCGTCAAGGCCAAGCTGCGTTCGTTGGGCGTGCCGGTCTACGAGATCGAGATCCGCAGCGTCGCCGGCCTGGCCGACACCTTGCGCAGCATCGGCCGGCTGGCCGGCACCGAGAGCATCGCCCAGGCCCGCGCGCAGGCCATCACGAGCGACTGGGCCGCGCTGCGGGCGACCTACGCCGGCCGCCGGCGCGTGCGCGTGTTCTACGAGCTGTGGGACGCCCCGCTGATGACGCTGACCGGCCAGCACCTGATCTCGAGCGCGATCGACGCCTGCGGCGGCACCAACGTGTTCGGCGAGCTGTCGACGCTGACGGCCACCGTCAGCTGGGAGGTCGCGGTGCAGCGCGATCCCGAACTGGTGGTGACGGCCGGCGCGCCCGGCGAGGCGGCCAGGCCGGGGCGCTGGGCCGGGTTCGCGCAGGTCAGCGCCACCCGTCACGGCGAGTTCGCCAACATCGAGGGCGACCTGATCGCGCGCAGCGGGCCGCGCTTCGTCGACGGCGCGCGCGAGCTGTGCGTGGCCATCGACCGCGCCCGCCGGGGCCTGCCGCCGCTGCTGTTTCCCGCTGGCGGCGCGGCGCGTTGAGGCCGTCCCGTCGGGCACTTGAGACGGCCTGGCCAAGGATTGGGCGGTCTTTCCGGACATTTAACTGTCGGGAAGATTCTTCCTTATCAGTGCTTACCGAAAACTGCAATTTTTAACAATCAGCTCATGTTTCGGCCACTGTGGACCGAAATCCAGAACATGAGCACCGCCCTCCTCCATCGCCTCCTGCACCGCAAGCCCGCCGCGCCCACCACGCTGCGGATGAACGTGTGTCCGCCGGACGTCTGCCCCAGGAGCGACTCGCTCTGGAGCGCGACGCTGCGCTGGCTGGTCGGCGGCGACACGCAAGCCGTGCCGGCCCTTCGCACGCCGCTGGAGAAGGCGCGCAGCGAATTCGTCGCGGCGATGTCCGGCCTGCTCGAGGTCGACCACAACGCCCTGCTCAAGCGCGCGCAGCACGCCCGTTCGCTGCGCGAGCTGTGGCACCTGCGCTCGGAGCTGTACACGCTCATCGCGCGCCGCATCAGCCAGCTCGAGGCCGACGCCCGCCTCGCACGCGTGAACCAGCATTTCCCCACCCGTGCCCAGCGCACGAGCTCGCCCGCTCCGGAGATCGCCGATGTCACCTAGCCCCCGCATCGACCTGCTCGGCCTGTCCGAACTCGATTCCCAGCTCGCTGCCGAGACGGACGAGACCGGCTTTCCCGACCGCGTCGAGCTGCCCGCCAAGCGCTCCGCGCGCATCGAGTCGCGCCGCGCCTTCGTCGAGATGAAGCAGCTGTTCATGCGCGCCGTCGAGAACCTCGAGCACCGCAAGGGCGCCTGGCTGCGCGCGCAGGTGCGCGCCGCCGAAGACCCGATCGACCTGTGGCTGCTGCGCGGCCCGCTGCTGGCCACGCTGCGCGAGGACGACGTCGCCACCCGCACGATGCGAGCCGCGCTCTACCGCACGCTCGACCGCACCTTTCCCGAAGCCTTCGGCAGCGCGGAGATCAGCGCGCTGTCCACGCAGCGCTTCTGACCCGCGCATCGCGCGACGCGACCAGGCCGCCTCCGGGCGGCCTTCTTGCGTCCTTCGCCGACACGGGTCGGCGCGCAGCGGGGGCCATAATCGGACGCGTGAACATCATCATCCTCGACGACTACCAGGACGCGGTCCGCAAGCTGCCGTGTGCCGCCAAGCTCAGCGACCTGAACGCGAAGGTGTTCACCAACACGGTCAAGGGCATCGGACAGCTGTCCGTGCGCCTGCGCGACGCCGAGGTGCTGGTGCTGATCCGCGAGCGCACGCGCTTCCCGCGCCAGCTGCTCGAGAAGCTGCCCAAGCTGCGGCTGATCGCCCAGACCGGCAAGGTCGGCGAGCACATCGACGTCGACGCCTGCACGCAGCACGGCATCGCGGTGGCCGAGGGCATCGGCTCGCCCTACGCGCCGGCCGAACTCACGTGGGCGCTCATCATGGCGTCGATGCGCCGGCTGCCGCAGTACATCGCCAATTTGAAGCACGGCGCCTGGCAGCAGTCCGGGCTGAAGGCCGCGTCGATGCCGCCCAACTTCGGCATCGGCATGACGCTGCGCGGCAAGACGCTGGGCATCTGGGGCTACGGCAAGATCGGCAAGCTGGTGGCCGGCTACGGCAAGGCGTTCGGGATGGAAGTGTCGGTGTGGGGCTCGGAGGAGTCGCGCAGCCGCGCCGCCGCCGACGGCTGCCGTGCGGTCGCCTCGCGCGAGGAGTTCTTCGCCAGCGCCGACGTGCTGAGCGTGCACCTTCGGCTGAACGATGCCACGCGGCACATGATCAAGCTCAACGACCTGCTCCAGATGAAGCCGACGGCGCTGTTCGTCAATACCTCGCGCGCCGAGCTGCTCGAGGAAAGCGCGCTGGTCGCGGCGCTGAACCGCGGCCGCCCGGGCATGGCCGCCGTCGACGTGTTCGAGAGCGAGCCCATCCTGGCCGGCCATCCGCTGCTGAGGCTGGAGAACGCGGTGTGCACGCCGCACATCGGCTACGTCGAACAGAACAGCTACGAGATGTACTTCGGCGCCGCGTTCGACAACGTCGTCAACTTCATCAACGGCACGCCCACCAACATCGTCAATCCGGACGCGCTGAAGGTGCTCCGCTGAGCGGACCGCGAACGCCGCGACGCCGAAAGCCCGATTCCTTTAGTCTTATATAAGACATAAGACTCGCGTCGTTCCGCCCGCGGGGGTACGCTCGTGCATCGCTTACCGAGCCCTGCCGATGTCCGACACCCCGACCGCCCCCGACGCCGAGCCCTCGAAGCTCCCTGCGGCCGACGAGGCGCCCAGCCTGATGTCGGCCGCGTCGGCGCCCCCGGTCGACGCGGACGCCGCGCGCACGGTCTTCGACCACGACTCGCCGCGCGTGCCGCGATCGCCCGGCGAGATCTTCCGGGTCTGCACGCGCATCGCGCTGCAGGGCTTCGGCGGCGTGCTGCCGATCATCCAGCGCGAATGGGTGGAGAAGGAACGCTGGCTGACGCGCGAGCAGTTCCTCGAGCTGCTGGCCGTCGCGCAGGTGATGCCCGGGCCCAACGTCGTCAACCTCGCGCTCATCTTCGGCGACCGCACGTTCGGCCTGCGGGGCGCGATGGCCGGCCTCGGCGGGATGCTGCTGGTGCCGCTGGGCGTGGTGCTGGTCCTCACCGTGGGCTACATGCACTACGCAGCGCATCCGGTGGTCGCCGGCGTGCTGCGCGGCATGGGCGCCGCGGCGGCCGGGCTGATCTTCGCCACCGGCCTGAAGCTGCTGCCAGCGCTGCGCCGCAACGCGATCGGCTGGAGCACCTCGCTGGCCTTCGTCGCGCTGATGTTCGGCGGCATCGCGCTGGCGGGCGTTCCGCTGATCTGGATGCTGGCCGGACTCGGCATCGTCGCCTGCGCGCTCGCGTGGCGCAGGCTCGCGCCATGACGCCGATGCTCGCGCCCGCGCCGCACGGCGCCGACTGGGGCGGCGTCTTCGCGCAGTACCTGTTGCTGTCGATGCTGTCGATCGGCGGCGCCATCGGCACCGCGCCCGAGATGCACCGCTATCTCGTGGAGCAGCACCACTGGCTCACCAACGAGCAGTTCAGCTCGATGGTGGCGATCGCCCAGGCCGCGCCGGGGCCCAACCTGCTGTTCGTCGCCGTGCTGGGCTGGGGGATCGGCGGGGTCACCGGGATGTGCGTGACGATGACCGGCATCCTGCTGCCGTCGACCACGCTGACGCTGCTGGCCGCGCGCTGGGGCGAGGCACGGCGATCGACGCGCGGCGTGCAGGCCTTCGTGACCGGCATGGCGCCGCTGACCGTGGGCCTTGTGCTGTCGGCCGGCTTCATCCTCGGCAAGCCCGGGTACCACGACCCGTGGCTGCTGGCGCTGATGGTCGTCACGGTCGCCGTGTGCGTGCGCACGAAGATCAGCCCGCTGTGGCTGATCGCGGCCGGCGGAGTGGTCGGCGCGTTCCTGGACTGAAGATCACGCCGCGCTCCTGGTGCGCTGGCGCAGCGCCTCGAACAGGCACACGCCCGCCGCCACCGACACGTTGAGGCTCTCGACGGCGCCGGCCATCGGGATGCGCACCAGCTGGTCGCAGGTCTTGCGCGTCAGCTGGCGCATGCCGTCGCCCTCGCTGCCCAGCACGAAGGCGACGGGGCCGGTGAGGTCGAGGTCGTACAGGTCCTGCTCGGCGTCGTCGCTGGTGCCGATCACTCGGATGTCGAAGTCCTTCAGCTCGTTCAACGTGCGCGCCAGGTTGGTGACCATGATGTAGGGCACCGTCTCGGCCGCGCCGCTGGCCACCTTGGCGACCGTCGCGTTGACGCCCACCGCGTGATCCTTCGGGGCGACGATCGCGTGCGCGCCGGCGCCGTCGGCCACGCGCAGGCAGGCGCCCAGGTTGTGCGGGTCGGTGACGCCGTCGAGGACCAGCAGCAGCGGCGGACCGTCGATGGCCTCCACGACCTCGTCGAGCGAATGCGGCATCGCCACGACCTCGACGCGCGCGACCACGCCCTGGTGGCGCGAGCTGCCAGCCAGCTTGTCCAGGCGCTCGCCGTCGGTCTCGACGATCTTGATGTTGGCGTCGCGCGCGCGATCGACGAACGAGCGCATGCGCGCGTCGCGCCGGTTGGCCTCGACGTGCAGCTCAATGACGGACTTGGGCGCGGTCTTCATGCGAACCGTGATCGCATGGAAACCGAACAGGATTCGGGGGCTGCTCATTTGAAGACCCATCTGAAAAGTTCCAGCGAGCCTATCAGGATCGGCTGGTGGAGCATGTAGAAACTGAGCGACCAGCCGCCGAGCGTGGACAGCGGCCGCACGAACGACGGCACGCCGCCGGTGAACGCCGCGCGCGCATGCACGAGCAACAGGCTGGCGACGAGGTAGCCGGCGAGCATCATGCCGAACCAGGGCAGCACGGGCACGTAGTCCTCGGTGACCGGCAGGTGCGTGATCAGGCCGACCCAATCGGTGAGGCGCGAGTCGAAGAACGGATCGCCGACCCGGTGCGGCAGCATCCAGGCGGCGGCGGCCAGCGCCGCCACGCCCGCGAACGCGAGCGGCGCGCGCGCGACCCGCGCAGGCGCGAGCCGCGTGCCGAGCAGGCGCAGCAGGATCAGCATCACCGCCATGCCGTGCAGCACGCCGAAGCTGATCCAGCTGTGCGGGAACATCTGCAGCGAGCCAAGCGAAACGAGCAGCGCGCAGCCGACGATCTGGCCCCAGCGGCGCCAGAAGCGCGTCCAGGTCTGGCCGGCATCGATGGCGACCGCCTGCCCGGCGCCGGCGCCGAGCAGGAACATCGAGACGATGCAAAAGCGCTGGTCCGTCCAGAAGTGATCGCCGTAGAAGTTCTGCGGCGGCAGCACGTGGAACTGGTTCAGGTCGAACGAGAAATGGAAGCACGCCATCCAGACCATGGCGAGTCCGCGCCAGAGGTCGAGACGGTCGAAGCGTCGAACGGGGGGAAGTCGGTTTGTCACGGGCGGGACCATACCTCACGCAACCATTGCCCTAACATCGCGGCCATGTCTTCTTCCGAACCCGCCCACCGCTGCGCCGCGGAGCAAGCCCGCTTCGTCGCCGCGCTCACCGACATGTTCGAGCAGCGCATCCGCTTCAACGAAGTGCTGGGCCTTCGGGTGCAGTCGCTCGCGGCGCCCGCGCCCTCGCTGCGCTTCGACATGAAGCCCGAGCTGGTGGGCCACTTCCTCTACGGCCGGCTGCACGGCGGCGTCATCAGCGCGGTGCTGGACGCCACCGCCGGCCTCGCGCTGATGGCCGCCATCGCCGACAAGCATCCCGCCGACTCCGCCGACCAGGTGCTGCAGCGCTTCTCGCGCATGGGCACGATCGACCTGCGCGTCGATTTCCTGCGCCAGGGCGTCGGCAGGCATTTCGTGGCCAGCGCCGAGGTGACGCGCCTGGGCGGACGCGTCGGCTCGACGCAGATGCGGCTGGTCAACGAGGAAGGGCTGCTGATTGCGACCGGTGCGGCTTCCTACATCCTCGCCTAGTCGTTTCGCTGCAGCAGCACGATCATCAACAGCACCCAGAAGCTGCCCACGAGGTTGGACACCGGCAGTTGCAGCGCCGACGGCAGGACGTAGATCGCGATCACCGCCGGCAGCCAGACCATCGCGTTGCCCAGCATCGCGGCGGGCAGGCGCGTGGCGAAGAATTCGCCATCGAGCCGGCGTCGCGTCGCGCGCCACGAGAAGCCGGCCTCCTTCCATTCGAAGGCCAGCGCGATCTCGGGCACGGCCCACAACGGGCTGTAGATCAGCTGGTCGACCGCGGTCTTGGCGAGCACCGTGCCCCAGTGGGCATCAGCGCCGAACCAGTGGGCCTGCAGCCGGTAGAACAGGTCGACCTCCACGCTGCGCCAGCCCCAGAACGCGCACGCGAAGGCCACCTCGACCGCGAAGCGCCGCCCGCCCGGCTTCTTCAGGCGCAGCACCAGGCGCGGCAGCAGTCCGGCGAACAGCGCGCCGGCCAGGAAGGAGTAGCCGGCGCCCCAGGCGAGCTTCAGGCGCAGCAGGTGCTCCAGCATGTCGTGCACCGGCGCCCAGCGCCAATAGCCGAGCAGCAGCGCCAGCGTCAGGGTCTGCAGCACGACGCCGGCGACGGCGTTCTGGCGCGCGGCGTCGCGCAGGCGGGCAAGGAGCGGATGGGTCACGGACGCGCAGTCTAAGCGGCGAGCGTGACGAACGACCAGCCAGAAAGCGCACGAAATCGCCCCAGCTGCGATAATTGGACGTTCCGCGCGCCACTGGCTCCTGCGCCATCGAAGCGCGCCCTGCCGGGCACAGCCACCCGCATCCGCCGCCTTCGCCGCGCCCAGCGAGCGCCGCCCACGCGGCGCCGTCCCGCGATCTTGCCGAGCCAGACACCATGCATTCGACCCCGTTCAACTTCACCTCCGTGGCGCCGGCCGTCACGGCCGAGATCGAGCTGCTCGCCCCCGCGAAGAACGCCGACATCGGCATCGAGGCGGTCAACCACGGCGCGGACGCGATCTACATCGGCGGCCCGGCATTCGGCGCGCGCGCATCCGCTGGCAACGACATCCGCGACATCGAACGCCTGACGCGCCACGCGCACCGCTACGGCGCGAAGGTCTTCATCACGCTCAACACGATCCTGCGCGACGACGAACTCGAGGACGCGCGCACGATGGCCTGGGCCGTGCACGAGGCCGGCGCCGATGCGCTGATCGTGCAGGACATGGGCCTGCTGATGCTGGACCTGCCGCCCATCCAGCTCCACGCCAGCACGCAGACCGACATCCGCACGCCCGCGAAGGCCAAGTTTCTCCAGGACGTCGGCTTCTCGCAGATGGTGCTCGCGCGCGAGCTCGACCTGGGCCAGATCCGCGAGATCGCCGCCGTCACGCCCGACGCCACGCTCGAGTTCTTCATCCACGGCGCGCTGTGCGTCGCCTACAGCGGCCAGTGCTACCTGAGCCACGCGCACACCGGCCGCAGCGCCAACCGCGGCGACTGCTCGCAGCCCTGCCGCCTGCCCTACACGGTCACGGACGCCAAGGGCGGCATCGTGGCCCACGACAGCCACGTGCTGTCGATGAAGGACAACAACCAGACCGCCAACCTGGACACGCTGGTGGACGCGGGCATCCGCAGCTTCAAGATCGAGGGCCGCTACAAGGACATGGGCTACGTGAAGAACATCACCGCCCACTACCGCCGCCAGCTCGACGAGATGCTGGAACGCCGCCCGGAGCTGCGCGCGTCGTCGGCCGGCAAGGCGACGTTCAACTTCACGCCCGACCCCGACCGCAACTTCAACCGCGAGTCCACCGACTATTTCGTCACCGGCCGCAAGATGGACATCGGCGCGTTCGACACGCCCAAGCACGCGGGGCTGTCCGTCGGCCACGTCACCAAGGTGGCGGCCGACCACTTCGAGGCCGAGCTGGACGACGCCGACACGGTGCTGAACAACGGCGACGGCCTGACCTACCTCGACCTGCAGAAGGAACTGGTCGGCCTGCAG
>CAIMXF010000370.1 GCA_903845345.1 uncultured beta proteobacterium
GCGCGCGAGATGGACAAGGTCGTCATCACCGCCACGCAGATGATGGAAAGCATGATCCTCGCGCCGGTGCCCACGCGCGCCGAGGTGAGCGACGTCGCCAACGCGGTGCTGGACGGCACCGACGCCGTGATGCTCAGCGCCGAGACCGCGGCCGGCAAGTACCCGGTCGAGACCGTCGAGACGATGGCCGCGATCGCGCTCGAAGCCGAGCGCGCCGACGACGTCCAACTGGTCGAGGCCAACTTCCTGAACAAGAAGTTCGGGCGCATCGACCAGTCGATCGCGATGGGCGCGCTGTTCACCGCGCAGCACCTGGGCTGCAAGGCGATCGTCGCGCTGACCGAGTCGGGCTCCACCGCGCTGTGGATCAGCCGCCAGCGCTCGCAGGTGCCGATCTTCGCGCTCACCACGCAGCCGCAGTCGCTGCGCCGCATGGCGCTGTACCGCAACGTCACGCCGCTGATGATGTCGTCCTTCGACGATCGCGACACGGCGCTCGCCGAGGCCGAGCGCCTGCTGATCGCGCGCGGCGTGTTCCGCCCGGGCGACACCTACGCCATCACCTGCGGCGAGCCGATGGGCTATCCCGGCGGCACCAACATGCTCAAGATCTGTCGCGTCGGCTGAGCCGATCGGCCGCCGCACGACAATGGGCGCCTAGCGAGGAGGCCGCCCGTGCTCAAGAACCTGCTGACCCGATGGCTGCCGACCGCCCCGAGCCCGTCCGCCGCCCCCGCGGCGGCGGCCGTGGCGCCGGTGCCTGAGTCTCGACCCGACGACGTCGCACGCGCGGATGCGCTGATCGTCGAGGGCAACGCGCTGGAGGACGGCGGCCGCCTGGCCGAGGCCGAAGCGCTTTACCGCCAGGCCGTGGCGACGGCGCCGCGCCATGCGCGCGCGCACCTGAACCTGGGCATCGTGCTGGACGCCCGGGGCGACGAAGGCGCTGCCGTGCTGGCCTTCGAGGCGGTGCTGGCGATCGATGCCGGGCATCCCTTCGGCAACTACAACCTGGCCCGCCTGATGGTGGTGCGCCGCGACACGGCGCGGGCACGCGCGCTGGTCAGCGCCGCGCTGCAGGCGAAGCCGGACTTCCAGCAGGCGCTGCAACTGCTGGTGCGCATCGAGCGCGACGAGGGCTTCGCGCAGGAGGCGCTGGGCACGCTGGCGCTCGTCCTCGAACGCGATCCCTCGGACCGGCTGCACCGCTCCTTCGAGCTGATGATCATGAACAACGTCGACGGCGTGCAGGCGCAGGCGTTCTTTCGCCGGCACGTCGACTTCGGCGCTGCGCTGGAGCAGGCGATACCCGTGCGATTCGCGCGCCGATCCGAGGCGGGCGATCCGGCGCGCCGGCTGCGCGTGGGTTATCTCTCGAGCGACTTCACGACGCACCCGGTGCCGTTCTTCCTCGCGCCGGTTCTCGAGCAGCATGATCGCGCGCAGGTCGAGACCTTCTGCTACTCGCTGACCGGCGACTCCGACGCGATGACGCAGCGGCTGCGCGCCGCGGCGCATCACTGGCGCGACGTCGCGACGCTGTCGGACGAGGCGCTGGCCGACGCCATCCACGCCGACGGCATCGACGTGCTGGTCGACCTCATGGGCCACAGCAGCATGCCGCGCCCGGGCGTGTTCTGCCAGCGCCCCGCGCCGGCGCAGGTGGCCTGGCTGGGCTACCTCAACACCACCGGCCTGACGCGGATGGACTTCCGCCTCACCGACGTCCGCTGCGACCCGCCCGCCATCGCACAGCCGCTGCACACCGAGCGGCTGGTGCCGCTGCCCGCGAGCCAGTGGTGCTATCCCGGCGATGCCTCGCATGCGATCGACCCGGTGCCGGCGTTCGAGCGCCTCGGGCACGTGACGTTCGGTTCCTTCAACTCGGCGCTCAAGGTCACGCCCGCCGCCTGCCGCCGCTGGGCCGAGGTGCTGCAGCGCGTGCCCGGGTCGCGGCTCGTCATCGGCGACGTCGGTTCGGAGCGCAAGCGCGCGGCGATCCGGCGCGACATCGCAAGCCTGGGCGTGGCCGAGCATCGCATCGAGTTCGTGCCGCGCGTGCCCGGCAGCGAGTACATGCGGCTCCACAACGCCATCGACATCACGCTCGACACCTTCCCGTACGGCGGCGGCACGACCACGTTCGACTCGCTCTGGATGGGCGTGCCCGTGGTCGCCACGCGCGGCGACACGCCGGTCTCGCGCAGCGCGGCCGCCATCCTCGAGGCGCTCGGCCTGGAGGACTGGATTGCCCCGACGGTCGGCGACGTCGTCGACCTGGCGGTCGCGCGCGCCACCGACCTCGAGTCCTTGCGCGCGTTGCGGCCCACGCTGCGCACGCGGCTGCAGGCGTCGCCGCTGACCGACCTGCCGCGCTACGTGCGCGACCTGGAAGCAGCCTATCGCTGGATGTGGCTCGAGAAGACGCGCTGACGCAGACGTTCCCGCTGGCCGGCGAGCCGGCGCGGACGACAATGGGACATCGGGAGGACGTCCTCACATGCTCAAGAACCTGCTCAATCGACTCCTGGCGACGCCTGTCGCGGCATCGTCGCCCGCGCCCGCGCCCGCGCCCACGCCCGCGCCTGCGCCTGCGCCTGCGCCCGCGGCGCCCGTGCGCGCGCCCGACGACGTCGCCCGGGCGGACGAACGCATCGCGCAGGGCAACGCACTCGAGGACGCGGGGGACCTGGCGGGCGCCACGGCGCTGTACCGCGAGGCGGTCGCGTTGGCGCCGCGCCATGCGCGCGCGCACCTGAATCTCGGCATCGCGCTGGCGGCCGATGGCGACACCGCCGGTGCCGAGCGCGCGTACCAGGCCTGCCTGGCCATCGCGCCGGATCATCCGTTCGGCAACTACAATTATGCGTGCCTCGCACTGGTTCGCGGTGACCTCGCGCGCGCCGAGGCCCTGGTCGGCGCGGCCTTGCGGGCGAAGGCCGAGTTCCCGCAGGCGCTGGTGGTGCAGTCCAACGTGATGGACGCGCTCGGCAGGCTCGGCGAGGCTGTCACGTCGCTGGAGGCCGCGCTGGCGCTGCAGCCCGACGATCCGGGTGCCTGGTACAACCTCGGCCTGCTGCTGCAGCGAATGGGCCGCGCCGACGAAGCCGAACCGGCCATCCGGCGTGCGCTGGCGGCCGATCCTGGCAACCCGAGTTCGCTGGAGCTTCTCGCACGCGTGCTGCGCGATCAAGGCTTCGCCGAGCAGGCGTTGGAGCCGTTGCGCGAGGCGAACGCGCGCGACC
>CAIMXF010000371.1 GCA_903845345.1 uncultured beta proteobacterium
CCAGTACTGAGTACGATGTCGGCGGGCCAGCCCGGCGTTGGCTCGCCCGGACGAAGCGGGCCGGACGAATCGAGTCTGCTGCTCGTCGACCGCCAACGACCTTCCGCGGCGGCTCATGTCTCGCAGGATCGCGCGCTTGCAAGGGAACGGCAATTTCCAGACCGACGAGATAGGGACAGGATGAATCGCCACAAGTTTGACGAGGTTCATTGGGGAGCGCCGCTGTCCGCCGCTTGCATGAAGGCTGCAGCGACGGCACTGTGCGTCAATGGCGCGGCGGCGTCGCCGGACGTCATCGAAACCGTGGGAGAGCGGTTCGCCGAGTGCGCGCGTTGCTATTCGCCCCGACTCAAATTGGTTGGCCTCGACGACTCGGTCCTCGTGAGCGCGGTCCATTTCGTGGCGGACATGCTGACCCCGGACGACGTGGGCTCGGGAGAGCAATGGTTCGAAGCATCGCTGGACGCTGTTCTTGAAATCGCGGCGCCGTCGGCGCAGCTCACGCCTGAAGCATCGCGGTTCGTCGCGACGGTCGCCAGGCAGCTGGCGCGCTGATCGGATCGAGATCGGCCCTCGGCTTGAAAGAAAGCAGCGGCCGACGCCGAGCAGATGGCTTGCTGCCGGCTCAGACGGGGCGCAACGCCTCGATCAATGCGCTGTCCCGGGCCACGTCTCGCTCGAAAGCCGAGATGGTGAGTTCGGAAATCTGGGTATGCAGCAGCACTGTTCGAGCGACTTCCGTGTGCTCGGAAAAGGTTCGCAGGAGCTCTTGACGAGCGTGGTCGGGGAGCACCTTCAGGATGGCCGCCAGCAAGGCGTTCACCGCAACCAGGCTGCCCTTGAGCTCACAGATCTTTTCTGTCGCGTCTTGCAGGTTTCTCATGTTCCTTGCCCATAAAAAAACCGCGGACGATGCCGCGGTTCTTGAGTCGTTCGACGAGGATTGCTCGATGACGGGTCAGACGGGGGTGATCTTCGAAGCCTGCAGGCCCTTTTGACCCTGCGTCACTTCGAATTGGACACGCTGCGCTTCCGCAAGCGTCTTGAAGCCGGAGCCCTGGATCTCGCTGAAGTGCGCGAACAGGTCCTTGCTGCCGTCGTCAGGGGCGATGAAGCCGAAGCCCTTGCCTTCGTTGAACCATTTGACCGTGCCAGTTTGAGTCGTCATATTCATTTCCATTCAGATTCCGCATGGCACATGCCGAAGCGGCGCAGGCGTACAAAACATCATCGATGCAAAATCAACCGAGGAGTCGCCAGCACGCTGGAACAGAACAGAAGACAAAACCCAAAAGACGAACTTGATCCTACACGGCGATGATACCACTCATCGACCGCCGGCGAACGTGTCCGGGCGGGCTCGAGGCCACCATCGACCACTGGCCGCCGTTCGCCCGAACCGGGGTTCCCGCCGACGAACATCGGTTCAGGAACTCTCCCTGAGCGTTCGCCCGCTGCGCGCGGACGAGGATCTTTTCGAGGCGTAAAGAGCCCGGTCGGCTTGTCCCAACAAGGCTTCGGCCGTGCAGGCCGCCTTGGAAAACGAGGCCTCTCCAACGGACATTCCCACCGCGACGACCGGCCCGGATGACAGTGTCACGGGTTGCTGCACGGCCGCGACGATGCGCTTGCGCAGCGCCAGCGCCTCTTCCGCGGTACCGCGTCGCATCACGATGCCGAATTCGTCGCCGCCCAGGCGCGCGACGGTGTCGCCTTCCCGCAGCTGGGACTGCAAGCGCCGGGAAACCTCACGCAGGATTTCATCGCCCGCCGCATGTCCGTGTTCGTCGTTGACATCCTTGAAGCCGTCGAGATCCATGCACAGCACCGAGAAGCCTTCTCCTGTGCGTGTCGCCTGCTGAATCTCCGTGGCCACGGCCAGTTCGAACTGGGCGCGGTTGGCAATCCCGGTCAGATGATCGGTGCGCGCGAGCCGGCTCAGTTCGAGCGCGCTGCGCCGATTGCGCAAGGCCGTCATGACGAGCGTCGACAGGTCGACCAACGCATCGCGCTGCGCCGCGCTGAACTGGCGCGGCTGCGCATCGATCACCGCGATCGTCCCGAGCGCGAACCCGTCCGGATCCACGATCGGGGCCCCGGCATAGAAGCGAATATGCGGTGCCTGAGCCACCAGCGGATTGCCGGAGAAGCGTTCGTCTCCCATCAGGTCGTCGACCACCAGCGCCTGACGCGGCTGCATGATCGCGTGCGCACAGAAGGCCACCTTGCGGTCGAGCTCCGGCACGTCGAGTCCGATCCTCGACTTGAACCACAGGCGGTCCTCGTCCATCACGGAGACCACCGCGATCGGAACGTCGAACATGAACGCGGCCAGGCGCGTCAGTGCGTCGAACTCGAGTTCAGGCGGTGTGCCGAGGATGTCGTAGGCGCGCACCGCGGCGAGCCGGGCAGGCTCGTCGGCAGGAACCGGGTGGCACGGCCCAGCCACCGCTCAGGCCCCGACGGATCCGTGCGGGCCGGGTTGGCCCGATCCTGGCCATGCACCCTCGGCGATCTTGCCAAGGCTCTGGAATGCCGGCCGGCTGAACAGGTAGCCCTGCATCAGACTGACACCTTCATCGAAGAAGAAATCCCGCTCGGCCTGAGTCTCGACGCCTTCCGCGATCACGGCGATGTCGAGATCGAAGCAGATCCTCAGCACGCCGCGCGCGATCGCCTGCCGCGACCGGCTGGTGTCGACACCGCGCACCAGCGCCATGTCGAGCTTGATGATGTCGGGCTGGAAGTCGGCCAGCAGGTTCAAGCCCGCATAGCCTGCACCGAAATCATCGATCGCCGTCAGGAAGCCGGTCCGCTTGTATTCGGTCAGGATGCTGGCCAGCCGCTTGCCGTCCTCGATGGCGTCGCCCTCGGTGGCCTCGAAGATGATGCGTTCGACCGGGAAGGAATGCGTCCGGGCGGCCTGGAGCGTGGTGCGGATGCACAGCTCGGGCTTGTAGATCGCATTGGGCAGGAAATTGATCGACAGCCGCTCCCGCATGCCCAATTCGGAGGCCACCTTGATCGCCTTCACGCGGCAGGCCTGGTCGAATCGATATCGGTTGTCTTCGTTGATCCGGGCCAGGATCGTCGGTGCGGGCTCGCCCTCCGCGCCGCGGACCAGCGCTTCGTGCGCGTAGACCTGTCGCTTGCGGACGTCCACGATCGGCTGGTACGCATAGCTGAAGCGAAAGCCGAGCGCCTCCGGCCTGGCGCAATCGTCGCACTTGGCAGGATCATCGCCCCAGGGTTGAAAATCGGAGCTGGTGAAGGAAATGCTGGGCATGCGGGCGATTCGTTCGAGAGGCAGTGCTTGCCGAGGAGGGCCGGAGCAGGGCGCCTTTGCCTGCGCACCACCTTCATGTTTCGGCATCCGGCGCTCCAGCTTGATGGAGCCGGTCCCCTGCGCATCGATTTTTTCACGCACTTCCGATATTACGCGATGCGCGCGCCGCAGAAAGCTGTCACCTCGCGTGGGCCAGTCTCCGGTTGCTGTTCGCGGCCCTGTCGTTCAGGCTACCGCGCATTCGATCGAATCGCCGTTGTTTCGTTCGTAGACGGCTGGCGCGACGCTGGCGTCTACAAGCGTTCCGCCACGGCTGCAGCCAGCTGCGTGCAGATGTCCACCTGCGCGGCATTCAGTGTCGTCGAACAACCGATCCGCACGTCCTTCCTGACGACGTAGAGGCCGCGCATCGACACCACGCCCCGGTCCCAGGCCGGGTTGTCCAGCGGCTTGGGCTCGAGGCCGCCGGCGAGGTTCTGCAGCACGCCGCGGCGCTGCTCGTTCATGTCGCCGCCGTCCGCGCGGCGCGAGATCGCGCCCGCGTCGCCAGCTTGCAGCGCCGTCGTCTTGCGCATCGCGGCGTAGCCGCCGGTGGCGTCGGCCACCTGCCACGCGTACACGCCCTTGGCGCCGTGCAGCTCGCAGGCGTCGCGACGTGCGAGGGGTTCGGCGCTCAGCGGACCGACGATCGCTTCGACCGCCGCACGCGTCAGCAGCGCGCACGGCGCCTCCAACTGCGGCCGGCGCGCCATCAGCGCCCGCGCCGTCGATCGCCAGCGGCTTGTCGAAGCGCGGTAGACCTCGCCCATGCCCCCACGTCCGACCAGGCCGACGATGCGCCACGCGCCGATGCGCCGGCCCGCG
>CAIMXF010000372.1 GCA_903845345.1 uncultured beta proteobacterium
ATCGTCAGCGTGTCGGCCAGGTCGAACAGCTCGCGCGGGAATTCATCGAGCTCGCAGTGGCGCAGGTCGACGTGGGTGGCGCCGGCGAGGCGGCCGGCGCGCAGGTCGGCGAGCGTGGTCAGGTTGGCGGTCATCGGGACGGATTGTCACCGCAGGCTCCGCATGCCTCGCCTCGCTCGGCTTGCGCGGCGCGGCGCCTGCACGCCGCTTCGTGGCACCATCCGGCTGAACACGCACAGCCGGAGACGACATGGCCACGACCGCCGCGGAATTCATTCGACAATCGCTGGACGATCCCGACACCTTCTGGGCCGAGCAGGCGCGCCGCATCCACTGGGAACGCCCGTTCGACCGCGTGTGCGACACCTCGAACCCGCCGTTCGTGCAATGGTTCCCGGGCGGACTCACCAACCTGTGCCACAACGCGGTCGACCGCCACGCGGCCGCGCACCCGGATCGCGCGGCGCTGGTGTGGGTGTCGACCGAGGTCGACCAGGAACTCACCTGGACGACCACCCAGCTGCTGCAGGAGGTCATGACGATGGCCGCGGCGCTGCAGGCGCTCGGCGTGCGCCAGGGCGACCGCGTGCTGCTGTACATGCCGATGATTCCCGAGGCGACGTTCGCGATGCTGGCCTGCGCGCGGCTCGGCGCGATCCACTCAGTCGTCTTCGGCGGCTTCGCCAGCGCGAGCCTGGCGGCGCGCATCGACGACGCGCGGCCGACCGTGATCGTGAGCGCCGACGCCGGCTCGCGCGGCGGCAAGGTGATCGCCTACAAGCCGCTGCTGGACGAGGCCATCGCGCTCGCGCAGCACCAGCCCGCGCACGTGGTGATGGTCGACCGCGGGCTGGCGCCTGCGGCGGTCGTCGACGGACGCGATGTCGCGTGGGCGGCCTTGCGCGCGCGTCACGCGCACGCGCGGGTGCCGTGCACGTGGGTGGACGCCACGCACACCAGCTACACGCTCTACACCTCGGGCACGACGGGCAAGCCCAAGGGCGTCCAGCGCGACACCGGCGGCTACGCCGTCGCGCTCGCGGCGTCGATCCCGACCATCTTCGACGGCCATCCCGGCGAGACCTACTTCTGCACCAGCGACATCGGCTGGGTGGTCGGCCACAGCTACATCGTCTACGGCCCGCTGATCGCCGGCATGACGACGCTGATGTACGAGGGACTGCCGACGCAGGGCTTCGGCAAGCAGCCGGACGGCGGCATCTGGTGGCGGCTCGTCGAGAAGTACAAGGTGTCGGTGATGTTCTCCTCGCCGACGGCGATCCGCGTGCTGAAGAAGCAGGATCCGGCGCTGCTGAAGCGCCACGACCTGTCGTCGCTGCGCGCGCTGTTCCTGGCCGGCGAGCCGCTCGACGCGCCGACCGCCGAATGGATCCGGGACGGCATCGGCAAGCCCGTCATCGACAACTACTGGCAGACCGAGAGCGGCTGGCCGATCCTGACGCTGCTCAACGGCGTCGAACCCGCGCAGACGCGCCTGGGCTCGCCCGGCAAGGCCGTGTTCGGCTACCGCGCGGTGCTGCTCGACGAGAACACCGGCGAGGAGCTCACGGGCGCGAACCAGAAGGGCGTGCTGGCACTCGACTACCCGCTGCCGCCGGGCTGCATGCAGACGGTGTGGGGCGACGACGAACGCTTCGTCGAGACCTACTGGAAAAGCATCCCCGCCCGGGTTGTCTACTCGACCTTCGACTGGGCCGTGCGCGACGAGGACGGCTACTTCTTCATCCTCGGCCGCACCGACGACGTCATCAACGTGGCGGGCCATCGGCTGGGCACGCGCGAGATCGAGGAAAGCATCTCGGGCCATCCGGCGATCGCCGAGGTGGCCGTGGTGGGCGTCGCCGACCCGCTCAAGGGCCAGGTGGCGATGGCGTTCGCCGTGCCGCGCGACGCCGCGCGCATCGCCACGCCCGAGCTCGCTCGCGCGCTGGAGGCCGAGGTGATGAAGCGGGTCGACGAGACGCTGGGCGCGGTCGCGCGGCCGGCGCGCGTGCGCTTCGTCGCCGGCCTGCCCAAGACGCGCTCCGGCAAGCTCCTGCGTCGCACCATCCAGGCGATCTGCGAGGGCCGCGATCCGGGCGACCTGACCACGCTGGACGACCCGGCCGCGCTGGCGCATATTCGCGGAGCCGTCGAAGCAGGCTGAAACATCTTCGTGGCGCGCCCGGACTCAACTGTTTCGCCGATCGGCCGATAAGCCCGAGACGGATCAGTCAACACGGAACCTTCACGCATGGATGCCTCCGCCCTTACCTCGCTGCCTGAAATGGGTGGCGACCAGCTGCTCGCCCTCGCCGACCTCGACGGAAAGGCGCTGCAGGCGCTGGTGCGCGACATCGGCATCCCCGCCCGCCCGCAGCTGCTGGTCGACATGCAGCAGGAGCTCGAGCGCGACGACCCGTCGCTCAAGCGCGTGGCCGACATCGCCGGCTCCGACGTGGCGCTGTCGGCCGCGCTGCTGAAGTACGCCAATTCCCCGCTGATGGGCCTGAGCCGCCGCGCCGACACCGTCGACCAGGCATTCCAGCTGCTCGGCTTCGCGCAGTGCCAGGCGATCTTCACCGAGATCGTGCTGCGCAAGCTGCTGCCCACCACCGGCCCGGGCTTCGTGCGTTTCTGGGACGTTTCCGCCAAGCGCGCCCGCGCGATGACCTACCTCGCGCGCACGCGCCGCGTCGTGCCGCCCGCGCTGGCCCACACCTACGGCCTGTTCGTCGAGCTGGGCATCGCGATCCTGCTGCAGCGCTTCCCGGGCAAGACCGGCTACGTCGCCACGCTGGAGAAGTGCAACGTGCACGAAGGCAGCATCACGGCGCTCGAGCAGTCGATCCACGGCGTCGACCACGCGCTGGTGGGCGCGCTCACCGCGCGCACCTGGGGCGTGTCGCAGACCGCCGTGCTGGCCGCCCGCCTGCACCACGAATACAGCTCGTGGATGGGCCCGATGCCGCCGCAGGTGCGCGAGCTCGTCGCGCTGGGCCTGGTCTGCGAGACCATCATCCAGCGCTACCAGGGCCTGAACCGCCACATCGAGTGGAGCAAGGGCGGCTCGATCGCGCTGGCTGCGCTGGGCATGTCCGAGGCGGACCTCGAGGTCTGGTGCGAGGACGTGCACGCGCAGTTCGCCTCCACTGGCGTCTGAACGGCGGTTCATCCGACACGCGCGGCGCGACATGTCGCGTAGTCTCGGAGCATGCGCCTCAGCGAAAGCCATCGCCTGCCCGTCCCGCTCGTCGAAGCCTGGGGCGCGCTGAACGACGTCGCGACGCTGCGGCGCGCGCTGCCCGGCTGCGAGTCGCTGCGGGAGGTCGCGCCCGACGAGTTCGTCGCCGAGATGGCGGTGCCGCTCGGGCTCACGACGACGCGCCTCACGGTCCACGTGCACCGACGCGAGATCGAGGCGCCGCATCGCTGCACGCTGCACTTCCAGTCGCGCACCGACCGCAACGGCGGCACGGGCAGCGCCGCGTTGCGGCTCGAGGCCGACGGCCCGGCCGCCACCACGCTGCGGGCGGACATCGTGGTCGACATCGAGGGCGTCATCGGGGTGCTGGGCGCCCCGCTCATCGAGCTCGCCGCGCACGAGATGGCGCGCCAGTTCTTCGAGGGCCTGCGCGCGCTCGCGCCGCAGGCGTCGCGTGGTCGCGCATGACCCGGCGCGAGCGTCGCGCGCGCCCGCATGATCCAATTCGGGCAACGAATCCGCGCGAGAAACTGCCATGTCCGACGCCATCATCGTCACCCGCCCAGACGGCCAGGCCCAGCAATTGATGCTGCTGTTCCACGGCGTGGGCGCCGACGCGCAGGACCTGGTGCCGCTGGGCCGCGTGCTGGCCGCCGAATTCCCCGCGGCCTTCATCGTGAGCGTCGCGGCGCCGATGCCGTCGGACATCGGCGGCGGCCGGCAATGGTTCTCGGTGCAGGGCATCAGCGAGGACAACCGTCCCGCGCGCATTGACGCCGCGATGCCGGCCTTCGTCGAAACGGTCGCGCATTGGCAGCAGGAAGCCGGCGTCGGCCTCGACGCGGTGGCGCTGATCGGCTTCTCGCAGGGCGGCATCATGGCGCTCGAATCGACACGCGACCGGCCGGCCATCGCGGGCCGCGTGGTGTCCATCGCCGGACGCTTCGCGCGGCTGCCCGAGTCCGCGAATGCGCAGACCACGCTCCACATGTTCCACGGCAAGGCCGATCCGGTGATCCCGTACGGCTTCACGGTGGAAGCCGCGCAGCATCTCGTGGCGATCGGCGCGGACGTCACCGCCGACGTCATCCCGCATGTCGGCCACCAGGTCGACGCCGGCATCGCCGAACTGATGATCGAGCGGCTGCGCGGGCACCTGCCCAGGCGTACCTGGGAGGCCGCCATGCGCGCGGCGCGCGCGAGCGACGGCCAGGGCCTGGACGACGCCTGAATGGTCGAGTCGGCGCCGTCCTACACGGGAACGCTGCCGCCGACTACGGTGCCGGACAGCGGGGGTCGCTATCGTTGCGTCAACCCTGAAGGAACGAGACCATGAAGACGCCCACCGCCATCGCCAAGATCAACACCGCCCTGCAGGAATCGCTGCTCGTCACCGTGGACCTGCTGTCGCGCCGCCGCGCCTGCGACATCCCCGAGCAGACCATCGACCGCTTCGTCGCCCTGCGCTGGCTGCAGTGGAACGGCGGCTCGCTGCGCCTGACCGAGACCGGCGAGGCGATGGTCGTGCAGGTGCAGGGCGCGATGATCATGCGCGAGCCGCTGGCCGCCTGAGCGTCTTGTCACGGCGCCCGGGGGATCCCGGCGCCCGCGGCCCGCGCCTGCGAGGATGGGCCGCGGTTGAACCCCCAACGCCTCGACCTGCGCCGCTGTCGACGCTCGCCGTTCGAACCGACAGCACGACTCAGGCGGTGCTGGCCCTCGCGCGCGGCCCCTGCAGCAACAACAACAGCGCGACGCCGCTCGCGACGCCGGTGGCGCTCGCATACCAGGCCGGCGCGACGGGGCTGCCGGTGGCGGCGATGAGCCAGGTCACGACGGCCTGCGTCGTGCCTCCGAACACCGCCGTCGCCGCGGCATAGGCCAGCGCGATGCCCGCGGCGCGTCGCGTCGCGGCCTGGCGCTCGCTCAGCAGGTACAGGGCGGCGGAACTGGTCATGCCCGTCAGCGCTCCCAACATCGCGCACACGCCCAGCGGCGTGCCGAGGCCGGGATGCGCCACGAGCAGGCCGAGGCCCGCGGGCGCCCGCACCACGAGGCCGACGCGCGGCGCCAGCGCGGGCCACGCGGGTCCGGCCAGGTCGCTCCACCAGCCGCCGCCGAGCGCGCCCACCAGCAGCGACACCCCCACGGCCATCGTGGCCGCCATGGCGGTCGTGGGTGGCAGCTTGAGCGTCGCCGTGCCATAGGAGGGCCGGACGAACCCTGGCGACCGCGGCCTGGCGAGGCCCGCTCCGACGCTCGAAGCGAGACGGCGTATCGAGCCGGCCGGTACTTGCGCTGCGCCGCTTTCACGAAGCGCGAAACCTCGCTTGGCAAGATTGCCTTTCGCCAACACGGGCGCATCCTCACAATGCGGTCAGACAGATCGCAGACGGAGCGCCCATGCAGGTCCTCGAAGGAATCAAGGTCGTCGAACTCGGACAGCTGATCGCCGGCCCGTTCGCCGCGAAGACGCTCGCCGACTTCGGCGCGCGCGTCATCAAGGTCGAGCCGCCGAAGACGGGCGACGCGTTGCGCAAGTGGCGCAAGCTGCGCGACGGCACGTCGGTGTGGTGGGACGCGCAGTCGCGCAACAAGGAGTCGGTCTGCATCGACCTGCGCGTGCCCGAGGGCCAGGCGCTGGTGCGCGAGCTGGTGCGCGATGCCGACGTGCTGATCGAGAACTTCCGTCCCGGCTCGATGGACGCCTGGGGTCTCGGCTGGGAGACGCTGCACGCGCTCAATCCGAAGCTGATCATGCTGAGCCTGTCGGGCTTCGGCCAGACCGGGCCGCGCGCGTCGGAGCCCGGCTTCGCTGCAGTGGCCGAGGCGTTCAGCGGACTGCGCTACCTCAACGCCGAACCCGGCCGCACGCCGGTGCGCAGCGGCGTGTCGCTGGGCGATACGGTGGCGGGTGTCCACGGCGCCCTCGGCGTGATGCTGGCCCTGTACGCGCGTGACGCGCGCGGGGGCCAGGGCCAGCGCATCGACCTCGCGTTGTACGAGGCGATGTTCAACCTGTCCGAGAGCCTGCTGCCCGAGTACGACGTCTTCGGCGAGGTGCGCCGGCCCGCCGGCGGGGCGCTGCCGGGCATCACGCCGTCCAACGCCTACGCCTGCGCCTGCGGCAACGCGGTGCTGATCGCCGGCAACGGGGACAGCATCTTCAGGCGGCTGATGCTGATGATCGGCCGCAAGGATCTGGCCGACGACCCGACGCTCGCCG
>CAIMXF010000373.1 GCA_903845345.1 uncultured beta proteobacterium
CTGCAGGCCCTCGACCACGTCGCCCTGCACGGTCACCGCGTAGCTGCGGCCCTCGCGCCACAGCACGCCCGGCTCCCAGCCCAGCGACAGCCGCGCGACCTGCGTCAGGGGCACGACGCCGCCGTTGCTCGTCGCCACGTAGGCGCTCGCCAGGTCGGTCACCGCGCTGCGCTCGGCCGGCGGCTGTCGCAGCACGATGTCGATCAGCTGGTCGCCCTCGCGGTACTGGCCCATCGTCGAGCCCGAGAACTGCGTCTGCGTCGCCTGCGCGATGGCCTGCGTGCTGACGCCCAGCGCGCGCGCCTTGTCCTGGTCGACGGCCAGATGCATCGCCAGCACGTTCTCGTTCCAGTTGTCGTTGACGCCGCGCATGTGCGCGTTGTCGCGCAGCACCGCCTTGGCCTCGTCGCCCCACTTGCGCACCTGGTCCGAGTCGGGTCCCATCACGCGGAACTGCACGGGATACGGCACCGGCGGCCCGTTGGGCAACAGCTTCACACGCGTGCGCAGCTCGGGGAACTCGGCGGCCGTCAGCGCCGGCAGCTTCTTGCGCAGGCTCTCGCGCACCTTGAGGTCGGTCGGCTCGATGATGGCCTCGCTGACGTTCGCCTGCGGGAACACCTGGTCCAGCGGCAGGTAGAAGCGCGGCACGCCGCTGCCCACCCACGTCGTCATCGACTTCACGCCCGGCTCCTTCAGCATGCGCGCCTCGAAGCGC
Organism: uncultured beta proteobacterium; assembly: GCA_903845345.1. Lineage (GTDB taxonomy): Bacteria > Pseudomonadota > Gammaproteobacteria > Burkholderiales > Burkholderiaceae_C > Scleromatobacter. Next base: position 719 of record CAIMXF010000373.1, read on the forward strand.
TTTGCCGCTTCCTCGCTCTGCGCCATCGTCGCGCCTTCGGGCAGCCACAGGTCGACCATGATCTCGGGCCGGCTCGAGTCCGGGAAGAACTGCTGCTGCACGAGTCCCATGCCGACCAGGCCCAGCACGAACGTGCCGATGGTCGCGGCTATCGTGATCCAGCGATGGCCGAGGCACCAAGCGACGACGCGGCGGAAGCGCATGTAGAACGGCGAGTCGAAGGTCTCGTGCGGCTCGGTCGGGGGGGTGCCGTCGGCATTGTGTGCCTTCACCCGCGTGTGCAGCAGGCGCGCCCCCAGGTACGGCACGAAGTAGACCGAGACGCCCCACGAGATCAGCAGCGCCGCCGAGGTCACCGCGAAGATCGCGAACGTGTACTCGCCGGTCATCGACTTGGCGAGGCCGATCGGCAGGAAGCCCGCGGCGGTGATCAGCGTGCCGGTCAGCATCGGCATCGAGGTGACCTCGTAAGCGAACGTGGCGGCGCGCTCCCTGGAGTACCCCTCTTCCAGCTTGCGCACCATCATCTCCACCGCGATGATCGCGTCGTCGACGAGCAGCCCCAGCGCGATGATCAGCGAGCCCAGCGAGATCTTGTGCAGGCCGACGCCCCAGTAGTACATCGTGACGAAGGTGATCGCCAGCACCAGCGGGATCGTGATGGCCACCACCAGCCCCGGCCAGATGTCGATGCGGATCGGGTTGAAGTGCAGGCCCAGGCTGACGAAGCTCACCACCAGCACGATCACGATCGCCTCGATCAGCACGCGCACGAATTCGCCCACCGAGCGCGTGACCGCCTGCGGCTGGTCCTGCACCTGCGTCAATTCCATGCCCACCGGCAGTTGCCTGCGCACCTCGGCCACCTGCTGCTGCAGCCCCTTGCCGAGCGCGATGATGTCGCCGCCCTTGGCCATCGAGATGCCGAGCGCGACCACCTGCTTGCCGTTGGCGCGCACCTTGACGTCGGGCGGATCGGAATAGCCGCGCTTGACCTGCGCGATGTCACCCAGCTTCAGGCTCGTCGCCTGGCCGGTCGCCGGATTGACCACGCGGATCGGCAGCGCCCGGATCGCATCCACCGACTGGAACGCGCCCGCCACGCGCACCTGCACGTTCTGCGTGCCGGCGTCGACCACGCCCGAGCCCTGCACGGCGTTCTGCGCGTTGAGCTGGGTGATGACCTCGTTCACGTCGACGCCCATCTCGGCGGCGCGCTTCTGGGACAGCTCGACCCAGACCTTCTGCGACTGGACGCCGAACAGCTCCACCTTCGCGACGTCGTGCACGCGCAGCAGCTGCGAGCGGATGTCCTCGGCGCGCACGCGCAGTTCCTCGTCGCTGAAACCGTCGGCCGACAGCGCGTAGATCGAGCCGTAGACGTCGCCGAATTCGTCGTTGAAGAACGGGCCGATCACGCCTTGCGGCAGCGTGGCGCTCATGTCGCCGATCTTCTTGCGCGCCTGGTACCACGTGTTGGGCACCTCGTGGCCGGGCGACCAGTCCGCCAGCTGCAGGATCGTCAGCGACTCGCCCGGCTTGGTGTAGCTGCGGATCTTGTCGGAGTACGGCACCTCCTGCAGCGTGCGCTCGATCTTGTCGGTGACCTGCTCGGCCATGTCCTTCGCGCTCGCGCCGGGCCAGTAGGCCTGCACGACCATCGCGCGGAAGGTGAACGGCGGGTCTTCGTCCTGGCCCAGCTGGAAGTAGGCGGCGACGCCCAGCAGCAGCAGCACGATCATCAGGTAGCGCGTGAGCTCGGGATGCGCCAGCGCCCAGCGCGAGATGTTGAAGCGGCCGCCCTCGGCCTCGGGCGCGGGGGCGGCAGGATTGGGTTGTTCGTTGCTCACGGGCGCCTCAACGCTTCGTCGGTTCGACGTACAGGCTGACCTGCTGGCCGGGGGTGAGCACGTGCGCGCCGGCGGTCACCACCGTGTCGCCCGCCTTCAGGCCGCTGTCCAGGACGAGGGTGTCGCCTTCCGGACGCAACACGACGACCGGCTGTTCGCGCACCTTCATCGATGCCTTGTCCAGCACCCACACGTAGCTCTGCTGGTCGCGGCCGGCCACGGCCTGCAGCGGCAGGCGCAGCTTGCCGTCGGCGGGCGCGAGTTCGACGTGCACCGTCGCGGTCTGCCCCAGTTCGGCCGCGCCGGCGGGCAGGTCGGCCTTGACCTGGAACGTGCGCGACGCCGGATCGGCCGCCGCGGCCACCTCGCGGATGGTCGCGGGAATCGTCGTGCTGCCGCCCCACAGCGTCACCCCGACGCCGCCGGGCTTGCCCTGCAGCTTTCGGAAGACGGCCAGCTGGTCTTCGGGCACGGCGAACACCACGTCGCGCGGGCCGTCGTGCGCGAGGCTCACCACCGGCGTGCCGGCGCCCACCACGGCGCCGACGTCGGCGTAGACGGCCGTGATCACGCCCGGCGCATCGGCCGTGAGTGCGGCGTACGCGGCCTGGTCGGCCTGCATGCCGGCCTGCGCGCGCGCCTGGTCGAACTGCGCCTTCGCGGACTCCAGCGCGCTGTTGCGTCGCTCGAGTTCGGCCGTGCCGATGAAGCCCTGCGCGTGAAGATCCTCGTAGCGCTTGTAGTCGACCGCCGTCTGCTCGTAGTTCACCTTGGCCGCCGCGAGGCCGGCGCGGGCCGCGTCCTGCTGGAAGCGCAGGTCAGCCGGGTCGACCTGGGCCAGGGCCTGGCCGCCCTTGACGCGATCGCCGAGATTGACCGGGCGCTGCGTGATCTTGCCGCCGACGCGAAAGGCCAGCTTCGACTCGATGCGCGCATGCACCTCGGCGGCGTAGTCGCGCGTCGTCGCGCCCGAGAGCTGTCCGACCGTGAGCGTGCGCACCGCGCGCACCGGCTCGGCGGCGGGCGGCTCCCTGCCGCAGGCCACCAAGACGAGGCTGGCGACAAGTGACAGTGCGAGCGGCATGGCCGCCAGCGCGCGCGCCTTGCGCGTCGCCGGCGCGCGCTTGATGACGGAAAGGGGGGGTCGAAGGGTGCTCAGGGGGTGTCTTGATAATTACTGAC
>CAIMXF010000374.1 GCA_903845345.1 uncultured beta proteobacterium
ATGCGCGGCTCGTGCGCGACCGCGGGATACGGGAAAGGGCCGCTCGAGCGCGGCTCGTTGGGGTCTTCGCCACGCTGGCCGTGCACATGGAACAGCGCCTCGGCCTGCGCGTAGTACGGTTCGAACTCGTCGTATCCGACGGGCCACGCCGGCGAGATGCCGTCGACGTGGCGGATCTCCCCGAAGTCGCGTTCTCGCAGCCGGAACAGCGCGGCGCCGTAGACCTTCGAGTTGCCGCCGACGTAGTAGTGCAGTCCGGGATGAAACGTCTTGCCGCCGTTGTCGAACCAGGTTTCGGGGGCCTGATAGCGCCCCTGGACGAAGACGACATTCGAGTTCCAGTTGCCGGTCTCGCGCGGCAGGTAGTCGCCGCGTTCGAGGATCAGGATGCGCTTGCCCGTTGGCGCCAGACGGTGTGCCAGCGACGCGCCGCCCGGGCCGGAGCCAATGACGATCAGGTCGTAGTGGTCGTTGGACATGTCATGTGCAGCGAGACGGTCATCTCTTGCTTCCGAGTGGAGATGCCGAGCCATGGCAAGCAGCGATCCATGAGGGGAACGCGTGCCGCAAGCAGGAGCCACGCGCCTGCGCAACGGTTGCCTGCAGATCCTGTCATTCCTGCAGCGATCGGCAACGCACGGCCGCGCAAAGCTTTCGACCAGCTGTCCTGTTGCTGTCGCGGCTCGGGCCGAGTCGACCAGTCGTCGAGGCCACACCCGCGGAACGGCGTGGCCAGCTTCGGGCACGCGCACATCAGGTTCGCCGCTTGCAGTGCGGGCACGCAAGCCCATCCCGGCGCGTCACTTCGCCATCGCGCCTACCAGAGCCCACGATGCCCCAATGCGCGCAGATCATGTCGATCGAGTTACGGGTTTTCCCCGCAATGCAATCGATTGCATTGCTCTCATACTCGAACCCACGAACCCGGCAGCAACGACTTCCGGGCATGGAGACATCCGGGCATCGACATGAAGCTGAGCAAGCCGCTGTTGTCGTTCTGGCAGATCCTGAACATGAACCTGGGCTTCTTCGGAATCCAGTTCAGCTTCGGGCTGCAACAGAGCAACATGAGCCCCCTCTACAAGTACCTTGGCGCCGATGAAGGCAGCCTCCCGCTGCTGTGGCTCGCCGGGCCGATGACGGGCCTCCTGGTGCAGCCCGTGATCGGTGCGCTGAGCGATCGCACCGATTCGCGCTGGGGTCGGCGCACGCCCTATTTCCTGACGGGAGCGCTGCTGTGCAGCCTGGGCTTGATCGCGATGCCGTTCAGCCCGACGCTGTGGTTCGCGGCAAGCCTGCTATGGATACTGGACACGGCCAACAACGTGGCCATGGAGCCGTACCGGGCCTACGTGAGCGACCGGCTGAGCGCCTCGCAGCACAGCTTGGGCTACCTGTCCCAGAGCGCGTTCACCGGCCTGGCGCAGACGCTGGCCTATCTCACGCCGAGCATCCTGGTGTGGCTGGGCATGGATGGAAACGCCACCAACCGCCACAACATTCCTCAGATCACGATCGTCGCCTTCCTGATAGGCGCGGTCTTCTCGTTCTCCACGGTCTGGTGGTCCATTCGCTCGACCCCGGAGTTGCCGCTGAGCGATGCTGAATCACGCGCCTTGCGCGAACGCGCGACGGGCGTTGTCGCCACACTGGCGGACATCGCCAGCGCCGTGCGCGACATGCCGCCGGTGATGCGCCGCCTGTGGTGGATGAAACTGTTCCAGTGGTACGGCATGCTTTGTTACTGGATCTATATCGTGCCCTCGCTCGCGGCGACGATGTTCAGTGGTTCCTCGAGCGCTGCTGCCGGCCTGCGCGACGCCGGGTTGCTGAACGGAAAGATCGGCGGGTTCTACAACTTCGTCGCCTTTGCCTCGGCGTTCGCGATGGTGCCGTTCGCGCGTCGCTGGGGCGCCCGCAACGTCCACGCCGTCTGCCTGGCCCTCGCGGGCATGGGCATGTGGAGCATCCCCGCCATCCACCAGACCGGCTGGTTGTTCGTGCCGATGATCGGCGTCGGCCTGGCCTGGGCCAGCATGATGGGCAACCCGTACATCCTGCTCGCCGGCGCGATACCGCCCGAGCGTGCCGGTGTCTACATGGGCATCTTCAACATGTTCATCGTGCTGCCCATGATCATCCAGATGCTGACGGTGCCCCTTTACTACCACACCCTGCTTCATGGCGATCCTTCCAACGTCGTGCGCCTGGCGGGTGCCTGCCTGCTCGCGGCTGCGGTCGCCACGCTGTTCGTCGGTACCGCTGCAAGACCGACCTCCCTGAGCCGCCGGCTAACGCATCCATGAAGAACCAAGTCCAGCTCATCACCTATGTCGACCGCCTTTCGGGCGGCAGCCTGTCAGACCTGAAACGCATGCTCGAAGGCCCGCTCGCCGGCGTGTTCGGCGGCGTCCACCTGTTGCCGTTCTTCGACCCGATCGACGGCGCGGATGCCGGCTTCGATCCGATCGACCACACGAGCGTCGACGCGCGTCTCGGCAGCTGGGAAGACGTCCGCGAGATCAGCCGCTTGGTGAGCGTGATGGCCGACGTGATCGTCAATCACATGTCGGACGCATCGCCCCAGTTCCTGGACTATTCGCGCCGCGGTCGCGAGTCGAGCTTCAACGGCCTGTTCCTGACGCTCGACCGTGTGTTCCCCGCGGGCGCGTCGGAGAAGGACCTGCTGGACATCTATCGCCCGCGTCCCGGACTGCCGTTGCGCTACACCGCGTTGGCCAATGGCGAGCACCGCATCCTGTGGTCCACCTTCACGCCGCAGCAGGTCGACATCGACGTGGAGCATCCGACCGGGCGACAGTACCTCGAAAGCATTCTGGATCGCCTGTCGACCAGCGGCGTGAAGATGGTGCGCCTGGATGCGGTGGGCTACGCGATCAAGCGCGCCGGAACCAGCTGCTTCATGACGCCGGAGACCTTCGAGTTCATCGAGCGCTTTGCCGAAAGCGCACGGGCGCACGGCATGGAAGTGCTGGTGGAAGTGCATTCCCACTACAGCAAGCAGATCGAGATCGCCGATCGTGTCGACTGGGTCTACGACTTCGCGTTGCCACCGCTGCTGCTGCACGCGTTCACGTTCGGTACCGCCGAGCCGTTGAAGCAGTGGATAGGGATCCGGCCCCACAACTCGCTGACCGTGCTCGACACGCATGACGGCATCGGCATCGTCGACATCGGCGCCGACCCTGCGGATCGCGACGGTCGGCCCGGTCTGGTTCGTCCCGGCGAACTCGATCGGCTCGTCGAAGCCATCCACGCCAACAGCCGGGGCGAGAGTCGCCAGGCGACCGGCGCGGCGGCCTCCAACCTCGATCTGTACCAGGTCAATTGCACGTACTACGACGCATTGGCGCGTCACGACCTGGCCTATCTGCTGGCGCGCGCCGTGCAGTTGTTCATGCCAGGGATTCCGCAGATCTACTACGTCGGTCTGCTCGCTGGCGGCAACGACATGGCGCTGCTCGCCGAATCGGGCGTCGGACGCGACATCAACCGCCATCGCTACGCTCCCGGCGAGGCCGAAGCCGAACTGACGCGGCCGGTCGTTCGCGAGCTGCTGGCGCTGATCCGCAAGCGCAATGAATGCCCTGCATTCACGGGCAGCTTCCGGTCGGAGCCTTGCGCGGGCGAATCGCTGGCGCTGCATTGGACGCTCGGGAACGACGAGGCGCGCCTGTCCGTCGATTTCAGGACACTCGACTACGAGCTGTCCTTCAGCACCGATGGCGTCGTGCAATCCGTTCGCTTCGACGTACCGCAAGGAGCTTGGTCGCGCGGACATGCCGACGGCACGCCGGTTTCGACGCCGGTGTCCAGCGCAGACGACGCCATGAAACCCTCTTGATTTGCCCAGAAATGCAATCGATTGCACGCGGGGAAGCGATTGCATTGACTTGTTCCACCAGGCGCGACCACTGCGCTGTCCCTCGCCTAAAACATTGGAGACACGATGACACGCAATCCCGGTTTGATGACGCCGCTCGCCATGGCGATCGCAGCACTTTCGATGGCAACGTCCGCCGCCCGAGCCCAGGATGCGGCCTCGGCCGCTCCGGCGTCCGCGGCGGCTTCTTCAGCGATGGACAAGACGAAGAGCCAGGGCCTCGACCTCAGCACCGTGGTCGTCACGGGGACGTCGAGCGCGACCTCGAAGATGAAGTCCAGCGTCTCCGTCAGCTCGATCGAGGGCGACCAGTTGCTCGCGAACCAGCCGCAGAACGCGGCGGATGCGTTGACTTCCATCCCGGGCTTGTTCGTGCAGTCCAGCGGCGGTGGCGGCAACGCCAACGCATCGGTGCGCGGGATGCCGATCTCGGCCGGCGGTTCGCGCTACCTGCAGTTCCAGGAGGACGGACTGCCGGTGCTTCTGTTCGGCGACATCGCCTTCGGCACGCCGGACGACTTCCTGCGTGTGGATACCTCCATCGAACGTGTTGAAGCCGTGCGGGGCGGATCGGCTTCGACGTTGACGACGAACGGCCCGGGCGGCATCGTCAACTTCATCACCAAGACCGGCGAGGACCAGGGCGGCAGCATCGGCCTGACGACGGGCCTCGGCTACCGCGACCAGCGGCTCGACTTCAACTACGGCGGCAAGATCGCGCCGCGGACGCGCTTCTTCATCGGCGGCTACTACGAAAGCGGCCAGGGCCCGCGCATCAACGGCAGCAGCGCCATCCAGGGCGGTCAGATCAAGGGCAACATCACGCAGGAATTCGACAGCGGCTACGTGCGCCTGAACTTCAAGGCCCTGAAAGATCAGCAGCCGATGTACATGCCGGGCCCGGTGAACGTGGTCGACGGCCACATCCAGACCGTATCCGGCATCAATCCGCGGACCTACACGGGGTATTCGCCCAGCCTGCCGACCGACAGCGTGCTGAACAACAACAACACCTCGTCGACGATCAACATCAACGACGGCATGGTGACGGACAGCAACGCCATCGGGCTCGAAACGCACCTGCGCCTGAGTGACAACTGGGTGCTGGACGACAAGTTCCGGCGTGCCGCCAACTCCGGCCAATGGGCCGCGTGGTATCCCGGCAGCGCGCCCGCAGCGGCTGCCGCCGGTACCACTTACGCCAACGGCGCGCTGGCGGGTCAGGCCTACACCGGACTGTCGATGACCAGCGTCGCGTTCGACGTGAACGTCAAGGATCTCGGCAACACGACGAACGACCTCAAGCTGACCAAGACGATCGACCATCTGGGCGGCGGCAAGCTGACGACCGGAGCCGGACTTTTCCTCAACCAGCAGAACGTCGACCTGGTCTGGAATTTCAATGGCTACCTGACCACCGTCTCCAGCACTCCTGCTCCGCTGAACAACACGGCGGCCGGCGCCACGAGCTACGGCTTCGAGGGGCCTGGCTTCGGCGGATGCTGCTCGCGCGACTATGAGGGCGCGTATCGGACGACCTCGCCCTACGTCTTCGCCACGTACGAGACCGGTCCGGTGACGATCGACGGCAGCGTGCGGCAGGACAACCAGAAGGCTTCGGGCTACTACAACATCGCCACGGCGACCAGCAACGCGTCAGGCGCGCCGCTCGCCTACTCGGCTGCCGGCGCGATCCCGATCGACTATTCACTGCATCGCACCGAATACTCGCTCGGAGGAAACGTCGAGGCCAGCAAGAACCTGGCGCTCTTTGCGCGTTACAGCCAGGGGGCGTCCTTCAATGCGGATCGCATCATGGACCAGGGACCCTTGAGCGGTTCGGCGACCATCCCGGTCAATACCACCCAGCAGCTCGAGGGCGGCATCAAGGGGCACGCCGGACCGTTCAGCGCCTTCGTCACCTTCTTCAACGCCCGGACCTCGGAGTTCAACTACAGCGCGACGACCCAGGCTGCCGCTGCATCGAAGTACGACGCCAGCGGCGTCGAGATCGAGGCCGGCTACCGGTCGGGCGGCTTCCATCTCGATGGCGGCGTCACCTACACCGATTCGAAGACCAAGAGCTCCACCAACGCCGCGCTGGTGGGACTGCCGGCCAATCGCCAGCCCAAGCTGATCTTTCAGATCGCGCCGAGCTTCGAGGCAGAGAAGTTCGCGCTGGGTCTGGACTTCGTGGGCGTCAGCAGTTCCAAGGACAGCGACACCGCCGCGAGTCCCACGCAGCCCTACGTCACGCTGCCGGGCTACATGGTCACGAACGGGCACGTCAACTACAACTGGGACGATCACACCGTGTTGACGCTCGGCTTCTACAACCTGTTCGACCGGATCGCCTACACCGAGGTGGACAGCCCCTATGCCGCGCGCGCGTTGAACGGACGTGTCATCAAGGCATCGCTGACGTACGCCTTCTGATGCGCCAGTGCGGCGCGAGGCGACTCGCGCCGATCGCCCAGGATGTCGGGTCGGCTTCGCAAGCGCGGAGCCGACCTTTCTGCTTCCTGCGCCTCACGCCGTCCGGCTCGCGACGACGCTGCTTTCACGCACGATCAACTCCGTGACCAGCTGGCGCGAGGCCGGTGCGTTCCCGGCGAGTTGCTCCAGCAGGGATTCGACGAGCTGCTCGCCCGCGCTCTCGATCGGCTGGCGAACCGTCGACAGTGCGGGATGGAAGAACGACGCGAGCGGGATGTCGTCGTAGCCGACCACCAGGATGTCGTCCGGCACGCCGCGACCGAGGCGGCGCAGCGTGCTGATCGCGGTCATCGCCATCAGGTCGCTGGCCGCGAAGATGGCGTCGAATCGCGCCCCCGAGTTCACCAGGTCTTCGACGTCGGCGATGATGCTGGCCTGGACGAACGGCGTGTCGCGGCGGAGGCGGGCGACGGGCTTGATGCCGGCGCGCTCATGGGCGCGCCGATAGCCCTCGAATCGCTCGGCGATCTCGGGCAGCCCGGTGTCTCCGAGGAACACCACGCGCTTCGCGCCCGACCGCAGCAGGTGCGCCGTGGCGAGTTCGCCGCCGCGGCTGTTGTCACCACCCACGGTCGCATAGGCCTGATCGGCCATGCGGGCGCCCCAGACGACAAAGGGAACCGCACGCCGCGCGAGCTCGTTGAGGTGATCGTGCAGGTGCCATTGGCCGATCAACACGATGCCGCTCGCACGGCCGGCGTCCACGCATTGCGTGGCCGTCTCGAGCTCGCTGACATCGGCGCGCGAGAGCAGCATTTCCAGGCCGCGGGCCGTCAACGCGTCCGCGATGCTGCCGATCAGGCTCAGGAAGAAAGGATCGGACAGGTGCTGGCGCGTGCTCGGATCGAACGGCACGATCACCGCGATCGTCCGGTTCTGCTTCAAGCGCAGGTTCTGAGCCGCGACGTTGATCGAGTAGTTCATCGAGCGAGCCAGTTCGACGATGCGCTCGCGGGTCTCCGGGCTCAGCAGCTTGCTGCCGTTCAGCGCCCGCGACACCGTGGCTCGCGACACGCCCGCGATGCGCGCGATGTCGGCCATCTGGGGTCGCGAGGACTGGCCCTGTGCGGCTTTGGCTGCGGTGCGAACAGGTTTGGAGGCTCTCGGCATGTACTCGATTGGAAATCGGCGCCATCGGCAAGGCGCCGAAGGCGCATGCGCGACAGGATCTGCAGGCCATTGTCGGTCATCGCCCTCTCGGGGGCTTGCAGGGTGGAACGGACGCTACACGCTGACCGTCGTTGCAGACTGCAGCGCACTGTCCAGTTCAATCAACCCGCCATTGTTGCAACCCGGGCGGCCAGCTGAATTCTGCGAATCGGATATTCGAGGCCAGCCAACGCCTGCAGCCCGAATGCGATCCGCCTCTTCCCACCGATCAATTCAGGTCGCGGCTTCGTGTGACAGGAAGCACATCGAATCGCACCGGGCGCAAGCCGCAGGCTTGTCCGGGCAGCTCAAGTCCGAGGTTCATGAAAACGGCTCCCCGCGGGAGCCGTTTTCATTGATGGGCCTGAACAACGTTCGCGGGCGGCACTTCTTGCGCCGCTTTCGATCGCGAATGAACTCCTGCCAAGCGCCGGACAGTGCATGCAATGGCCCGTGGCAGGTCGCCGTCCGGTGATCGAACCCTCGACACGCGACTCCGGGCGATCGATGAAGACCGGGGCTCCCTCCTGAACATCGATCAAGACCCCGCCGGTCCGATTCGGCGACGACAGATCACTCCGGTGGAGGGTGCCCGAGCCGACCGAGCGCGTCTGCCACCAGCTCCAGCCGCAGGAGCGGGCTGTCCAGCGACATCAACCGCTGCTTGGCTTCCGGCTCCAATGGCAAGAGCTCGCACCAGCGATTGGCGACCCAGTTGCAGTCGTGCCATCGGTAGGGCTTGAGCAGCGGTGCTGCGAAAACATCCAGGTCGCTTTGTTCGATCTTCTGCTCGATGTCGCGCGCGACCGCTTGCAAGGCTTCGCTGATGTAGGCCAGGTCGTCGGGCACGGGCACCTCGGCGTCGTCGGCCAGCAGCTCCACATCGGCGACCCACAGTCCGTGCTTGAGTTGCTCGCTGCGGTCGATGCGGAAACGCTGCGATCCTTCGCAGGCGATCATCATCAACCCTGGCTGCGGCCGCTCGAATTTCGTGATGCGCGCGAGCGTACCGATCGAGAAGAACTTTTCGTGCGCGAAACCATCGCCGGAAGGCGGGCCGCTGACCGGACCGCTCGCCCGACGGCGTGTCTCGCTACCCTCGCTCAAGCAGACCACGCCGAACGGCTGGCCGGCCTTGTGGCGGCTACCGATCATGTCGAGGTAGCGCACCTCGAAGATACGCAGCGAGAGCGAGCCGCCGGGGAACAGGACGGAGTTGAGCGGAAACAGCGGCAACGCCGTCAGCTTCGTGGGATGCATGCTCATCGCCCGATCCTAAGGCAAGTCTCGAAGTCCGACGGCCCAGGGTTGAGATTGCATGCAGCGGCGACGCTGTCGACCCGGCGCGAACATCCTGGCCGCAAGATGTACCACGGAGTGCAACTTTCTGCCTGACGCGCCGGGGCAAGCGCCAGAGGCGGCGAAGGACAGCGCCGGGCCGTCAGACGTCCTTCCCGGACGCCTCGAGCCGGCCCGCCGCCGTCTTCCTGTCGCCCGAGGCCGCGTGCAGCCTGCCCGCGCGCCCCAGGCCGAAAGCGGGCATGTTGACGTACACGTTTTCGTAGCTTCCGGCACTCGCGGCGTAGGTCTCGTGCCAGATGCCGACCGACCCATCCGTGCCGATCGAACTGTTGAACGCCTGCCACGCAGGCAGGTGCTCCGCGGTGCGCAACCTGGCATAGGCCATGAGTTGTTCCATCGACCGCCAATACTGGACCATGATCGTCGTCCGCGAGAACCACATCTCGGCATGGATGAATCCCAGCTCCGGCTGTCGATGAAGCTCGACAAGCATGCGAGGCATCGCGCGGATCACCGGAAGCCACTTGTGCACCTTCAGGGGTGAGTTGATCCGCATGCCGATCATGAACACGACGAAGTCGCCGTCCAGGTCGGCGGTCATGCGATCGGATCGGATCATGGCCTGGGCTCGGGGGACATGCAGCGCCTCCAGTGTCTTCGAGCGCTCGACTGTACGGCTGATTGGCCTGCCGCACCTACGCCGATTGCCGCCTGGCGCCGAGCCGGTCGGGAGGCGCCATCTGCAGACCGGCGTGGTTCTCCCCGCTGGCGCGCGCTGCGGCCGCCGAGTGCTTGGCCTCGTACATGCGATGGTCGGCCAGCACGCACAGCGGTTCGACCGAGCTGGCGTCGTCGGGGAACATCGCCAGCCCGATGCTCGCCCCGACCTGGGCGGACTGGCCGTCGATGTCGATCGGCTCGCCGATCCGCTGGCGCAACGCGCAGGCCACGCGCAGCGCATCCTCGCGTCCGATCGGGCCTTCGAGAACGACGCAGAACTCATCGCCTCCGGTGCGTGCCAGCGTATCGACGCGACGCACGCATTGACCGAACAACGCCGCCACCTCCCGCAGCAGCCGATCGCCGGCGTGATGGCCCAGCGTGTCGTTGATCTTCTTGAAGCCGTCGAGGTCGATGGCGAGGAGGGCCATCTGCACGCGATCGCGACGCGCCCGCTCCACCGCGCCGCCGAGTCGATCCTCGAACAGCCGCCGGTTGGGGAGCCCGGTCAGTGCATCGTGCTGGGCCAGGTGCTTGTTCTGCCGGAGCTGCTTCTCCAGGAGCAGCAGGATCATGCCGACCGCGACGAGGTACTTGGGCAAGTTCCAGACTTCCGCATCCACATGCACCGCGGGGAGGAACACGTCGAACGCCATGCCCATGGGGAAGACCAACGACCACGCGATCAATCCCAGCGAGGTGATGACGAAGCCGCCGGTGCCGCGCTCGAACGAGAGCCAGAACTGCAGGCAGCAGCCCAGGTAGACGACGTGCAGCGGCAGGACGAACATCAGGTCCGCCCCGCGCGGGCCGAACTGCCAGGCCAGCAATGCACCCGCCAACACGCTGTTGAGCACCCCCCAGATCCAGCGCGCCGCCGGACGGACGTCCCGCGGCGTGGCCATCAAGATCGCCAGCGGCACCAGGGCGAACAGGCTGGCGACAAGCACCATCAGCGCCTTCGGAGGGTGCTCCAGCGAAGCCAGCCCGACGTAGAGCGTGTAGACCACCGCGAGTGAGCCGAACAGCACCTGGCAGTCGCGCTGGCCGAGCCGTGCGTCCATGGACCAGGCGAACAGGAGGGCGCACCAGGTCAGCGCCGCCGCGTCGACGATGTCGGCAGCCAGGCCCCAGCCGCCGGGCAAGTCGGTGAACGAAGCCGCGAAGAAATGCAGCTCGATGCAGATCCATCCGGCGAGCCACAGGCGGGTCATCGTCGTGCCGCCCGGGCGCGCAACGGTCACGAACGCGTAGATCAGCAGCGCGACGGCAAGTAGATCGGGAAGCTCTTTCCAGGACATGGTGGGCGCACAGGATCGTTCGGCGGGAGGTGCAGCCCGGCGCCTCCGGGCAGGAAGCGGCGACCGCGCGTCGGATCATCGCCGGAGCGGACCGTGACGTCCTGTTTTCGTCCAGTCCCGACCGAAACTTATCCCTCCGCGCAGTAGTCCGTCACGCTTTGGCGGACGCATTCACGAAGTCTGCGGGAACCGGCTCGGAGGCCTTCTGCGACATCGCTTCCCCCCGCGCCGTCGCGAGGGGCACGCGCTCGACGGCGGCAATCAGCGCACGCGCGTGCGCGGGTTTCTGCAGGTAGGCGTCGAACCCGCATCGGCGGGTCGTCGATATGACGTCCTCGCTCCGCCCGGTCAACGCCACCACGAGCGGAGGCTCGAAGTCCTGCGCGTCGCGGATGGCTCGCGCCACGTCGAAGCCGTCGAGATCCGGAAGGCCCAGGTCGAGGAAGACGACGGGATGGCGGTGCGCCGTCCACGACTCGACCGCCTGACGTCCGCCGTGGGCGACGTGAACGTCATGGCCTGAAATTTCGAGCAGCAGCGCAAGCGTCTCGGCCGCTTCGACGTCGTCGTCGACCACAAGGACTTTGGTCATGGGATCCTCCCGGCCACGTCGGGGCATTCCTCATGCCGTGCCGGCGGCGTCGATGGGCCGGGGTGGCCGGGTCGCAGGGACGGACTCGATTCCGCGCCGCGGAAAGCGGTTTCGCGGGCCTCGCCCGCTCCCATGAACCTAGGGTTTTCACTGATTATTGAGGGCCTTGAAACCGATCGGTCGACTCCTAGATCGCCGGTGTACGCCACTACCCGATTCGGATGAGGACTGGATCATGGCCAATACACGACCTTCTGAAGTTGCCGGCAGCGCGCGACCCGGTCGCCGCGGACGGCCGTGGATGAGCGAACGCCAGCTTGCCGCCTATCTCGAGGCGCGCGACGTTCTTCGCCGCATGCAGGACGCGAGCGCGCACCGGCAGGCGCCGGGCAGGCCGCAGCCGGCTTCGGGCCACGCGCCGCCGAACGGACGCTGAAGACCGACCGCCACGTCCGCCCGCGGAACCTCCCCTTCCCATGGCTGGAGGGTCAAGTCCAGCCGACCACCCTACCGAGAAAGGAGCTTGCCATGCTCGAAATCATGCTCACCCGCCCGCAAAGCCTGTTCGACCAGCTCGAGTCGATGCAACGCACGCTCGCGCGATCCTTCGGCAGCGAATCGGTGCCCGGCGCCATCCGTCCCGTCAGCCAGGGCTCGTTTCCCGACGTGAACGTCGGACGCACGCCGAAGAGCCTCGAGGTGTTCGCGTTCGTGCCAGGCGTGGAGCCCTCGTCCATCGACGTGACCGTGGAACGCGGCATCCTGAAGATCTCCGGCTCGCGCAATTCGGAGATCCCGCAAGGCGAAACCCGTGTCCAGGTGTACGCGAACGAACGGCCGCAAGGGCGCTTCGTGCGCGCGATCTCGCTGACGGACGACGCCGACACCTCCAAGGTCGAAGCGAAGTACCGCGACGGCGTGCTGCGCGTCAGCGTCGCGCTGCTGGCAGCCGCTCAGCCGCAGCGCATCGCCGTCCAGTAATCCCAGAACCCCGCCTCAAGGAGAACCTCATGTCCGATCGAAACGAACTCTCCCCGAAGTCCGCGACCGCCGCGAACGAGCGGCCCGTCGCTCCTGCGATCGATGTCTTCGAAGACGCCGGCGGCATCACGCTCCTCGCCGACATGCCCGGCGTCTCGCGCGACAACCTGGACGTGCGCCTGGACGGCGAAACGCTGACCGTCGAGGGCCGGCTCGATCTCGACCTGCCGCAGGACATGCGCGCCGTGTGGGCCGAGGTGCAGGTGCCGAAGTTCCGGCGCGTCTTCACGCTGAGCCGCGAACTCGACGCGTCGCGCATCGAGGCCAACCTGAAGGACGGCGTGCTGAACCTGCGCGTGCCGAAGCTGGCGCACGCGCAACCGCGCCGCATCGAAGTCAGGGCGGCTTGATCGAGCCGCCATGCGCCGGCGGCAGTCGTGCGCCGGCGCTCGCGAGGAGTTCAAGATGGAATGCTTCAAGATCCGGCTGCCCGAAGAATCGACGCTTGTCGGGGTCACGGCCCGCGGCGAACCCGCCCCGGTGTATCCGGGCGAGTACCTGGTGCACCTCCTGAGATCGAAGGCGCCTTCGCTGGCGCCGGCGATCCTGCGTTTCGTGGGCGCCGATCCGACGGGACGCGACGTGCACGTGGCGCTTCCGTCGACCGACGCGCCCACGGACGTTTCGCGCCTTCTCGCGCGGGTCGAAGCGCCGGGCACCTCGTTGTCCTGAGCCGCGGCCGCCGGCCAGCGCCTGGCGCTCGACGCACGCGTCTGCCCCGATTTCCTTCTTCCGTTCCGCCGGCGCCGGGCGCGCGCCGTCGCATCCCGGGATGCGTCGACAATGGCCCATCGCGCCATCCAGGAACCACCGTGATCGACGACCTGCAACACCTGCCCGCCAGCACGCCCGGGAGCGCCGATCAATATCGCAGCATCGTCGAGAGCGCGGTCGACTACGCCATCATCGCGATCACGGCCGATGGCGTGGTGACCGACTGGAGCGCGGGGGCCCGGCAGACCTTCGGCTGGTCGTCGCAGGACATGCGCGGCCAGACGCTCGAGCGCATCTTCACGCCCGAAGACCTGGCCAATGGCCGGCCGGACCGCGATCGAGAGCTCGCGCTCACGGCGGGCCACGCGAGCGGAGAGCGCTGGTACCTCAACGCGGCCGGACAACGCTTCTGGGGCCATGGCGAGACTCGGCCGCTGCGTTCGCAGGACGGCGCCCACGTCGGCTTCGTCAAGATCATCCACGACGAGACTGCCAAGCGACAGGCGGCAAGCGACCTGCGCGAGGCACGGCGGCTCAGCGAGCTGATCCTGACGTCGAGTCGCGACTGCATCGTCGTGATCGACCTCGAAGGCCGCATCCTCGAGGTGAGCCCGGGCGGCATCGAGAGCATGGAGATCGGCGACGCGCGGATCGTCGTCGGCACGTCGTGGCTCGATGGCTGGGATGACGATGCCCGGGATGCCGCCCGCACGGCGCTGGGGTGCGCCAGGGCCGGCGGCGCCGGGCGCTTCCAGGGCTTTTGTCCGACCCGCAAGGGAAATCCGCGCTGGTGGGACGTGGTCGTCTCGCCCCTGCCCGGCCTGGACGGCGCGCCCGAACGACTCGTCGCCGTCGGCCGCGACATCACCGAGAACACGCTGGCCCAGATCCAGTTCCGCGCGGTGGCCGAGGCCGTCCCGAATCACGTCTGGACGGCGCGGCCCGACGGACTTCTGGACTGGTTCAATGCGCGGGTCTATGCCTACAGCGGCGCCGCCGAGGGATCGCTGGACGGCGCGGCCTGGGCGACGATCGTGCACCCGGACGATCTCGATGCCGTCGCGAAGTCCTGGGCCAGCGCGCTGTCGACCGGACAGCCTTACGAAGCGGAGTTCCGGCTGTTGCGGGCCGACGGCGTCCATCGTTGGCACATCGCGCGCGCGATGCCGATCCGCGGTGTCGACGGCGCCGTTGCGCGGTGGGTCGGCACCAACACCGACATCGAGGAAGAGCGGACGGCGCAGGCCGCCCTGGCCGCGGCGAAACAGTCCCTCGAGGAGCAGGTCGAAGCGCGCACCCGCGAACGCGATCGCGCGTGGCGCAACTCGCAGGACCTGCAGGCGATCCTGGACGAGTCGGGACGGTTTCTTTCGGTGAACGACCGCTGGAGCGACGTGCTCGGCTGGCGCACCGACGAGATCGTCGGCCGAAGCCATTTCGACTTCATGCACGAGGATGACCATGGCGTCGCGCGCTCGGCGCTGGCCGCGCTGGCCGGGCAGCCGGCCTACGAGAGTCGCCATCGGCACCGGGACGGCGGCTATCGCTGGATCGCGTGGGTCGCGAGCCACGACGGCAGTTCGATCTTCGCCAGCGGACGGCACGTCAGCGCCGAGAAGCAGGCCGCGTCCGAGCTCGCCTCGGCCCAGGAGCAACTTCGGCAGGCACAGAAGATGGAGGCGGTCGGTCAACTCACCGGCGGGGTCGCGCACGACTTCAACAACATCCTCCAGGTCATCTCGGGCAACCTGCACCTGTTGTCGCGCTTCTGCCTGGGCAACGAACGCATGCAGCAGCGCGTCTCGAGCGCGGAGGATGCCGTCCGTCGCGGGGCGAAGCTGGCGAGCCAGCTGCTCGCCTTCAGCCGGCGGCAGCCGCTCGCGCCCAAGGTGCTGAACGCCGGCAAGCTCGTCGCGGCCATGGAGGACCTGCTTCGACGCGCCCTCGGGGAGGCGGTCCAAGTCGAGCTGGTCGTGTCCGGCGGCTTGTGGAACACGCTGGTCGATCCGACGCAGATCGAGAACGCCGTCCTCAACCTGGCCATCAACGGGCGCGACGCGATGCAGGGCCGCGGCAAGCTCACGATCGAGGTCGGCAATGCGGAGCTCGACGACCGCTACGCGCGGCAGCACGCCGACGTCGCGCCGGGCCAGTACGTCATGATCGCAGTGAGCGATACCGGATGCGGCATGACGCCGGAGGTCGCAGCGCGCGCCTTCGAGCCGTTCTTCTCGACCAAGATGGTCGGCGCCGGCACGGGTCTGGGACTGTCGATGATCTACGGCTTCGTCAAGCAGTCGGGCGGGCACGTCAAGATCTATTCCGAAGTGGGCACCGGGACCACCATCAAGATGTACCTGCCTCGATCGATGCAGCGCGAGGAGGCCCTGCAGCCACTCTCGCTGGAAGCGCCGGTCGGCGGCGCTGAGACGATCCTGGTGGCCGAGGACGACGAAGGCGTTCGCGCCGCCGTGGTCGACATCCTGCGCGAGCTCGGCTACCGCGTGCTGGAGGCGCGCGACGCCGACAGCGCCCTCAACGTCGTCGAGAGCGGCGTCGGCATCGACCTGCTCTTCTCCGATGTCGTGATGCCGGGTGCGATCAAGAGCACGGAGCTGGCGCGACGTGCGCAAGCCAGGCTGCCGAAGCTGCGCGTGCTTTTCACGTCGGGCTACACCCAGAACGCGATCGTGCATGGCGGACGCCTCGACGCCGGCGTCGAGTTGCTGGCCAAGCCCTACAGCCGCGACGATCTCGCGCGCAAGGTACGGCAGGTGCTGGGCTAGCGGGGCGGCACCGCCCGTTCGTCGCCTTCCTGCAGCAGCGCGCCCGGGCGCTTCTCGTGCATCGGTGGCGACGGCCGTCCGGCGTGCGGGCGGCGCCCCGTCGAACCAGCGCGATGGCCTGCGCCGGCAGCGCGCCTGCCGCGCCAGCATTCGCCGAGCGCGAAGCATGCGCGCCGTGTTGCAGAGGAACGCAGCGACGACGGCGATCCGAAGTGCGGACAATCGCCGCATGACCACCGCGACCCTGGGCGATCCCGACGAACTCGACGGCGCCTCGCCGCACTGGCGCTGGAATCTCGCCGTCTGCGTCGCCGGCTCCTTCACCACCATCGTCGCGATGACGCTGCTGCTGCCTTTCCTGCCGCTGTACGTCGCCCAGCTGGGCGTGCGCGACCCGGCCGGCATCGTCGAGTGGTCGGGCCTCGCGTACGGCGCCACCTTCTTCACGGCCGCGCTGTGCGCGCCGCTGTGGGGCCGGCTGGCCGATCGCCACGGCCGCAAGCTGATGCTGATCCGCGCCAGCCTGGGGATGGCGGTGGCGATGTCGCTGATCGGCATGGCCACCAGCGTCGAGCAGCTCGTGGCGCTGCGGTTGCTCGCGGGCTTTCTCGGCGGCTACGCGTCGGGCTCCAACGTGCTCGTGGCCACGCAGACGCCCCGGCATCGCACCGGCTGGGCGCTGGGCGTGCTGGCCTCGGGCGTCATGGCCGGCAACCTCGCCGGGCCGCTGATCGGCGGCGTCCTGCCGCCGGTGATCGGCATCCGCGCCACCTTCTGGGCGGCGGGCGCGCTGATCTTCGTGATCTTCCTCGCGACGACTTTCCTGATCCGCGAGGCGCGCCCCGCGCACGCCGCGGGCGCCGCGAAACCCGCGGGCGCGTGGTCGCAGGTCGGCGACCGGCGGCCGGTCGTCGCGATGCTGGTCACCGGCATGCTGCTGATGTTCGCGGTGATGTCCATCGAGCCCATCATCACCGTCTACGTGCAGCAGCTCGTGGAGGACGCGCGCCGCGTGACGCTGGTGGCGGGCGTGGTGATGTCGGCCTGCGCGCTCGGCAGCATCCTGTCGGCC
The DNA here is from genome assembly GCA_903845345.1 of uncultured beta proteobacterium. Classification (GTDB taxonomy): domain Bacteria; phylum Pseudomonadota; class Gammaproteobacteria; order Burkholderiales; family Burkholderiaceae_C; genus Scleromatobacter. Next base: position 17,078 of record CAIMXF010000374.1, read on the forward strand.
TCGTGGCTGGGCAGGCTGGCCGACCGCGTCGGGCACTGGAACGTGCTGGTCGGCGGGCTCGCGGCGTCGGCGCTGCTGCTGATCCCGCAGGCCTTCGTCACCGCGGCCTGGCAGCTGGTCGCGCTGCGCTTCCTGATGGGACTGGCGCTGGGCGGGCTGCTGCCCTGCGTCACCAGCATCATCCGCCACAGCGCGCCGGCGCGCGCGACCGGTACCCTGCTGGGGTATTCGACCTCGTCGCAATACGTGGGCCAGGTGACCGGGCCGCTGGTCGGCGGCCTGATCGGCGGGCACCTGGGCATGCGCTGGGTGTTTCTCGGCACCTGCGTGTTGATGGCGGTGGGCGCGCTCTGCAACTGGCGCGCCGCGAAGGCCGCGCGCACGCGCTGAAGCCGGCCGCAAAGGGAGACGGCCCGCAGACCAGTCCTGGAGCAGGCCTTCCCGTGTCCGGCGCGAGGCGGCGTCGGGACGGATCCCATGTAGCGGCAGCGCACGGCGGCACGTGCCGGACGAGCGGCCGCTGCGGGTTCGACCGCTTCCGGCATCCGGCTTGCCTCGCACACGGGACACCACGCCGTCAGGAAACCCCATGGCCTCGATCGATCCCGTCCGTCCCCTCGCCGTCGTCACCGGCGCCTCCTCGGGCATCGGCCGGGAGTTGGCCCGGCTGGCCGCGCAGGACGGCCACGACCTGGTCATCGCCGCCGACCAGGGGCCGCTCGAGGAGTCGGCCGACTCGTTTCGCGCGCTCGGCGCCGGCGTCGATGCCGTCGAGGCCGACCTGTCGACCGCGTTCGGCGTCGACAAGCTGATGCTGGCGATCGCCGGACGGCCGGTCGAGCTGCTCATCGCCAACGCGGGCCACGGGCTGGGGCACGGCTTCCTCGACAAGCCGTTCAGCGAGGCCCGGCACGTGGTCGACACCAACATCACCGGCACGCTGGACGTGCTGCACCGCGTCGTCGGCGCCATGCGCAAGCGCGGCAGCGGCCGGGTGCTGATCACCGGATCCATCGCCGGCCTCACGCCGGGCTCGTTCCAGGCCGTCTACAACGGCACCAAGGCCTTCATCGACTCGTTCTCGTTCGCGCTGGGCAACGAGTTGAAGGACAGCGGCGTCAGCGTCACCTGCCTGATGCCCGGCGCCACCGAGACGCACTTCTTCGAACGCGCCGACATGCTCGATACCCGCCTCGCCACCGAGGACAAGGCCGACGCCGCCGATGTCGCCCGCGACGGCTACGAGGCGATGAAGAAGGGCCAGGATCGCGTGGTGGCCGACTGGAAGAACAAGGTGTCGGCGGCGATGTCCAACGTGATTCCGGACAGCGTGCTCGCCGAGCAGCATCGCAGGACCGCGGAGCCCGGCTCGGCGCGGCAGCGAGGCGGCAACGACTGACCAGGCGATCGGCCGTTCCGGCGCACGGTGGGAGCCATCGCGGCCATCGCTCACTCCGCGTCCCGCCGCACCCTCATCCTGGTCGGCGCGCGTGTTCGCGACCCGCGGCCAGCGCGGCAGCAGCCAGCGCGACACCGCCCCGGACGCCGGCTGCCCGCTGGCGCGCCGCTGTCGCGTCCGGGGTTCCGGTGGCGGTGTCGCAGGCGCGCAGGCCCGCAAAGGCGAAGATCACTGCAACGTCGCCACCGCAGGCGCCAGGCACTGCTGCACGAATCCATCCAACGCCCCGACATCAGGAATGCGGATGTCGCGCCGTCCCTTGTCCGCGAAGTGGATCAGTTGCTCACGCGCCAGGCGCGACAGGGCGCGACTCACCGTCTCCAGCGTCAGGCCGAGATAGCTGCCGATCTCCGCGCGCGTCATGCGCAACATGATCTGGTCGGTTCGCAGCCCGCGCAGTGCCAGCGACTGCGCCCACGTGCGCAGGAAGTCAGCGACGCGCGCATCGGCGGGCAACGTGCACACCGACATCAGCGAATTGCGATCGCCCACGATCTCGCGACTCATCGCGTCGTGCACCGCCGCCATCAGGCGCGGCCGCGCGGCGCAGGCGGCCAGCAGCGCGTCGTAGGGAATGGCCCAGACCTCGCCGGTGTCGAGCGCGATCGCGTCGCAGTCGTGCACCGCACCGGCGATGCCGTCGAACCCCAGCCAGTCGCCGCGAAACTTCAGGCCGACGATCTGGTCGCGCCCGTCGGCCGACAGGTTGACCATCTTCACGAAGCCCGAATTGAGGACGCACAGGTGCGTGAACACCTGCCCCGCCTGGTGGATGGCATCGCCGGCGTGCACCAGGCGGCGATGCACCGGGAACGCGTCCGCCACCAGCGCGAGCATGTCAGCGACGCGGCGGATGTGCGCGTTCGCCTGTGCCAGTTCGCTCGAACGCGTGGCGGGTTCGACGGCGCGGCGCAGGGTCGAGGGCGACGGGACGGAAGCAGGGGTGGCGAACATGAGGGCAGTCCTTTGCGCTTGGCCTTGTGAAGGCCTCCAGCTTAGGCAGGCGTGCGCTCGCGACGAACAATGCTCCGCATCGCTCGGTAACGCTCGGTGAATGGCGCGTAACAGCGCGGCCGGCCGGCGCGGGTCAGGCCGCGCGGACGACGCGATCGGCCGCGGCGGACGGCGCGTCGAAGGCCAGCACCCGCTCGCACAGCGCGGTCGCGGTCGCGCGGTGCGTCACGATGATGAGCCCCTGGCCGGTGGTGTCCAGCCGCGCGGCCAGCGCAGCCAGCACCGCGGCCCCGGTGGCGTCGTCCAGGCCCGCGGTGGGCTCGTCGAGCAGCAGCCAGGGCGCGTGGCGCAGGTAGGCGCGCGCCAGCGCGAGGCGGCGGCGCTCGCCGCCGGACAGCCGCGCCCCGTCCGCGCCGAGCCAGGTGTCGAGTCCCTGCGGCAGCGCGCGCACGCGCTCGGCCAGCGCGGCGTCGGACAGCGCGCGCCAGAGCGCGGCCTCGTCGACGTCGCCGGCGAGCGCCAGGTTCTCGCGCACGCTGCCGGCGATCAGCGCGGCGTCCTGCGGCAGCCAGGCGAAGGTGTCGCGCAAGGCGGTGGGCGGCAAGGTCGCGACGTCACGACCGCCGATGCGGATCGCGCCGGGCACGGCCTCGCGCAGGCCCATCAGCGTCTCGACGAGCGTCGTCTTGCCGCAACCCGAGGGCCCCACGATCGCGATGCGCGCGCCCGGCGCGAGCCGCGCGGCGATGGGCGCACACATCGCGATCGGCGGTGCCGACGCCAGCACCGGGGCGAGCGGGAACGGCGCCGGCTCGGCCAGCAGCGCGTCGAGCCGGCGCCGCGCCTCGTCGGCGACGCCGCGGTGCGCGAACGCGCGCAGCAGAGGCGCGGCGCCGTCGATC
>CAIMXF010000375.1 GCA_903845345.1 uncultured beta proteobacterium
CCCGGCGACGTGGTGCACGTGCTGGCCGACGCTGCCGATCTCGCGGCGTTCGCGGTCGGCGCGACGGTGCACGCGCGCATCGACGTCGACCGACGCCGCGCCCACATGCGCTTCCACACCGCCACGCACCTGCTGTGCGCGCTGATCCCGCATCCGGTGGACGGCTGCTCGATCACCGCGGAGTACGCGCGGCTCGATTTCCACATGACCGATCCGCTGGACAAGGCGGCGATCGAGGACGGCCTCGACCGGCTCGTGGCCGAGGCGCATCCGGTGTCGCAGCGCTGGATCACCGATGCCGAACTCGACGCCAACCCCGGCCTCGTGCGCAGCATGAGCGTGCAGCCACCGCGCGGCTCTGGCCGCGTGCGGCTGCTCGAGATCGAAGGCGTCGACCTGCAGCCGTGCGGCGGCACGCACGTGTCCAACACGTCCGAGATCGGCGCGCTCGTCGTGAAAAGGATCGAGAAGAAGTCGGCCTCGACGCGGCGCGTGGTGCTCGCGTTCAGGGACGCCGCGGCCTGAAGCGGCGCGTCGTCTCAGAGCAGCTGGGACAAGGCCTTGCCGCCGACCGTCGAGGCAGCCATCACGGTGTCGCTGGTGACCACCGAGGCCGCGTTGGTCGTCGCGTCGAGCGCGACGCCCGCGTAGTGCCCGAGCGTCGTCGCGTCCGTCTTCGCGGTGGAGATCGCGTCCTCGACACCGTCGGTCACATCCTCGGCCGCGGCCTTGCCGAACTGCTCGACATCCGCGACGCCTCGCTTGACCGCGCTCCAGGCGTCGCTCGCCAGGCCCTCCACGTCGGCCAGCGCGGCGCGCGCCGCTTTCGCGACGCTGGCGCTGCCGTCTTCGACCGAAGTCCACGCGGTCTTGCCGATCTGCTCGAGCGCGTTCAACGCCTTCTCGCTGAACGACACCGTGGCACTTGCGCCGTCGCCGACGGCCGTCTCGACGCTGCCCAGCGTCGTGCCAGAGCTGCTGGTGCGGCTGGCCGCCTCGTTGCGCGCCGTGCGATGCGCGTTGGTGGACGTTGGCGTGGCGATGGAGATCGTGGTGAGTGACATGCGAATTCTTGCGAGGCGACGATACGCGTCACCGATGCAGGAATGCTACGAGTCCGTCGACGGCGCATCGCCGCGACGAACGCGTGAATCGCCGGCCACACCTCACCTCAACAATGTGTCGGCCGCATGTCGATTCCGACATCAACCGGCGATACGAGCAGGGGCGTCACGCGTCGTGCTGGCGTCGCGACCCTCTCGACCTGGAGTTGCGATGCGCGATGCGCAACGCGAGTCGTCAGGGCGCCGGCGCGCCGTTGCCGGCCACCCAGATCTCGTACCAGGTCTGCGCGTCGATCTCGACGTCCAGCGCGGCGACGGCCTCGCGCATCGCGTCGAGGCGGCGCGAGCCGGTGAGCGGGATCAGGCGCGCGGGATGGCGCAGCAGCCACGCGTAGACCAGCGTCGTGACGCTGACGCCGCGCGTGCCGGCGATGCGCGCGAGCACGCCGCGCACGCGCTGCGCGTCGGCGTCGCTGCCGGTGAACAGTCGGCCGCCGGCGAGCGCCGACCAGATCATCGGCGCGACGCCGAGATCCTGCGCCTGGTCCAGCGTGCCGTCGTAGAACGGCGCGATGTGCAGCGGCGAGGCCTCGACCTGGTTGGTGACCAGCGGGATGCGCCTGTGCAGCAGCGCGAACTGCGACGGCGTGAAGTTGGAGACGCCGAAGTGGCGCACCTTGCCGGCCGCGCGCAGCCGTTCGAAGCAGGCCGCGAGCGCGTCGGCGTCCATCAAGGCGTCGGGGCGGTGGATCAGCAGCACGTCGAGATGGTCGGTGCGCAGCGCGGCGAGCGAGTTGTCGACCGAACGCTCGACGTGCGCGGCCGAGGTGTCGTAGTGGCCGAGGCGATGTTCGGGCCGCGCCGGGGACACCATGCGGATGCCGCACTTGGTGACGATCTGCACGCGCTCGCGCAGCCGCGGCGCCGCGGCCAGCGCCTCGCCGAACAAGGCTTCGCAGCCGTAGTGGCCGTAGATGTCGGCGTGGTCGAAGGTGGTGATGCCCAGGTCGAGGCAGCCCTCGATCCAGCGTACCCGCTCTTCGACGCTGAAGTTCCAGTCGCCCATGCGCCAGGCGCCGGCGACGATGCGCGAGAAGGTGGGGCCGCCGGCGGCGGTGACGAGCGTGGGAGCGTGAAGCATGGGTCGGAACCTGGTTGGCGGCGCGTGGGTGCCGGGGATTCTGACCGATCGAGAGGCGTCGTCGAGCGCCGTGTAAATCGTCGCGGCCGGGCTCGCCGGCCGCGCGTTCCCGCGTCGGGGCCGCCGACGCGCGCGACACGTCAGCGCGCCGAAAGTCTGGCGTGCTTCGGCCGCGCCACGCCCGGGGCAGCCTGTCCGGGTGCGTGACGCGCCGGGGTGGCGTTGGCGCACCTGTTCGGGTTAGAATCGACAGGCTTAGTTCAACTAATGCAGGTTTTTCCCGGGGAATCGCAAGATGAGCCGGGGGCAACTTGTCCGGTAACCGCGGGGAGTCACGACGCGGGCCGCGTTCAAGCAAGACCGAGTGAACGCAACCCGAGTCCGACACCCATGAGTTCTCCGAGTTCCGCACCGCAGCAAGAAAAAACAGTCGAGCAGTCCGGCGATGTCGTCGGACGCCCGGGGTTGAAGGCTGCGAACTGGGATGACGAGGACCCGCTGCCGCGCCGCTTGTCGGCAACGGAGGCCCAGGCGTTTCGCGACCAGCGCAACGCGCCGTCTCCGTGGCGGGTGGTGCTGGTGCAGGCCGAGGCCGGCGCGGTCGTTTCGCTGCTGGTCGGGCTGATGTTCGGGTTGCCTGCGTTGTGGTCGGCGTTGTATGGCGCTGCCACCGCGATCGGTCCCGGCGCGCTGATGGCGCGCGGCGCGACGCGGATGGCGGACAGCCGATCGCCGATGGCCACGGCGCTGGGCCTGCTGGGTTGGGAATCGGCGAAGATTGTCTGCTCGGTGGCGATGCTTGTCGGCGCCATCCGGGTGCTGCACCCGGTGGTGTGGCCGGCACTGCTGGTCGCGCTGGCCGGGTGTCTGACTGTGTATTGGGTGGCGCTCGCGTGGCGCTCGCGTTGAAGAACTGATCGGGAAGCTACGGACACCACATGGCCGCAGAAGAGCACGCACCGACCTCCGGTGAATACATCCAGCATCACCTGACCCACCTCTCGAACATCGAGAGTTCGGCCCCGGTGAACTTCCACGTCGTCCACTGGGACTCGGTGGTGTTCTCCTCGGTGCTGGGCCTCGTGTTCCTGGTGCTCGGCCTGTTCGCGGCACGTCGCGTCACTTCGGGCGTGCCGGGCCGCTTCCAGGCGGCCATGGAGTTCCTGATCGAGATGGTGGACAGCCAGGCCAAGGCCATCGTGCACAACGCCACCAGCCGCAAGCTGGTCGCGCCGATGGCGCTCACCGTGTTCATCTGGATCTTCCTGCTGAACGCGATGGACTTGCTGCCGGTCGACCTGCTGCCGTTCCTGTTCCAGCACATCTCGGGCGACCCCGAGGCGCATCTGCGCGTCGTGCCGACGGCCGACATTTCGGTCACGATGGGCCTGTCGGTCGGCGTGCTGATCGCCTGCCTGTACTACAACATCAAGATCAAGGGCGCCGGCGGTTGGGCGCATGAACTGGTCGTGGCGCCGTTCGGCACCAGCAAGAACCCGATCGCGGCCGTTGCGCTGGGCTTCCTCAACTTCATCATGCAGATCATCGAGTTCGTCGCCAAGACGGTCTCGCATGGCATGCGGCTGTACGGCAACATGTACGCCGGCGAACTGATCTTCCTGCTGATCGCCCTGCTCGGAGGCGCGTTCACCTTCACGGCGGGCGGCTTCGGCCTGGCCCTGCTGCAAATTCTTGCCGGCACGGCGTGGGCGATCTTCCACATCCTGATCATCACGCTGCAGGCCTTCGTGTTCATGATGTTGACCCTCGTCTACATCGGACAAGCCCACGACGCGCACTGAACACCGCGCGTCGCCGGGCGACCGGTGACGCGGCCTGTGCCGCTCGAACAATTTCTCCCCTTTTCTCAATTTCTCAACTGGAGTCAACATGGAACTCATCAGCTACGTCGCCCTGGCCGCCGGCATCATCATTGGTCTGGGCGCTTGCGGTGCTTGTATCGGCATCGGCATCATGGGCAGCAAGTACCTCGAGTCGGCTGCGCGCCAGCCTGAACTGATGGGCGAACTGCAAACGAAGATGTTCCTGCTCGTCGGCCTGATCGACGCCTCGTTCATCATCGGCCTCGGCATCGCCCTGTGGTTCACCACGTCGAACCCGTTCCTGGCTCAGCTGTCGCAAGTCGTCGGCAAGTAATCCGACCCTGCACTGAAGTCGTCGGCGCGACCGGTTTCACTGAAGTGGTTCCGGCGAGCCGCCCCTTACAACGGCTTTCGAGGCAATAACGTGAGCATCACCGCAACCCTGATCATCCAGATGATCGTGTTCCTGATCTTGGTCGGGTTCACGATGAAGTTCATTTGGCCGCCCATCACGGCGGCCCTGGACGAGCGCGCGCGCAAGGTCGCCGAAGGCCTGTCGGCTGCCGACAAGGCCCGCAGCGAACTCGCCAGCGCGAACAAGCGCATCGAGGCCGAACTCGGCGCCGCGCGCAACGACGCCGCCGCGCGTCTGGCAGCCGCGGAACGCCTGGCGCTGCAGATCGTCGAGGACGCCAAGTCCAAGGCGACCGAGGAAGCCGCGAAGATCGTTGCCCAGGCGCAAGCCGAGGCGCAGCAGGAATCGGCCAAGGCGCGCGACGCGCTGCGCGACCAGGTCGCCGCTCTCGCCGTCAAGGGCGCCGAGCAGATCCTGCGCCGCGAAGTGAGCCCGGCCGTCCACGCCGAGCTGCTGAGCCGCCTGCAGACCGAGCTGTAAGACCATGGCCGAGCCCTCCACCATCGCGCGGCCCTACGCCGCGGCGCTGTTCCAGTCGAGTACCGCCGCCGACGGCGCGCAGCTCGTGGCCCAGCTGGACGCGCTCGCCGGCATCGCCGGCGACGCCGGCCTGCGCCAGTTCGCCGCCGACCCGAAGGTCACCGACGAACAGGTCTTCAAGCTCGTGTCCGGCCTCGCCGGCAGCGACCTCAGCCCGAAGCTGACGAACCTGCTCAATGTCGTCATCGACAACGGCCGCCTGTCCGTGCTGCCCGAGATCGCGTCGCAGTTCCGCGCGCTGGTCAACGACCGCGGCGGCGTGGCCGATGCGCACATCGTCAGCGCGTTCCCGCTCGACGACAAGCAGCAGGCCGACCTCGCCAAGGTGCTCGAGAAGCGCTTCGGCCGTCAGCTCAAGTCCACGGTCTCGGTCGACTCGTCGCTGATCGGCGGCGTGCGCGTGACGGTCGGCGACGAGGTGCTCGACACCTCCATCGTCGCCCGCCTCGCGCAGATGCGCACCGCGCTGACGCACTAAAGAGCCGGCCCGCTCGCACAGAATCGCCCTTCAACCCAGGCGGCCTCGCGGCCTCACCTTTGGGAGCTAAGTCATGCAATTGAATCCCGCTGAAATTTCCGAACTGATCAAGAGCCGCATCGAAGGCCTGGGGGCGTCGTCCGACATCCGCAACCAGGGCACGGTCGTCTCCGTCACCGACGGCATCTGCCGCGTGCACGGCCTGTCCGACGCGATGCAGGGTGAAATGCTCGAGTTCCCGGCCACCAAGGACGGCCAGCCGACCTACGGCCTGGCGCTGAACCTCGAGCGTGACTCCGTCGGCGCCGTCATCCTGGGCGAGTACGAGCACATCTCCGAGGGCGACACCGTCAAGTGCACGGGCCGCATCCTGGAGGTGCCGGTCGGCCCCGAGCTGCGTGGCCGCGTGGTCAACGCCCTGGGCGCCCCGATCGACGGCAAGGGCCCGGTCAACACCAAGCTGACGGACGTCATCGAGAAGGTGGCTCCGGGCGTGATCGCGCGCCAGTCCGTCGACCAGCCGGTGCAGACCGGCCTGAAGTCGATCGACTCGATGGTGCCCGTCGGCCGCGGCCAGCGCGAGCTGATCATCGGCGACCGCCAGACCGGCAAGACCGCCGTGGCGATCGACGCGATCATCAACCAGAAGGGTCAGAACATGACCTGCGTGTACGTCGCCATCGGCCAGAAGGCGTCGACGGTGAAGAACGTCGTGCGCGCCCTCGAAGCCAACGGCGCGCTGGAGTACACGATCGTCGTGGCCGCCACCGCCGCCGAATCGGCCGCCATGCAATACGTCTCGGCGTATTCGGGCTGCACGATGGGCGAGTACTTCCGCGACCGCGGCGAAGACGCGCTGATCGTGTATGACGACCTGTCCAAGCAGGCCGTGGCCTACCGCCAGGTCTCGTTGCTGCTGCGCCGCCCGCCGGGCCGCGAAGCCTTCCCCGGCGACGTGTTCTATCTCCACAGCCGCCTGCTCGAGCGCGCCGCGCGCGTGAACGCCGACTACGTCGAAGCGTTCACCAAGGGCGAAGTCAAGGGCAAGACCGGCTCGCTGACCGCGCTGCCCATCATCGAGACGCAGGCCGGCGACGTGTCCGCCTTCGTCCCGACGAACGTGATCTCGATCACCGACGGCCAGATCTTCCTGGAAACCAGCCTGTTCAACGCCGGCATCCGGCCCGCCATCAACGCCGGCATCTCGGTGTCGCGCGTCGGCGGCGCTGCGCAGACCAACCTGATCAAGGGCCTGTCGGGCGGCATCCGTACCAACCTCGCGCAGTACCGTGAGCTGGCTGCGTTCGCGCAATTCGCGTCCGACCTGGACGAAGCCACCCGCAAGCAGCTCGATCGTGGCGCGCGCGTCACCGAACTGCTCAAGCAGAACCAGTACTCGCCGCTGCCCATCAGCCTGATGGCCGCCACGCTGTTCGCCGTGAACAACGACTTCATGGATTCGCTGACGATCAAGCAAGTGCTGCCGTTCGAGCACGGCCTGCACCAGCACCTGAAGTCCAACCACGCCGCGCTGCTGGCCACGCTGGAGAAGAACGGCGCGAAGTGGACGACCAAGTTCAAGGACTCGGACAAGCCGGAGAAGATCGAATTCGCCAAGGCCTGCAAGGCCGCCGAAGACGAGCTGCGCGCCGCCATCACCGCGTTCAAGAAGTCGTTCGCCTGACCGTCCCCACCACGACACTCTTCCAAGGAGCACCGTCATGGCGGTAGGAAAGGAAATACGCGGCAAGATCAAGTCGGTGGAGAACACCCGCAAGATCACGAAGGCGATGGAAATGGTCGCCGCGTCCAAGATGCGCAAGGCGCAGGAACGCATGCGCGCGGCCCGGCCTTACGCGGAACGCATTGCCGGCATCACGGGCAACCTGTCGAAGGCGAATCCGGAATACCGCTCGCCCTACATGCGCGAGATCACGG
>CAIMXF010000376.1 GCA_903845345.1 uncultured beta proteobacterium
CAGCGGCCGGGCCGGCGCCGCCGCCACCGGCGACGGCGACTGCCGCGGCCGACACGCCGAACTTCGTCTCGATCGCCTTGACCAGGTCGTTGAGTTCCATGACGGACATGCCGTCGAGAGCGGTGATGAAAGCGTCCTTGTCGAATGCCATTTTGATTTCCTAACTAAAACAGTGAAATGAATGTGTGATCAGGCTGCAGCGGGTGCTGCGTCGGCCGCCGGGGCTTCCGGAGCCGCGTCGGCCGCCGGGGCAGCAGCTTCGGCGCCGCCGCCCTTGCTCTTCGCGACCGCGTCGATGACGCGGGCGAAGCTGGCGATCGGCGATTGCAGCAGGTTGGCGATCTGCGACAGCAGGACTTCGCGCGACGGGATGTTGGCCAGAGCCTTCACACCTTCGACGTTCAGCGCCTTGCCAGCGTAGGAACCACCCTTCAGAACCAGCTTGTCGTTCGTCTTGGCGAAGTCGGCGATGACCTTTGCCGCGGCGACCGCGTCTTCCGAAAAACCATAGATCAGCGGGCCGACCATGCTCTCCGACGCGCTTTCGAACGGCGTGCCGGCGACGGCGCGACGAGCCAGGGTGTTCTTCAGCACGTGAAGATACACACCCTTGGCCCGCGCTTCGACGCGCAGCTTGTTCAAATGCTCGACGGTGAGGCCACGGTACTCGGCCAATGCCAGCGTCTGCGAACGTGCAGCTTGCGCTGCGACGTCTGCGACGACTGCCGCCTTCTCGTTGCGATTGAGACTCAAGGTCTACTCCTCACATTGAAACGTGCGTTCGACACCTTCTTCGAAGGCCTCTCCCGCACACCGGGATTCAGCGACCTTGCCTTCACTGCTCTACCGCTTCACCCGTGCCCGACGATTCGCATCGCTCGAGCACGCATTCCACTGCTTCTTCAGTTCGGGCGGGACCGCCATCTGCGCTGGCTCGGCTCGGGATCTCTCCCTTGCCGTTTTAAGAACCGGGTTCGTCGAGGACTTGCGTCCCGTCGGAGCCCAGGCCCGGCCAGCGGTCTTGGATGGCCTGCCCGCTCTTCGCTTGCGCGTCGAACGGACAGCCCACCAATTCTTTCAACCCCCGCGCGCCAAGACTTAATTGCGCGGACGCTTCAAATCGAAATTACGCGGTCAGCGACTGGGTGTCGACGCGAACGCCCACGCCCATCGTCGAGGACACGGCGATCTTGCGCAGGTAGACGCCCTTGCTCGCCGCCGGCTTCGCCTTGGCCAGCGCATCGACCAGCGCCGCCAGGTTTTCCTTGAGCTTGTCGGAGTCGAACGAGCGACGGCCGATCGTGCCGTGCACGATGCCGCCCTTGTCGACGCGGAACTGCACCTGGCCGGCCTTGGCGTTCTTGACGGCCGTGGCGACGTCCGGCGTGACCGTGCCGACCTTCGGGTTCGGCATCAGGCCGCGCGGGCCCAGGATCTGGCCCAGGGTACCGACGATGCGCATCGTGTCCGGCGAGGCGATCACGACGTCGAAGTTCAGGTTGCCGGCCTTGACCTGCTCGGCCAGGTCTTCCATGCCGACGACGTCGGCGCCGGCGGCGCGGGCTTCTTCAGCCTTGGCGCCCTGGGCGAACACGGCGACGCGCTTGGTCTTGCCGGTGCCGTGCGGCAGCACGACGGCGCCGCGGACGACCTGGTCCGACTTCTTGGCGTCGATGCCCAGCTGGACGGCGACGTCGATCGACTCGTCGAACTTGGCGGTGGCGCATTCCTTGACGATGGCCAGGGCGTCGATGATCGCGTACAGCTTCTGCGAGTCAGCGACCTTGCCTTGCATGGCCTTCTGGCGCTTGGTGAGGTTGGCCATGTTCAGACTCCTTCCACGGTGACGCCCATCGAGCGGGCGGTGCCGGCGATGGTCTTGACTTGCGCGTCGAGGTCGGCGCCCGTCAGGTCCTTGGTCTTGATCTTGGCGATCTCTTCGAGCTGGGTGCGCGTGATCTTGCCGACCTTGTCGGCGTTCGGACGCGACGAGCCCTTGTCGAGCTTGATGGCGCGCTTGATCAGCACGGTCGCCGGAGGCGACTTCAGCACGAACGTGAACGACTTGTCAGCGAAGGCCGTGATCACGACCGGCAGCTTCAGGCCGGGTTCCATCGAGGACGTCTGGGCGTTGAACGCCTTGCAGAATTCCATGATGTTCAGACCACGCTGACCGAGCGCAGGACCAATAGGTGGCGATGGGTTCGCAGCACCAGCGGGAACTTGCAGCTTGATAAAGCCGACGACTTCTTTTGCCATAACTTTCTCCTCCATA
>CAIMXF010000377.1 GCA_903845345.1 uncultured beta proteobacterium
CGACGGGCAACACGTTCACCGACTTCGTCAACCGCATGCGCATCAGCAAGGCGTGCCAGCTGCCGACGGACACCGACCGCTACGTGACGACGATCTGCTACGAGGTCGGCTTCAACGACGTCGCCAACGTCAACCGCCGCTTCCTCGAGATCAAGGGCATGACGCCGACGGATTTCCGCAGGCAGTCGGCCGTGCGTTTCGGCCTCGCGGATACCCATCGATGTATCTCGGCATCGACCTTGGAACTTCGGCGCTCAAGGCGGTTCTCCTGGCTGACGACGGCCGCATCGTCGCGCAGCAGAGCGCGCCGCTGGAGGTCTCGCGGCCGCATCCGCAGTGGAGCGAGCAGTCGCCCGCCGACTGGTGGCGCGCGCTCACGATCGCGCTGGCCGAGCTTGTGCGCGGGCACGCGGGCGCGATGCGCGCGGTGCGCGCGATCGGGTTGTCGGGCCAGATGCATGGCGCGGTGCTGCTCGCCGCCGCCGGCGAAGTGCTGCATCCGGCGATGCTGTGGAACGACGGGCGCAGCGAGCCGCAGTGCGCGGAGTTGACGGAGCGCGTGCCGCGGCTCGCGCAGGTCGCCGGCAACCGGGCGATGCCCGGCTTCACCGCGCCCGAGCTGCTGTGGGTGCACGACCACCCGCCGCAGGTCTTCGCGAAGACCGTCAAGGTGCTGCTGCCCAAGGACTGGCTGCGTTTCAAGCCGAGCGGCGAATTCTTCGGCGACTGTTCCGATGCGTCGGGCACGCTTTGGCTGGACGTCGGCGCGTGCGACGGGTCGGACGAACTGCTCGCGGCCTGCGGCTTGACGCGCGCGCAGATGCCGGCGCTGGTCGAGGGCAGCGCGCCGCCGGGTCGATTGAACAGGAACGTCGCCGACGGCTTCGGATTGAACGCCGGCCTCGTCATCGCCGGCGGCGGCGACAACGCGGCCAGCGCGGCGGGCATGGGCGCGACCGCGCCCGGCGACGGCTTCGTCTCGCTGGGCACGTCGGGCGTCGTTGTCCCGTGCAGCGACCGCTTCCTGCCGCGGCCCGGGTCGGCGGTGCTCGCGTTCTGCCATGCCGGCGCGGCGCGCGGCGTTGATGGCGCGCCATTCGCGGTTCAGGGCGCTCCATCCGTTGATGAAGGACAGCTTCCCGCGAGCTGAGGCCGCGCCTTCAGGCCGCGGCCGCCGGATGCGACAGCCACCACGCCGCGCCCATCACGACACCGATGGTCGCCACGACCACCAGCACGCTCGTCGCGACGCGGCTCCAAGGGCAATCGCTGTGGCTGGTCTCTTCGGGAGCGATCGTCGCACGCTTGCCGAACAGGCGTTCGCCGAGGAACTCGGCCGCGACGGCGGCGGGAAGATCAGCAGGAACAGCGCGAGCCACTGCCCGAAACCGTTGGGTTGAAGCGGAGACCATTCCAGGTGGGTCATCGCACACAACAGCAGGGACAGTCCTGCATAAACGGCGAGCATCCGGACAATCGCGTTCATGCGCGCGCGCTCCTTTCGAATCGAGCGGCCCAGGATAAGGGCAATCGCGCGCGCGATGTTTGAACGCAAGCCTTCAAAGGCATCGAAACGCTGCTCGGCGGCGCCCCGTTCGCGAGATTTCTCACGCCCCCTGGTGGAACCCCCTAGGGCTGGCGGCGACTCAGGCCGCGGCCATCGAGTCCGTCGTCACCACTTCCGCGCGCAGGGAGTGCGGATACGCGGCCGTGATGTTGACGTCGATCAGCTGACCCGCCAGCCGCGCGCCGTTCGGCCCCGCCGGAAAGTTGACGATGCGGTTGCACTCGGTGCGGCCCATCAGGTCGTCGGCGCTCTTGCGGCTGCGGCCTTCGACCAGGATCCGGTGCGTCTGCCCGACCATGGCCTCGCTGAAGCGCAGCACGTTGGCCTCGAGCGCGGCCTGCAGGTGCTGCAGGCGCTTGAGCTTGACGCTGGACGCCGTCGGATCGAGCAGGTTCGCGGCCGGGGTGCCGGGGCGCGGGCTGTAGATGAAGCTGAAGGACGCGTCGAAGACGACGTCGTCGACCAGCTTCATCAGCTTGTCGAAGTCTTCGTCTTCCTCGCCGGGAAAGCCGACGATGAAGTCGGTCGACAGCCGGATGTCGGGACGCACCGCGCGCAGCTTGCGGATCGTGCTCTTGTACTCGAGCGCCGTGTAGCCGCGCTTCATCGCCGACAGAATGCGGTCGGAGCCGTGCTGCACGGGCAGGTGCAGGTGGTTCACGAGCTTGGGCACGCGCGCGTAGGCGTCGATCAGGCGCTGGCCGAACTCCTTCGGATGGCTGGTGGTGAAGCGGATGCGCTCGATGCTGGGAAACTCGGCGATGGTCTCCAGCAGCAGCGCGAAGTCGGCGGTCTCGCTGGTGTCGCCCATCCGGCCGCGGTAGGCGTTGACGTTCTGGCCCAGCAGCGTGATCTCCTTGAGGCCCTGGTCGGCGAGGCCGGCCACCTCGGTGAGCACGTCGTCGAACGGCCGCGACACCTCCTCGCCGCGCGTGTACGGCACCACGCAGTAGGTGCAGTACTTGGAGCAGCCCTCCATCACCGACACGAACGCGCTCGCGCCCTCCACGCGCGCCGGCGGCAGGTGGTCGAACTTCTCGATCTCGGGGAAGCTGATGTCGACCTGCGCCTTCGAGAACGCGCGGCGGTCGGCGATCATCTTGGGCAGCCGGTGCAGCGTCTGCGGGCCGAACACGAGGTCGACGTAGGGCGCGCGCTCGACGATCGCCGCGCCTTCCTGGCTCGCCACGCAGCCGCCCACGCCGATCAGCACGCCCCTGGCCTTCAGGTGCTTGATGCGGCCGAGGTCGGAGAACATCTTCTCGGC
Source organism: uncultured beta proteobacterium (assembly GCA_903845345.1). Taxonomy (GTDB): domain Bacteria; phylum Pseudomonadota; class Gammaproteobacteria; order Burkholderiales; family Burkholderiaceae_C; genus Scleromatobacter. The sequence continues at coordinate 2,835 of CAIMXF010000377.1, forward strand.
GGCCTTCTCGCGCACCGAGCAGCTGTTGTACAGCACGAGGTCCGCCTGCTCGACGTCGTCCGTCTTCTCGTAGCCGTCGGCCGCGTGCAGCACGTCGGCCATCTTGTCCGAGTCGTACTCGTTCATCTGGCAGCCGAACGTGCGGATGAAGACCTTCTTGGTCATGGTGTGCTCCTGCGCGAGAGGTCGCGCGTGGCCTCGTCGCGAGGCCGTCGAATTCGGATGGGAGACGCGCGCGCCGTCACGGCGCGCCGTGCCTCAGGGCTTGGTCCAGGTCTGCGCGATCGGGTCGAAGGTCCACGCGGCAGCCTGGGCGGGCGTGTGCGGCCAGGGCTTCTTCGCGGCCTCGGCCGGCGTCAGCAGCCAGACCTCGTAGACCTGGCCGCTGACGTCCAGGGCGAAGTCGACGTCGCCTTCCACGCCGACCAGCTGGCCCGACATCAGCAGCAGGTTGTTGTAGCCGTGGACGCGGTAGGCCGCGGCCATCTGCGTGGCGTTGCCATCGAGCTGGATGAACGGCGGCGTGCCGAAGACGATCGTGCCGCGCAACGCCCGCTGCGGGAAGTTGCGCTGGATCGACTGCCCGTCCACCGTCGCCTGCGAGGACTGGAGTGAGGCCAGCGCGGCCGCCTGCGCGGCCTGGTTGTTCTGCGCGGCCTGCTGGGTGGCCTGCGTCGACTCGACCGGGCCCAGCGTCTGCGCGTTCTGCGCGCAGGCGTCGGCCATCGAGAGCGCGGCCAGCGCCAGCGAGAGGGAGAGCGAAACACAGCGGTGCATGGTGTAGATCCAGGGGCTGTGGAAGACATGGGCGCCCGGCAGGCACCCGCAACAGCGGCGCCCGAAGGCGCCGCCAAGCTCGCATTGTACGAGGCGGGCGCCTCCACGCGGCCGGCCGCCGCGTGACGTTCGTCTCAAGCGGTGACGAGGCGGCGCAGCGCCGCCGGGGTCATCTTCGCGAAGCTCCAGGCCTGGCGCAACACGGTGGGCGACGACGATTCCTCGGGCACCAGCAGCAGGCGCGCGCGGCGCACGCGCTCGCCCAGCGTGGTGCTGCCGGTCAGCACCGTGAACGGCACCGCCAGCACCAGCGGCAGGCCGACGGGCATCATCCACAGCACGGCCGACGAGCCGGCCAGGCTCATCGCGCAGGCGATGGCCGTGACGACCAGGCTGACCGGCGCGAAGCGCTGCGCGGCTTCGGTCCAGGAGACGTCGTTGGCCTCGCGCGGAGGCGACTTCCATTCCAGCTTCCAGCCGGTCATCGCGCCGACCACGAACAGCGTGTGCGCGACCATGCGCAACGGCGCCAGCAGCATCGCCAGCGCGGCTTCGAGGACGGCGCTGACCACGAGCTTGGAGCCGCCGCCGAAGCGGCCGGTCTCGCGGCGCATGAAGACGGCAGCGACGCCCAGCAGGCGCGGCAGCACCAGCATCGTCAACGTGCCGGCCCACAGGCCCGGGATGCCGACGGCCAGCGTGCCTTCGGGCGTGAACAGCACGTTGCCGCCCACCAGCCACAGCAGCGCGCCCAGCACCACGTACAGCAGCCACAGCGGCGCCGAGACGTAGGACATCGCGCCCGTGGCCAGCATCCCGCGGTGCACCGCGTGCAGCCCCGGCTCGGCGATCAGGCGCGCGTTCTGCAGGTTGCCCTGGCACCAGCGGCGGTCGCGCTGCAGCTCGGCCAGCAGGTGCGGCGGCTGCTGCTCGTAGCTGCCCACCAGGTCGGCGACCAGCCACACGTGATAGCCGGCGCGGCGCATCAGCGCGGCCTCGACGAAGTCGTGCGACAGGATGTGGCCCGAGAACGCGCCGTCGCCGGCCAGCGGCGCGAGGCCGCAGTGCGCCATGAAGGGCTTGACGCGGATGATGGCGTTGTGGCCGAAATAGTGCGCCTCGCCGAGCTGCCAGTACTGCATGCCGACGGTGAACAGGTTGCCCGTCACGCGGGCGGCGAACTGCTGCGCGCGCGCATGCAGCGTCGCATGGCCCACGGCCTGGGGCGCGGTCTGCAGGATGCCGGCGGTCGGGTGCTTTTCCATCAGGCGTACCAGCGTCTGCAGGCAGTCGCCGCTCATCACCGAGTCGGCGTCCATCACGACCATGTACTTGTAGTGGGCGCCCCAGCGGCGGCAGAAGTCGGACACGTTGCCGGCCTTCTTCCTGGTGCGAACGCGGCGCACGCGGTAGAACACGTTGCCGCGGCCGGCGAAAGCGTCGCGCAGGTCGGCGAAGGCGGCGCGTTCCTCGGCGATGACGGCCTCGTCCTTGCTGTCGGACAGCACGAAGATGTCGAACGCATGCAGCGCGCCACTGCGCTCCAGCGACGCGGCGGTGGCGCGCAGGCCGGCGAACACGGTGGCCACGTCCTCGTGGCAGATCGGCATGATCAGCGCGGTGCGGCCGTCGGCCGGCAGCGGCGCGTCGCCGGCGTCGGCGGCGGAGATCGCATGCCTGTCCCCGCGCACCAGCACGAAGAAGCCCATCAGCGCGGTGAAGCAGCCCGCCGCGACCCAGGCGAACAGGAGCGCGAACAGGCCGATCTGCAGGCCTTGCAGGATCGGATGCTGCAATTCGCGCTGGCCGCTCGCGAGCACCATCGCGGCGAACGCGGTGGCCACGAGGATCAGCGCCAGCAGCACGCGACGGCGCACGCGCACCGCGCTTTCCCACGCGAGCGGCTTCGCGGCGAGCGCAGCCGCTTCCGGCGTGACGTGGCGCTCCGATCTGCCGAGCACGCCATTCCAGAACCCGCTCCACGCGCGCGGCAGCATGGGGCTGCGCACGATGGTCGGCATCGTCGAGGCACGTTCGGAAGTGTTCATCGGGGAGGTATGACGTGTGTCCATGTTTCGCTCAGGATGTCGTTGCCATGCTGAAGAAAGGCGCGCAGCTCGACGGGCTCGTCGGCGTTGCGTTGCCTGAATCGGATCGCGACGCGCCACGTGCCGTCGGCCTCGTTGCGGTAGCAGTTGGTGGAGACGACGTCCACGTTGGCGACGCCCGTGACGATCGCCTTCACGGCAGCGTCCGCAGGCAAGGCGGCCAGCGCGGGCCCTGCGAAGTCGACGATCAGCTGCTCCTCGCCCTTGCCCAACGTCGCGAAGCTGTGGCCGCTGCGCGATTGCGTCACCCACGCGCCGGGCGGGTGCTGTTCGTCGTTGCCCTGCCAGCGCAGGCGGTACGAGAGATCGATCGGCTCACCCGGCGCGGGCAGCTTCGCCGGCACCCAGTAGGCGACGATGTTGTCGTTGGTCTCGTCCACGGTGTTGAGCTGCACCAGTTCCACGCGGCCCGGGCCCCAGTCGCCGACCGGCGTGATCCAGGCGCTCGGGCGCAGCTCGTAGCGCGCCTCGTCGTCCTCGTAGCTCGTGTAGGCGCGGTCGCGCTGCATCAGGCCGAAGCCCTTCAGCGAGGGCATCGCGAACGAGGTCGTCAGGATGCGCTTCGGATTGCTCAGCGGACGCCACAGCCATTCGCCGGTGCCCGTCTCCACCATCAGGCCGTCGGAGTCGTGCACCTCGGGGCGGAAGTCGCCTGGCTGCGGCTGGTTCTCGCCGGAGAAGAACATGCTGGTGAGCGGCGCGATGCCAAGCGTCGCGACATCCTTGCGCAGGAACAGGCGCGACTGCACGTCGACGACCGTGTCCTGGCCCGGCGTGACCACGAAGCGATAGACGCCGGTCAGGCTCTTCGAGTCCATCAGCGCCGTGATGGCCAGCGACTTCGCGTCTGCGGCCGGCTTCTCCAGCCAGAACTCGGTGAAGCGCGGGAACTCCTCGGCGCCGGCGCCCACGGTGTCGACCGCCAGGCCGCGCGCGGACAACCCGTAGCGCTGCTCCTTGCCGATCGCGCGGAAGTAGCTCGCGCCCTGGAAGACGATCACCTCGTCCTTGTGGGCCGCGTTGTTGATCGGGAAGTGCACGCGAAAGCCCGCGTAGCCCGACGCCAGGGCTTTCGACGGCGTCTTGTTGTGGCCGTAGTCGAAGTTGGCGGTGTCGAACGCGATCGGGTGCGACGTGCCGCCGGCCGCGACCTCGTTGATCTGCACCGTCTCCGTGTTGACGAAGCCCGGGTGGAAGAACTGCACCTCGAACGGCAGGTTCTGGTCGCGCCACAGCGAGCGGTCGGGGCGGAAGCGGATGTCGCGGTACTGGTCGTAGGTCAGCTTGTCGTCGGCGGCCGGGGCGGCCGGCTTCGGCTGGGCGACGAAGGGCTTCGCGGCCAGCGCGCGGGCCTGTTCGCCGACGTCGTCAAACAGCGCCGCGCACGCCTGCAGGCTCGTGAACGCGAGCGTCGCGCAGACGAGCAGGAAACGTATCGCTACAGAGGGGAAAGGGCGCTTTCGACGTCCGGGCAGGGGCATGAATCGGCGAGCTGGGAAGCAGTGGGACTGCTCTCCATTCGCAATGCACGTGCCAACACGAAAAAGCTATGTGAATCAATCACTTGGAAGAGGGGGTCGCGACAAGCTGTCGTTCATCTGTCGGATTTCGCCGAAAACCGTCGGGCTGTGGCGACGTGTGCACTGCACAATGACGCAAGTGCTTGATCCGAAAGGACTTTTGCCTGTCGCTATTCGGCGACAGGGGCGTCGCCGCGGAACAACCCCGGAGTCAGGCCGTGCTTCTGCATCAGCCGGTAGAACTCGGTGCGGTTGCGGTCTGCAAGGCGCGCGGCGTCGGCCACGTTGCCATCGGTGACCTTGAGCAGGCCGACGAGGTAGTCGCGCTCGAAGCGTGTGCGCGCCTCGGTGTAGCTGAGCACCTCCATGCTCGGCACGCGCAGCGCGCGCTGCACCAGCGCCAGCGGCACCAGCGGCGTGGTGGCCAGCGCGGTCACCTGCTCGACCACGTTGTGCAGCTGGCGCACGTTGCCGGGCCAGGACGCGGTGGTCAGCGCCTTCATCGCGTCGGGCGCGAAGCCGTTGACCTTGCGGCCGTACTTCAGCGCCAG
>CAIMXF010000378.1 GCA_903845345.1 uncultured beta proteobacterium
CGCGAGCGGCGGGTCGCCCGCCGCGACCGGGCCCGTGCTGGCCGGCATCGCCGATGGGGGTGCTGCGACCGTTGGCGCCGACTGGCTGTCGAAGAGCGGCTCGTCGACCATTCCCGTGTCGCGCGTGGTCGAGATGCTGCTCAACCCCGGCAAGACGTTCGACTTCAACGGCACGCGCGGCATCTATCCAGACGTCAAGCTCGCGTACTGGGTCGGTGGCAATCCCTTCGCGCACCAGCAGGATCGCAACGAGATGGTGAAGGCGTGGCAGAAGCTGGACACCTTCATCGTGCACGACTTCCAGTGGACGGCCACGGCGCGTCGCGCCGACATCATCCTGCCCGCGACGACCTCGTACGAGCGCAACGACATCGAGCAGGTCGGCGACTATTCGCTCACCCACCTGCTGGCGATGAAGAAGCTGATCGAGCCGATGTTCGAGGCCCGCAACGACTACGACATCTTCGCCGACATCGCCGATCGCCTCGGCACGAAGGCCGCGTTCACGCAGGGCCGGACGGAGATGGACTGGATCCGCTCCTTCTACGAGGCCGCGCGGGTGCAGGCGAGGGCGAAGTCCATCGAGATGCCGATCTTCGACGCGTTCTGGAACAGCAACGACGCGTTGGCCTTTCCCATCGAGGCGGCGGCCGAGACGTACGTGAGCCACGCCGACTTTCGGGCGGATCCTTTGCTCAACGCTTTGGGCACGGCCTCGGGTCGCATCGAGATCTTCTCCAACGTCATCGAGAAGATGGGCTACGACGATTGCCCACCGCATCCCACCTGGATGGAACCGGCGGAACGGCTCGGCGGCCCGACCACGCGCTACCCGTTGCACGTGGACACGAGCCATCCGAAGTTCAGGTTGCATTCGCAGCTGTGCGGGACGTCGCTGCGGGCGTCCTATGCCATCTCGGGTCGGGAGCCCTGCCTGATGAATCCGGCGGACGCGGCTAGTCGGCAGCTCGTCGACGGCGACATCGTCCGCGTCTTCAACGACCGCGGGCAGATCCTGGCCGGGCTGACGATCAGTGCCGACATCCGCCCGGGCGTGGTCCGCATCAATGAAGGCGGCTGGTTCGATCCCGTCGATCCGCGGCGGCCTGGAAGCCTGTGCCGCTACGGCGACGTCAACAATCTCACGCTGGGCATCGGAACCTCGAAGCTGGCGCAGGGCAACTGTGGACATACCGCGGTGGCCGACGTCGAGAAGTACACGGGCAGGTCGGCACCCGTCGACGTCTTCAACACGCCGAACAACGCCTAGCCCTTTCAACCACCCACCGAGAGAACGTCATGAACATCCATCCTCAAGACAAGGCCCGCGCGAACCTGGTCGCTGCAGGCGCCGCGATCGGACTCGCAGGTGGACTGGCGGAGGTGTTCGTCGTGGGCGCGTACTCGAGCGTGGCCGGCGTCGATGCCGCGGGCATCGCGGGCGCCGTCGCGACGGCCGTTCGCCTGGAGCCCGGCTCGGCCATCGCCGGCCTCGCCGTGCACATGGCGCTGTCCGCGGCCCTGGGAGTCGCTCTGCTGGCCGGCGCGAAAGGCAGCGGCTTCCTGCGGGACGGCTCGGCGGCGCGGACGTATGCGATGGCGCTGCTCGCGCTCGGTGCGATCTGGGGCCTGAACTTCTTCGTCGTGCTGCCCGTCGTCAGCCCGGGCTTCGTCCACCGGCTGCCGTACACGGTCACGCTGGCATCGAAGCTGATGTTCGCGGTCGCCGCGGTGGCGACGCTTCGCTCGATGCCGGCGGATGTCGTTTCGCGATGGCGGCTCTCGCTGGCCACGGCGCGCACGACCGCCTGAGGCCGGATTCGCGGTAGCCTCGTGCTGCCGCGCCAATCAGGGGGGTGGTGGCACCGGCGGTCGCGGCTTGACCTGACCCGTCGCGGCCAGCGGCGTGAAGTTCGGGCGGTGTGGTGCGTGAGCCTTCGGGCCCGTGAGACGCTTCGTCGTCTTCACGAGCCAGACGAATGGCCGAGCCCACAGCGCTGGCGCACCGCAGCTCTTGCACCCGAAGATCGGCCGCACGTCCGACAGGATCACATAGCCGAGGTCCAGGAGGCTCTGGAAGGGCCGCACCTTGAAGATCTGGACAGAGAACAGCCAGGCGCACCAGGCCATGCCCGGTGACCGCCTGAGCACTTCAGCCACCGCCTCACCGGCAATCAGGATGGAACCGTCCGGCATCAGCAAGTGGCTCTTGGCGTAGACCTGCCAGATATCGAGTCGGGGGTCGAGCTTGCGCAGGACCTCGGGATCTTCTCCGATCGGACGGACGTCTATCGTCGGCTCGCCAAGCGCATTGTGGGCGACGCCTCGGACCCAGTTCGCCATCCGACGGCAGACCGCACATTCGTCGTCGAAGAGCAGGATCGGCGTGGCCTGTCTTGCTGGCGCGCTTGCATTGGGTGCGGCGTTCATCATTGCAATCCGAAGGGCGCCGTCACGGCCTCGAGGACGGTCGCTGCGTCCGGATCGGGGCCTTCGGAACGTCCGACTTCCCGTCCCTCCGAGAACATGATCAACGTGGGCGTTCCCTCGATCTCGTAAGTGCTGGCCAGGTCGAGCTCGACGGCCACGTTGACCCGGAAGATCGGCTCGCGGGAACCGAGCGTCTCGGCCACCTGCTGGAGCACGGGCTCCATCGCGCCGCAGTGGGCGCAACTGTAGGACATGAACTCGACGGCAATGGGGCCGTGCCCTTGCAACACGCGCGCATCGAAGCCGGCGGCGTTGAGGCTGGTGATGGCGTCGCGCGACGCGCTCTGCGTGGTCTCTGACAGGCGATGGGTCACAAAGTGTTCTCGTTGGGGCCGAGCTGGCGTCGGCAGCACTTCCATCCTGATCTGCCGGATCAAGCGGGTCTGTACGCCGTCGCACACAGACACACGCTCGAATGCGCGCAGTCGATTGGCGGGCCTGGCGCGTGCGCTATCGAACAGACGGTGACATCCCCCTGCGCCAAAGTGCCTCTTGGCCCCGATACGCATTCGCGGTGCGGCGCCTTCAACCATCCGACACCGAGGCAAGCATGAACGACAAGGTCAAGATCCTGGGCATCGCAGGCAGCCTGCGCAGCGCCTCCTATAACCGCGCCGCCCTGGTTGCGGCGCAAGGCCTGCTGGAAGACGGCGTCACGCTCGAGCTGTTCGACCTGGAAGGTCTGCCGCTGTTCAACCAGGACAAGGAAGGCCAGCCCGAGCCCAGGGTGGTCGAGTTCAAGAAACAGATTCGCGACGCGGATGCGATCCTGTTTTCTACGCCCGAGTACAACTATTCGATGCCCGGTGTTCTGAAGAACGCGATCGACTGTGCGTCGCGCCCCTACGGTGACAGTGCCTGGCGCGGCAAGCCCGTGGCCGTGATGGGCGCCTCCATCGGCAACTTTGGGAGCGCGCGTGCGCAATTGCACCTGCGGCAATGCTTCGTGTACCTGGACATGCTGCCGGTCAATCATCCCGAAGTGACGATCGCGCATGCAGGGCAGGCTTTCGACGGCGAAGACCGCCTCGTGGACGACACCAGCAAGGCGCTGATCCGGGAATTGCTCGACAACCTGGTTCGCTGGACGCGCCAGATGCGCAAGTAACCGTCTTCCTCGAGCCGTCCTCACTTCAGCGGAGAACTTTGCACATGAGCATCAACAGAAAGGCCACCCTGGTCGGTGGCGGCATTGGCAACCTGGCGGCCGCGGCCTTCATGATCCGTGACGGCGGCGTCGAGGGTCGCGACATCACTGTTCTCGACGCGCTGCCGGTCATGGGCGGAAGCCTGGATGCGGGTGGCGACGCCGTGCGGGGCTATTCGCTTCGTGGAGGTCGCATGCTGACCACCGACAATTACGAGTGCACGTGGGATCTCTTCAAGACGATTCCGTCATTGACTGCGCCGGGCCGCACCGTCTTCGAGGAGACCCTGGCCTTCAACGAACGCCATCATTCGCATGCGCTCGCGCGCCTGGTCGATCGCCGTGCCGCCAAGGTCGGCGTGCCCTCCATGGGATTCTCGATGCAGGATCGGTTCGAGCTGCTGAAGCTGAGCAGCTCGGATGAGGCCACATTGGGCTCGAGCCGCATCACCGATTGCCTGTCGCCCGCCTTCTTCGAGAC
>CAIMXF010000379.1 GCA_903845345.1 uncultured beta proteobacterium
CGCTCGAAGCGGTGGCCGGCATCGGTCGAGAAGTTGAAGCGGCGCGAGCGGCCGGCGACGGCGACGGGCCACCAGAACGCGGCCTCGACGTAGACGCTGGTGGTGGCGTCGGACACCGCGGAGGCGTCGCCGCCCATGATGCCGGCCAGTGACTCGGGGCCGGCGGCGTCGGCCACCACGCCGACCTTCTCGTCGAGCTCCACGGTGCTGCCGTTCAGCAGCTTCAGCGTCTCGCCGGGCCTCGCCCAGCGGATCACGAGCTCGTCGTGGATCTTCGCGCGGTCGAAGATGTGCGACGGCCGGCCCAGCTCGAACATGACGTAGTTGGAGATGTCCACCAGCGGCGACACCGAGCGCTGGCCGCAGCGGGCCAGGCGCTCGACGATCCAGGCCGGCGTCGTCGCCTTCGGATTGACCCCGTGCACGACGCGCCCGCACCAGCGGCCGCACAGGTCGGGCGCCTCGATGCGCACGGGCACGTTGTCGTCGTGCGTCGGCGTGACCGGCGTGAACACGGGCATGTTCAGCGGCGCGCCGGTCAGTGCGGAGACTTCGCGCGCGATGCCCAGCACCGACAGGTTGTGCGCCAGGTTGGGCGTGAGCTTGAGCGTGAACAGCGTGTCGTCGAGCCTGAGCGCGTCGCGGACGTCGATACCAATCGGGGTATCCGCCGGCAGCTCCAGCAGGCCGCCGTGGTCTTCCGACAGTTTGAGTTCTCGCGCCGAGCACAGCATGCCGAAGCTCTCGACGCCGCGCAGCTTGCCCACGCCGATCTTGAACGGCTTGCCGTCTTCGCCAGGAGGCAATTCGGCGCCCACCATCGCGAGCGGCACGCGGATGCCTGCGCGCGCGTTGGGCGCACCGCACACGATCTGCAGCGGACCGTTCGGCGAGGCCGCGCCCGCGTCCACCTTGCAGACGCGCAGCTTGTCGGCGTTCGGATGCTGCACCGCCTCGAGGATCTCGGCGACGACGATGCCCGAGAACGGCGGGGCAACGGCCTGCATCTCCTCGACCTCGAGCCCGGCCATCGTCAGCAGTTCGGCCAGTTCGTTGGTGGAGATCGGCGGGTTGCAGAACTCGCGCAGCCAGGATTCCGGGAATTGCATGATGGGGAGCTCGGATTCGTTGGAGTCGGGCGACTCGAGATTCGGGTGGACGCGTGCGGCGGTCAGCGGAACTGCGACAGGAAGCGCAGGTCGCCGTCGAAGAACTGGCGCAGGTCGTTGACGCCGTAGCGCAGCATGGTCAGGCGATCCGGGCCCATGCCGAACGCGAAGCCGATGTAGCGCTCGGGGTCGAGCCCGAAGTTGCGCACGACGTTCGGGTGCACCTGGCCCGAGCCGGCCACCTCCAGCCAGCGGCCCTTCAGCGGACCGCTCTGGAACGCGATGTCCACCTCAGCCGACGGTTCGGTGAACGGGAAGAACGACGGGCGGAAGCGGATGACGAGGTCGTCGGTCTCGAAGAACCTGCGCAGGAAATCGGTGAACACCGAGCGCAGGTCCTTGAAGCTGACGTTCTCGCCGATCCACAGGCCTTCGCACTGGTGGAACATCGGCGAGTGCGTGGCGTCGCTGTCCACGCGATAGGTGCGGCCCGGGGCGATGACGCGGATCTCGGGCATCGTCGTGCCGCCTTGGTGGCGCCTGACGTGCTGCATCGCGTAGCGCACCTGCATCGGGCTGGTGTGCGTGCGCAGCAGGTGGCCGCCCTCGACATAGAAGGTGTCGTGCATCGATCGCGCCGGATGGTCCTCCGGCGTGTTCAGCGCGGTGAAATTGAACCAGTCTTCCTCGATCTCGGGGCCGTCGGCGAC
>CAIMXF010000380.1 GCA_903845345.1 uncultured beta proteobacterium
CCGGCGTTCCAGATGGGCCATCCGCAGGCCTTCGAACTGGCCAGCCGCGTCTCGTCCATGTTGCCTGACGGGCTGGACCACGTGCTGTTCAGCAACTCCGGCTCCGAAGCGGTGGATACCGCGCTGAAAGTGGCGCTCGCCTACCACCGTGTGCGCGGCGAGGGCCAGCGCACCCGCCTGATCGGCCGCGAGCGCGGCTATCACGGCGTCAACTTCGGCGGCATCTCGGTGGGCGGCATCGTCGCCAACCGCAAGATGTTCGGCACGATGCTGGGCGGCGTCGACCACATCCGCCACACGCACGACCTCGCGCGCAACGCGTTCAGCGTCGGCCAGCCGCCGTTCGGCGCGGAGTTCGCCGACGATCTCGAGAAGGTGATCGCGCTGCACGACGCCTCCACCATCGCGGCCGTCATCGTCGAGCCGGTGGCCGGATCGACGGGCGTGCTGATCCCGCCGCAAGGCTACCTGCAGCGCCTGCGCGAGATCTGCGACCGGCACGGCATCCTGCTGATCTTCGACGAGGTCATCACCGGCTTCGGCCGCACCGGCCAGCCGTTCGCGGCGCAGACCTTCGGCGTCACGCCCGACCTGATGACCGTGGCCAAGGGCCTGACCAACGGCGCCGTGCCGATGGGCGCGGTGATCGCGAAGCAGGCTGTCCACGACACCTTCATGACCGGCGCGGAGCACCTGATCGAGTTCTTCCACGGCTACACCTACTCGGCGCATCCGCTGGCCTGCGCGGCCGGCCTGGCCACGCTCGAGACCTACGCCGACGACGGCCTGCTGACGCGCGCCGGCGAGATGGCGGGCTACTTCGCCGAGGCGCTGCATTCGCTCAGGGACCTGCCGGGCGTGATCGACGTGCGCAACGTCGGCCTGATCGGCGGCGTCGAGCTGACGCCGGTGCCGGGCCAGCCGACGAAGCGCGCCTTCGACGTGTTCCTCGACTGCTACGACAAGGGCGCGCTGGTGCGCACCACCGGCGACATCATCGCGCTGTCGCCGCCGCTGATCATCGAACGCTCGCACATCGACCAGCTGGTCGACACCCTGGGCGGCGCGATCCGTCGCGCGGCCTGAGGCAAGATCCGAGGCGACCGCAGAGTCCGCCCGCGAGCCGTTCGAAACTTCCGAGACGATCCCGTCGGCCGCTTGACTGGACAAGTTGCCGCCCTCCCCGAAAAGGCTTGCCTAGCGCACGATTTCATGAGCTTCCTTGCGTCCGACCGCGATCTCTCGCGGAACTCGTACTACGCCGCGACCGCCGAGCGGTCGCAGCGGCATGCGCCTCTGACGGGTGCAATCCGCTGCGACGTGGCGATCGTCGGCGGCGGCCTGGCGGGCTTGAGCGCGGCGCTCGAGCTGAGCGAGCGCGGGCTGGACGTCGTCGTGCTGGAAGCGCGCGAGATCGGCTGGGGCGCGAGCGGCCGCAACGGCGGCCAGGCGATCCACGGGCTCGCCTGCGGCCAGGACGTCATCGAGGCACAGCTGGGCCTGGCGGACTCGCGCAAGGTCTGGGACCTGTCGATCGAGGCGCTGGACATCCTGCGCGAACGCATCGCCAGGCACGGGATCGATTGCGACTGGCGCGACGGCTTCATCGGCGTGGCCACCAACGCCCGCAAGGGCGCGGCGCTCGCGCACTGGGCCGACGAGATCGAGCACAAGTACGCCTACCCGCTGACCCGGATCACGCCCGCCGACATGGGCCGGTGGGTGGCCAGCGACCGTTATCACAGCGCGATCCACGACCCGCGCTCGGGCCACCTCCATCCGCTCAAATACGTTCTGGGCCTCGCGCGCGCGGCCGCGGCGGCCGGCGTGCGCCTCTACGAGAACACCGAGGTCGCGTCGCTGGTGCAGGACGGCGGCGTGACGCTGCGGACCGCCGACGGCGAGGTGCGCGCCGGACGCGCGCTGCTCGCCGGCAACGTCTACCTGCAGGACGTGGAGAAGTCGCTCGAGTCGCGCATCATGCCGGTCGGCACGTACATCGTGTGCTCCGAGACGATGGACAAGGCGCTGGCCGACTCGCTGATCCCGACGCGCTCCGCGGTCTGCGACACCGACTTCGTGCTCGACTACTACCGCACCACCAACGACCACCGCATGCTGTTCGGCGGCCGCGTCAGCTACAGCACGAAGACGCCCGCCAACATCCGGGAGAGCATGCGCCGTCGCATGGTCGACACCTTCCCGCAGCTCGCGTCGACGCAGATCGAGTTCGCATGGGGCGGCTTCGTCGACATCACGATGAACCGCGCGCCCGACTTCGGCCGCATCGGCGCCCACCTGTACTACCTGCAAGGCTTCTCGGGCCACGGCCTCGCGCTGACCGGCCTGGCCGGCCGCGTCGTGGCCGAGGCGATGACCGCCGACGCCAGCCGCTTCGACCTGTTCGCCCGCCTGAAGCACCGCGCCTTCCCCGGCGGCCGCCTGCTGCGCACGCCCGCGCTGGTGCTGGGCATGGCCTGGTACCGCATGAAAGACCTGCTGTGAACACCATTCCGTTCGTTCCCGTGAATCCCGCACCCAACGTTCCCGTCGACGAGTCGCCGGCCGCGCGCCGACCGCTGGTGCTCGTGCCCGCCTGCAACAAGATGCTGGGCGATCATCCGTACCACATCGCCGGCAAGAAGTACGCCGACGCCGTGCGCCTGGCGGGCTGCCTGCCGCTGGTCATTCCCAATGCCGACGAGATCGAGCTGCAGGCGCTGCTGGCGATCGCCGACGGCGTGTTCCTCACCGGCTCGCCGAGCAATGTGCACCCGTCGCATTTCGACGAGGACGTGCTGGACCTGTCGCTGCCGCTCGATCCCGCGCGCGACGCGTGGACGCTGCCGCTGATCCGCCACGCGCTGGCCGTCGGCCTGCCGCTGTTGACCGTGTGCCGCGGCACGCAGGAGACCAACGTCGCGCTCGGCGGCTCGCTGCACCAGGCCGTGCACGACATCGCCGGCAAGGCCGACCACCGGGCGCCTGGCGACCAGCCGGTCGACGTGCAGTACGGCCCGGCGCACGAGGTGTTCGTCGAGCCGGGCGGCGTGCTGGAGCGCGTGGTCGGGCTGGCGAAATTCGACGTCAACTCCGTGCATGGCCAGGCCGTCAACCGGCTCGCCGACGGCCTGCGCGTGGAAGCGCGCGCGCCCGACGGCGTGGTCGAGGCCTTCTCCGCCGCCGACGCCAAAGGGTTCAACCTCTGCGTGCAGTGGCACCCCGAGTGGCAAGCTGCCGGCAACGATGTCTCGATGCGCATGCTCACCGCCTTCGGGCAAGCCTGCCGACAGTGGAAGGAAGGATTGCGCGGCCCGCATCCGTGATGCGGTTCACCGCTCCGCCGACAACACCGCAATCCATCTCCCCGAAAGACAACGATGACCATCAACAGAAACCTCGCCAACTTCGCCGACCTCGAACAGTGGCTCAACGAGAACCGCGTCACCGAGATCGAGTGCCTCGTGCCCGACCTCACCGGCGTGGCCCGCGGCAAGATCCTGCCGCGCGAGAAGTTCACCGAAGACCGCGGCATGCGGCTGCCCGAGGCGATCGTCGCGATGGGCGTGACGGGCGAGTTCCCGTCCGAAGGCCCGTACTACGACGTGATCACGCCCACCGACCGCGACATGCACCTGCGGCCCGACCCGACCACGGTGCGCATCGTGCCCTGGGCCACCGACCCGACCGCGCAGGTACTGCACGACTGCTACGACCCGAGCGGCAACCTGATCCCGTTCGCGCCGCGCTCGGTGCTGCGCAATGTCATCGACCTGTACTCGGCCAAGGGCTGGAGCCCCATCGTGGCGCCCGAGCTCGAGTTCTACCTGGTCGCGCGCAACACCGATCCCGACATGCCGCTGAAGCCGCCCATCGGCCGCAGCGGCCGTTCGGAAACCTCGCGGCAGGCCTACTCGATCGACGCCGTCAACGAGTTCGACCCGTTGTTCGAGGACGTGTACGACTACTGCAAGAAGATGGAGCTCAACGTCGACACGCTGATCCACGAGATCGGCGCCGGCCAGATGGAGATCAACTTCTTCCATGACGCGCCGCTGGGCCTGGCCGACGAGGTGTTCTTCTTCAAGCGCACCGTGCGCGAGGCCGCGCTGCGCCACGACATGTATGCCACCTTCATGGCCAAGCCCATCGCCGGCGAGCCGGGCAGCGCGATGCATGTGCACCAGAGCGTGGTCAACACCGCCACGGGCAAGAACATCTTCTCCAACGAGGACGGCACGCCCACGCAGGAGTTCTACTGGTACATCGGCGGCCTGCAGCGCTACATCCCGGCCGCGATGGCGCTGTTCGCGCCGTATGTCAACTCGTACCGCCGGCTGGCGCGCCACACGGCGGCGCCGATCAACATCCAGTGGGGCACCGACAACCGCACCGTGGGCATCCGCTCGCCGATCGCCTCCCCGCAGGCGCGCCGCATCGAGAACCGCGTGATCGGCGCCGACGCGAATCCGTACTGCGCGATCGCCGCGACGCTGGCGTGCGGCTACCTCGGCATCAAGAACAAGATCGAGCCGTCGGCCGAGTGCAAGGGCGACGCCTATCTCGGCGAGTACGCGCTGCCGCGCAGCCTCGGCGAGGCGCTGCAGCTGCTGCGCGACGAGACCGACCTGCACGAAGTGCTGGGCAAGGACTTCATCACCGTCTACACGGAGGTCAAGGAGATCGAGCACGCCGAGTTCATGAAGGTGATCTCGCCGTGGGAGCGCGAGCACCTGCTGCTCCACGTCTGAGACATGACGGCCCCGCTCACTGCGTCCGCAGTCACCGCGGGGCCCTCCGCCGAACGACATCATTCCGAGGCATGACCCAATGACCACGACCCGCACCACCAGGCAGTGGCAGGAAGCCGACTCGAGGCACTTCCTGCATCCGTTCACCGACCACCAGTCCCTGGCCGCCAAGGGCGCGCGCGTCGTCGAGCGCGGCGAAGGCGTCTACGTCTGGGACACCGACGGCAACAAGATCCTCGACGCGATGTCGGGGCTGTGGTGCGTCAACGTGGGCTACGGCCAGCAGGCACTGATCGATGCGGCCACGCAGCAGATGAAGACGCTGCCGTTCTACAACGCGTTCTTCAACACGTCGACGCCGCCGGCCATCGAGCTGGGCGAGCTGCTGGCGGAAATCGCGCCGAAGGGCTTCCGCCACTTCTTCTTCTCGAGCTCCGGCTCGGAGAGCAACGACACCAACGTGCGCATGGTGCGCCGCTACTGGGACTTGATCGGACAGCCGCAGCGACAGGTCATCATCGGCCGCAACAACGGGTATCACGGCTCGACGATGGCGGGGGCGTCGCTGTCGGGCATGTCGGGCATGCATGCACAAGGCGGGCTCCCGATCCCCAACATCGTGCACGTCGGGCAGCCGCACTGGTACGAGTTGGGGCGCGACATGACACCCGAGGCCTTCGGCCTGCAGGCCGCGCAGACGCTCGAAGCCAAGATCCTCGAGATCGGCGCCGACAAGGTCGCGGCCTTCATCGGCGAGCCGGTGCAGGGCGCGGGCGGCGTGATCGTGCCGCCGTCCACGTACTGGCCCGAGATCCAGCGCATCTGCCGCAAGTACGACATCCTGCTGATCAGCGACGAGGTGATCTGCGGCTTCGGGCGCACCGGCCACTGGTTCGGCTGCCAGACCTTCGGCGTCGAGCCCGACCTCATCACGTTCGCCAAGGGCGTGACCTCGGGCTATGTGCCGCTCGGCGGCGTGATGGTGGGCGAACGCGTCGCGAAGGTGCTCATCGACCAGGGCGGCGAGTTCAACCACGGCTACACGTACTCGGGCCATCCGGTCGCCTGCGCGGTGGCCGTCGCCAATATCCGGCTGATCCAGAAGCTGAAGCTCGTGGAGCATGTTCGCGACGATGTCGGCCCGTATCTTGCAAGCCGCTTCGACGAGCTGCGCGACCATCCGCTGGTGGGCGACACCCAGACCTGCGGCCTGATGGGCGCGGTGCAGATGGTCAAGGACAAGGCGAGCGGCACCCCGTTCGACGGCGACCTCGCGGTCGGCATGATCTGCCGGGCGCACTGCTTCGCCAACGGCCTGGTGATGCGCGCCGTCGGCGACCGAATGATCGTCGCGCCGCCGCTGGTCATCACGCGCGCCGAGATCGACGAGCTGGTCACCAAGGCGCGCAAGTGCCTGGACCTCACGCTCGCCGACGTGAAGGCACGCGGCCTGTCCTGAACGCCAACCCTTGTCGATCGATCCTTCCAAGACTGACGGAGACCCGAAGATGAAACCATCGTTCCACCGCCTGGCGGCCTTCGCGAGCGCGCTCGCGCTGGGCATGGCCGCGGGCGCGGGTCAGGCACAGGCGCAGCAGGAAGAGAAGATCCTCAACATCTACAACTGGTCGGACTACATCGCCGACGACACGATCGCGAACTTCGAGAAAGAGACGGGCATCAAGGTCCGCTACGACAACTTCGACTCCAACGAGATCCTGCACGCCAAGCTGGTCGCGGGCAACAGCGGCTACGACGTCATCGTGCCGTCGTCGTACTGGGCGCGCATGCAGATGCAGGGCGGGCTGCTGGCCAAGCTGGACAAGTCGAAGCTGCCCAACCTGAAGAACGTCGACCCCGGCGTGGCGGCGCAGCTCGCGAAGTTCGACCCGGGCAACGAGCACGTCGTCGACTGGCTGTGGGGCTATACGACGGTGGGTATCAACGTCGCCAAGGTCAAGGCCGCGCTCGGGTCGCTGCCGATGCCCGACAACGCGTGGGACCTGCTTTTCAAGCCCGAATACATGGCGCGGCTGAAGACCTGCGGCGTCTCGTTCCTCGACTCCGGCGACGAGGTGCTTCCGGTCGCGCTTCACTACCTCGGCAAGCCGCGCGGCACCGGCAACCCGGCCGACTACGAACAGGCGCTGGCGCTGCTCAGGCCGATCCGCCCGTACGTCACCCTGTTCAGCTCGTCGGGCTACATCAACGACATGGCCGACGGCGAGGTCTGCGCGGTGATGGGCTGGTCGGGGGACATCAACATCGCGCGCCAGCGGGCGATCGACAACAAGACCGGCCAGGACATCGTGGCGCTGATCCCCAGGACCGGCGGACTGCTGTTCTTCGACGTGATGGCCATCCCCAAGGACGCGCCGCATCCGCAGAACGCGCTCAAGTGGATCAACTACATCCTGCGGCCCGAGGTCGCCGCGTCGCTCACCAACAAGGTGTTCTACGCGAACCCGAACAGGGAGTCGAGGAAGTTCGTCAAGCCGGCGCTGGCGAACAACCCGACGCTGTTCCTGTCGCCGGAGGACCTGTCGCGCATGGTCGGCCCCCCCGAGAACTGGAACAACGACATCCGACGCCTGCAGAACCGCACCTACACGAAGTTCAAGACCGGCACCTGAGCGGGGACCCCGACTCGCGCCGCGCCCGGCCCGGCAAAATGCCCCGGAAAACGCGAGTCGCGTCGCCGCGTGCGCTGAACGCGCGCGACGCATTGAACAACACCTGAAGACGCCCGCAGGGGCGGCACGACCCATGACCACAAGCGCCGACAACGCGAAGTTCCTCCAGATCCAGAACGTGGTGAAGGACTTCGCCGGCTACAAGGCCGTCAACAACGTGAGCCTGGATATCGCCAAGGGCGAGATCTTCGCGCTGCTCGGCTCGTCGGGCTGCGGCAAGACGACGCTGCTGCGCATGCTCGCCGGCTTCGAGACGCCCACGTCGGGCAGCATCGTGCTCAATGGCCAGGATCTCGCCGGCATCGCGCCGTACGACCGCCCGCTGAACATGATGTTCCAGTCGTACGCGCTGTTCCCGCACCTGACCGTTTGGGACAACATCGCCTTCGGCCTGCGCCGCGAAGGCCTGTCCAGGGACAAGGTGGCCGAGCGCGTCGAGGCGATGCTCAGGCTCGTGCAGCTGGGCAAGTTCGGCA
>CAIMXF010000381.1 GCA_903845345.1 uncultured beta proteobacterium
ATGCCCAACATCTACGACGCGCTGAAGATGGACGGCACCGCGCTGACGCTGGAAGTCCAGCAGCAACTGGGCGACGGCATCGTGCGCACGATCGCGCTGGGCTCGTCCGACGGCATCCGCCGCGGCAGCATGGTGCGCAACACCGGCGCGGGCATCACCGTGCCGGTCGGCAAGGCGACGCTGGGTCGCATCATGGACGTGCTGGGCAACCCGATCGACGAACGCGGCCCGGTCGACCAGACCCTGACCGCCGTCATCCACCGCAAGCCCCCGACCTATGACGAGCTGAGCCCGTCGCAGGAACTGCTCGAGACGGGCATCAAGGTCATCGACCTGATCTGCCCGTTCGCCAAGGGCGGCAAGGTGGGCCTGTTCGGCGGCGCCGGCGTCGGCAAGACCGTCAACATGATGGAGCTGATCAACAACATCGCGAAGGCGCACTCGGGCCTGTCCGTGTTCGCCGGCGTCGGTGAGCGCACCCGCGAAGGCAACGACTTCTATCACGAGATGGCCGATTCGAAGGTCGTCGACCTGGACGACCTGCCGAACTCGAAGGTGTCCATGGTCTACGGCCAGATGAACGAGCCGCCGGGCAACCGCCTGCGCGTCGCGCTGACCGGCCTGACGATCGCCGAGTCGTTCCGCGACGAAGGCCGCGACGTGCTGTTCTTCGTGGACAACATCTACCGCTACACGCTGGCCGGCACGGAAGTGTCCGCGCTGCTGGGCCGCATGCCGTCCGCCGTGGGCTACCAGCCGACGCTGGCCGAGGAAATGGGCCGCCTGCAAGAGCGCATCACGTCGACCAAGGTCGGCTCGATCACCTCGATCCAGGCCGTCTACGTCCCGGCCGACGACTACACCGACCCGTCCCCGGCGACCACCTTCGGCCACCTGGACTCCACCGTGTCGCTGTCGCGCGAAATCGCCTCGCTGGGCATCTACCCGGCGGTCGACCCGCTCGACTCCACGTCGCGCCAGATCGACCCGAACGTCATCGGCCAGGAGCACTACGACACCACCCGTGCCGTGCAGGCCACGCTGCAGCGCTACAAGGAACTGCGCGACATCATCGCCATCCTGGGCATGGACGAACTCGCGCCCGAAGACAAGCTGGCCGTGGCCCGCGCCCGCAAGATCCAGCGCTTCCTGTCGCAGCCGTTCCACGTCGCCGAAGTCTTCACGGGCTCGCCGGGCAAGTACGTGCCGCTGAAGGAAACCATCCGCGGCTTCAAGATGATCATCGCCGGCGAATGCGATCACATCCCCGAACAGGCCTTCTACATGGTCGGCACCATCGACGAAGCCATCGAAAAGGCGAAGGCGATGCAGTAAGGCGTCGCGGCCGCCGCGCCCGCGTGGCGGCCGGACGTCTGCATCGCTTCTCTTTCATCGAAACGGAATTCACATGGCAACCATTCACGTCGACGTCGTCTCCGCCGAAGAGCAGATCTTCTCGGGCGAGGCGAGCTTCGTCGCGCTGCCGGGCGAGAGCGGCGAGCTCGGCA
Organism: uncultured beta proteobacterium; assembly: GCA_903845345.1. GTDB lineage: Bacteria > Pseudomonadota > Gammaproteobacteria > Burkholderiales > Burkholderiaceae_C > Scleromatobacter. The sequence continues at coordinate 1,509 of CAIMXF010000381.1, forward strand.
TCATGCCGCGCCACACGCCGCTGATCACGCGCATCAAGCCGGGCGCCGTTCGCATCAAGCGCGCGAGCGATGGCGGCGAGGAATTCGTCTTCGTCGCCGGCGGCATCCTGGAAGTGCAGCCCGATCGCGTGACCGTGCTGGCCGACACCGCGATCCGCGGCAAGGACCTGGACGAGGCCAAGGCGACCGAAGCCAAGAAGGCCGCCGAGCTGGCGCTGACCAACGCCAAGGGCGACTTCGACGTCGCCAAGGCGCAGAGCGAGCTGGCCGTGTTCGCGGCGCAGCTGGCGGCCATCCGTCGCTTCCGCGACCAGCCCGGCCACTGATCGCCGGCGCTCCGCGCCCTTTCGAAAGCCCGCCCACGGCAACGTGCGCGGGCTTTTCACATGGCGGCCCACCCAAGAAACGGGGATTGGCGTTGCCGGGCTGGCGCGACACAATGCCTGCTATCCGGCCGAGCGGGCGTGGTGGAGGCATCGATGAACCAGATTTCCAGCGAGCAGTGGCAACAGTTGGGGCGTGACTCGTTCGACGCGCGCCTCATCGCGATCATTCGCCGCAACCATCCCGAGCAGGCCGCGAAGATGGACTTCGCCGCCGTCGTCGGCGCCTTCCATCGCCAGGCCGCCAAGGCGCTGCGCTACGGCCTCACCGACGAGCACTCCGCCGCCACCTACGTGTACACGTCCTGGTTGCTGGGCGAGGAGTTCGACAGCCGCATTCCGGCGGTCGCGCAGATCCTCAACGACAAGCGGATGAAGGCCATCGACAAGGCAAAGGCGCTGAGCAACTTCTCCCGGCTGGTGTTTCGGACGCTGTCGGGTGCCGCCAACGAAGCCCCGAGGAGCGCCGCATGAGCGTGCCCACCATGCCGGCCCTCGGCGGACCGCTCGGCGACGCGCTCTCCAACGCGCCGGCCGGTGCCACCCAGCAACTGCAGCAACTCGCCGCGCCGGCGGCCGACGCCGCGTCCAAGGCCGCGGCACTGCAGTCCCAGGCCGAGCAGGCCGCCGGCGCCGCGGCCCAGCAGGCGATTTCCCAGGCCCAGTCCACGGCCAACGCCGCCCAGGCCGCGGCGTCCCAGGCGCAGCAGCAGGCGCAAGCCGCCGCCACGCAGGCGCAGCAGCAGGCGCAGGCGGCGGTGACGCAGGCCCAGCAACAGGCACAGGCGGCGCAGCAGGCCGCCCAGCAGGCGGCGAATCAGGCCCAGGCCCAGGCACAGCAGGCCGAGGCCGCCGCGCAGCAGGCGGCCAACCAGGCGCAGGCCGACGCGAGCGCCGCCGCCCAGCAGGCGCAGCAACAGGCCCAACAGGCCGCGCAGCAAGCCCAGCAGGCCGCCCAGCAGGCGCAGCAGCAGGCCCAGCAAGCCGCCCAACAGGCCCAGCAGGCGGCGCAGCAGGCGATCCAGCAAGCGCAGCAGGACGCCCAGCAGGCGCAGGCCGCCGCGCAACAAGCGGCGCAGCAGGCCCAGGCCGCGGCCGCCCAGGCGCAGCAGGCGCTGGCGAACGCGCAATCGCAGGCCGCCACCACCATCGACAACGCCGCCGGAGCCGCCGAGGCGGCCGCCGCCAACGCCACCAAGGATCTCGGCAACGAGTTCTCCAGCATCACGCCCACCGGGCTGCCGGCGGTGCCGTGCGCCTGCACCGAGTGCATCAAGGGCGCCGTCGACCAGGCGATCCCGGCGATTCCAGGCACCCCCGCGCTGCCGGCCATGCCGGCGATGCCCGCTCTGCCCGCCATGCCGGCGATGCCGGCGATGCCCGACCTGCCCGCATTGCCCGCCATGCCGGCCCTGCCCGCGATGCCCGACCTGCCCGCATTGCCCGCGATGCCTGCCCTGCCGGCGCTGCCCGCGTTGCCCGCGATGCCTGCGTTGCCGGCCATGCCCGCCATGCCGGCGATGCCCGCCCTTCCGGCCATGCCTGCGGTGCCCGCGATGCCCGCGACCCCGGCGATGCCGCCGATGAACGGCCTGCCCGCGTTGCCGGCGTTGCCTGCGATGCCCGCCATGCCGGACATGCCGGCAATGCCCGCGATGCCCGCGATGCCCGCCATGCCGGCCATGCCTGCGATGCCGGCCATGCCCGCGATGCCGGCCATGCCGGCGATGCCCGCCATGCCCGCGTTGCCCGCCACCCCGGCGCTGCCCGCGATGCCGGCGCTGCCCGCCGTTCCGGCCTTGCCCGCCATGCCGGCGATGCCCGCCATGCCCGCCGCCCCGGCGCTGCCCGCACTGCCGGCGGTTCCGTCGTTGCCGTCGTTCTGAGCGGGCAAGGCCCGCGGGTTGCCGGGCGAGTTGCCTCCAACCAGGGCATCATCCGGCCATGAGCAAGAACAAGAAGCAGCACGACGACGAGACCGGCGACGGCCACAGCTACGAAGACCAGCTGCGGCCCCTGCAGGTCGAGCTCAATGGCGTGATGCGCCTGCTGAAGGATCGCGGCGAACGCGTCGTGGTGCTCTTCGAAGGCCGCGACACCGCCGGCAAGGGCGGCGTGATCAAGGCGATCTCCGAGAAGCTCAATACGCGCCAGTGCCACATCGCGGCGCTGGGCATCCCGACGGCCCGCGAGCAAGGCCAGTGGTATTTCCAGCGCTATGTCGAATGCCTGCCCACCGCCGGCGAGATGACGCTGTTCGACCGCAGCTGGTACAACCGCGCCGGCGTCGAGGCGGTGATGGGCTACTGCACGCCCGCGCAGACCGACGCGTTCCTCAAGGCCGCGCCGATCTTCGAAAAGATGCTCGTCGACGACGGCATCCGCCTGTTCAAGTACTGGCTGACCGTCGACCAGGCCGAGCAGGAGCAGCGCTTCGCCGACCGCCAGGACGATCCGCTCAAGCAGTGGAAGCTGTCGCCGGTCGACCTGCAGGCGCGCACCAAGTACGGCGAGTACGGCCGCGCGCGCGACCGCATGCTCGAGGCCACGCACACCAAGGCCGCGCCGTGGACGCTGGTGGACTTCAACGACCAGAAGGCCGGCCGCCTGAAGCTGGTCGCCAACCTGCTGTCACGCCTGCCGGTGGCCACCGCCGCGGCGCCCGAAGTCGCGATCCCTCCGCTGCAGGGCAAGCCGCAGAAAGAGAAGTTTCGCGGGCCGTTGAAGCCGATCTGATATCGGATCGATCCCGGCAACCGCGGGGCGGCGATAATTCGCCGCATGTGGCCCACCCTTCAAAACGACACCTTCCTGCGCGCCTGCCTGCGCCAGCCCACCGACTACACGCCGATCTGGCTGATGCGACAGGCGGGACGCTACCTGCCCGAGTACAAGGCGACGCGTGCCAGGGCGGGCAGCTTCATGGGCCTGGCCACCAACGTGGACTTCGCCACCGAGGTCACGCTGCAGCCGCTCGAGCGCTTCCCGCTCGACGCCGCGATCCTGTTCTCGGACATCCTGACCGTGCCCGACGCGATGGGCCTGGGCCTGTCGTTCGCGGAAGGCGAGGGCCCGCGCTTCGCGACCAAGGTGCGCGACGAAGCCGCGGTCGACAAGCTCGCCGTGCCCGACATGGCCAAGCTGCGCTACGTCTTCGACGCGGTCTCGTCGATCCGCAAGGCGCTGGACGGCCGCGTGCCGCTGATCGGCTTCTCGGGCAGCCCGTGGACGCTGGCCTGCTACATGGTCGAGGGCGCGGGCTCCGACGACTACCGCGCGGTCAAGACGCTGATGTACGCGCGGCCCGACCTGATGCACCGCATCCTGGCGATCAACGCCGACGCGGTGGCCGCCTATCTCAATGCCCAGATCGACGCCGGCGCGCAGGCCGTGATGGTGTTCGACAGCTGGGGCGGCGTGCTCGCCGATGCCGCGTTCCGCACCTTCTCGCTGGCGTACACGCAACGCGTGCTGGCCCGCCTGCAGCGTGAGAAGGATGGCCAGCGGGTGCCGGCCATCGTGTTCACCAAGGGCGGCGGACAGTGGCTGGAAGCGATCGCCGATATCGGTGCCGACGTCGTGGGCCTGGACTGGACGACCGACCTGGGCGCCGCCCGCCGCCGCGTCGGCGACCGCGTGGCCCTGCAAGGCAACCTCGATCCCATGGCCTTGTTCGGGCCGCCGCAGGCCGTACAGGCCGAGGCGATCGCCGCGCTCGACAGCTTCGGCCGCGGCGACGGCCACATCTTCAACCTGGGCCATGGCATCAGCCAGTTCACGCCGCCAGAACACGTGGCGGCGCTGGTCGAGGCCGTCCACAGCCATTCGCGCCGACTACATCAAATGTAGGAGACCACTTACAACCGGAGAACGCAGGCAAACCGCGATTTGTCCGGTAAGTGAGCGCTCAGGTGTTGACTTATCCCCAAAATTCAGCGCGTCATAAGCTTCGCCGCTGAGTGAAGCCGGCATCCCTTGGAAATACCGCGGAATGGTGCCAAGTTATTGATTCATCTGATTTTTTCGAGGATGCATCAAATTTGAGCGATCCAGGGCGGCGCACGATCAATCAAGCCTTTGGCGATGGTTTTGCCAGTTTTCCCACAAAGTTATCCACAGAAACTGTGGGCGACTTTAAAAACGCTTACGGATCATGAGCTTACGGCTCGCAGCTCATAAATCTGACAACTTCCGCCCCCAAGTCTGGTCCGCCACGCGGGGGGTGGCTTGACGCGCGTCGGCGTCGCGATCGATGCGCCGCAGTACGCGGGCATGAGCTCGCTGCTGACCTATGCAAGTGAGCAGACGCTCGCGCCCGGCACACTGGCACGCGTGCCGCTGGGGCGGCGCGAAGTCACCGGGATCGTGTGGGATTCGGACTTCGCGCCGGTCGACGTGGACGCCGTCGAGCCGGCGACGGACGGCGATGAACCAACGCCGCGGGCGCTGCGGCCGGTCATCGAGGCGTTGGACGCGCTGGCGCCGCTGCCCGCAGATTGGCGGGCGCTGGTCGAATTCACGGCGCGGTATTACCAGCGCAGCCTCGGCGAGGTCGCACTCGCGGTCTTGCCGCCCGAATTGCGCAAGCTAGACAACACCGGCCTGGCCAAGCGGATCAAGAAGAAGCGCGATCACCTGAACCCGGCGGCGGCAGGGGAATCCTCGACCCGGCCGCCGCTGACCCGCGAGCAGGCGGCCGCGATGGACACGCTCGCCGCCTGGGCCGCCGCGCCGGCGCCGCCGCCCACGCTGCTGTTCGGCGTCACCGGCAGCGGCAAGACCGAGGTCTACCTGCGGCTGGCGGAACAGGCGCTGGCCGCCGGCAAGCAGGCGCTGATCCTCGTTCCCGAGATCAACCTGACGCCGCAGCTCGAACAGCGCTTCGCCGCGCGCTTCCCGGGCCGGCGCCTGGTGTCGCTGCACAGCGCGCTGACGCCGGCGCAGCGCCTGCAGCACTGGCTGTCGGCGCATCTGGGCGAGGCCGACCTGGTGCTCGGGACGCGGCTGGCCGTCTTTGCGTCCCTGCCGCGGCTGGGCCTGATCGTCGTCGACGAGGAGCACGACCCGTCGTACAAGCAGCAGGACGGCGCGCGGTATTCGGCGCGCGACCTGGCGGTCTATCGCGGCCATCTCGCGAAGGTGCCGGTGCTGCTCGGCTCGGCCACGCCGTCGCTGGAGACCTGGTCGCACGCGCAGACCGGCCGCTACCGGCAGGTGACGCTGGCCGAGCGCGTCGGCCGCGGCGCGTTGCCGGCCGTGCGCCTGCTGGACATGGCCACGGTGCCGCGCGCCGCCCCGCGCGCGCCGCCCCAGGCGCTCGCGCCGCAGCTGGTCGAGGCGATCCAGAAGCGGGTGGCGCGCGGCGAGCAGACGCTGCTGTTCCTGAACCGCCGCGGCTTCGCGCCCGTGCTGCATTGCCCCGCCTGCAGCTGGAAGAGCGCCTGCCCGCACTGCAGCTCGTTCCGGGTGTTCCACAAGGGCGAGCGCATCCTGCGGTGCCACCATTGCGGCACGCAGGAGCCGGTGCCGCGGGCCTGTCCCGACTGCGGCAATCTCGACATCGAACCCATGGGCCGCGGCACCGAACGGCTGGAGGAACAGGTCGCCGAGCTGTTGCCCGGCGCCCGCGTGCTGCGCATCGACGCCGACACCACGCGCGCCAAGGGCACGCTCGAATCGCAGCTGGCGTCGGTCCACGCCGGCGACGTCGACGTGCTGGTGGGCACGCAGATGGTCACCAAGGGCCACGACTTCCGCCGCGTCACGCTCGTGGCCGCCGTCAATCCGGACAGCGCGCTGTTCGCCGCCGACTTCCGCGCGCCCGAGCGCCTGTTCGCGCTGCTGATGCAGGCCGGCGGACGCGCGGGGCGCGACGCCGACATCGCGCACGGCAGCGAGATGTGGGTGCAGACCTTCAACCCGGGCCACGCGCTGTTCGAGGCGCTCAAGAAGCACGACTTCGCCGCCTTCGCGACGACACAGCTCGGCGAACGCGAGTCCGCCGGACTGCCGCCGTACTCGCACCTCGCGCTGCTGCGCGCGGAGGCCAAGACCGAGGACGTCGCCGAGGCCTTCCTGCGCGCGGCGCGCGATCTCGCCAAGGCGCATCCGGAGTCGGCCGACGTGATGTTCTACGCGCCGGTGCCGCCGTCGGTGTCCAGGGTGGCGGGCTTCGAGCGGCGCCAGATGCTGATCGAGTGCGCGTCGCGCGCGACGCTGCAGCGGCTGCTCGCGCTGTTCACGCCCGCGCTGCCCGGCCTTCAGCGCGCGCACCGCGGCATCGTGCGCTGGGCCATCGACGTCGATCCGCTGGGCATCTGATCCCGAGAACGGCGCTGGCCCGATCGTCCACGCGGCCGGCTTGCGCAGTACAGTCCAAGCCTGTCCTTCACCACGACCGGGAGCTCTCGAATGAAGACCCATTTCGCCCTCATCGCCGCCGCCCTCGCGCTGGCCGCCTCGCCCACCTTCGCGGCCGGCAAGCCGTGCGAGGAGCTGAAGGCCGAGATCGCCGCCAAGCTCGACGCCAAGAACGTCACCGGCTACACGCTGGACATCGTCGACGCCGACAAGGCCGGCGACGCCAAGGTCGTGGGCAGCTGCGAAGGCGGCGCCAAGAAGATCACCTACAAGAAGAAGTGAGCGTGCTCACGGCTTCGCCGCGCGTGGCCATCCACAAGTCGATGGTGACGACGGCGTTCGAGCTGCCGGGCCATCGCGTCGTGCGCAACCTGGGCGTGGTGCGCGGGCTGACCGTGCGCTCGCGCTCGATCGTCGGCAACTTTCTCGGCGGACTGCAGACGCTGTTCGGCGGCAACATCACCATCTACACGCAGCTGTGCGAGCAGGCGCGCGGGATGACCTACGACGAGATGTGCGAGCACGCACGGCTGCTCGGTGCCAACGCCATCGTCGGCATGCGCTACGACGCCACCGAGGTGATGGCGGGCCTGACCGAGGTGCTGTGCTACGGCACCGCGGTGGTCGTCGAACCCGAATCGCACTGATGGCCGTTCGCTTCGTCCGGTTCACCGAGCCCGATTTCCACGCCTGGCTCATCGAGGCGATCCCGTCGTTCGCGCTGACCAACGTCGAGGACGGGCGCTGGACGCTGGCCGAGTCCATCGAGAAGTCGAAGCAGGCCCACGCCGCGCTGCTGCCGCAGGGCCTGCGCACGCCGGGCCAGTTCTTCGTGCACCTGCACGACGCCAACACCGGCGAGCGCGTGGGCGCGCTGTGGTGGGCCGAGGCCGAGAAGGGCGGACAGCCCGAGGCGTGGATCTACAACATCACGATCGCCGACGCCGCCCGCCGCCGCGGCTTCGCCCGCGCGGCCCTCGTCGAGCTCGAACGCGTCGCGCGCGAGCACGGCGTCCACCAGCTGGCGCTGCACGTGTTCGGCCACAACCACGGCGCGCGCCACCTGTACGAATCGCTCGGTTTCGAGCCCACCAGCCTCACGCTGCGAAAGATCCTGCCATGAAGCACCTCCTGCCCGTTGCCTTGCTGGCCTGCGTCGCCTGCGCCCATGCCGACGACGACGGCGGCCCCGCGGTCGTGCCGTATCGCCCGAGCGTGTCCACGCCGGCGCAGCTGTCGGCGCCCGGATACCTCGAACTCGAGGCCGGCGGCCTGCGCGCGACGGGCCCCGGGGCCGACAGCGGCGCGTCGCGCACGACGCTGCCCTACACGCTCAAGCTCGCGTTCACGCCCGACTGGGGCCTCCGCGTCGGGGGCGACGCGTGGGTGCGCCAGCGCGCGTTCGGCCAGTCGGACAGCGGCGTCGGCGACACCGCCGTCGTGCTCAAGCGCCGCTTCGCGGTCAGCGACGCCACCGCCTGGGGCCTGGAACTCGGCGAGACCTTCCCGACCGCCAAGTCGTCGATCGGCATCGGCCACGCGCAGACCACGATCAACGGCATCTTCAGCAGCGACTTCGCGCCGGCCTGGCACACCGACATCAACCTCAACGCCACGCATGTCGATTCGTCCAACCAGGACGTCCCGTGGCAGGTCGGCTGGGCCGCGGCGTTCTCGCGCACGCTCAGCGACAGCTGGGGTGCGGTCGGCGAGTTCTCGGGCACGCATCAATCGGGCATCGACACCACGCAGTTCCTTGCCGCCGCCAGCTGGAACCAGTCGCCGGCCGCGGTGTTCGACTTCGGCTTCGCCCGCGGCCTGAACGACCAGACGCCGCGCTGGCAGGTGTTCGCGGGCGTCACGGTGCGACTCGGCAAGGTGTTCTGATTTGGTATGGTGTGAATTCCTGCCGGCCGCAGGCCCGACCAGGCTCTCGGGAAGCGTGGGTTGCCACCCGAGCCGAACCGAGGTCCCCCTCGGAGGGCAGCGACCGGCAGGCAGCGTGGGGGCACCATTTTGAGACTGCTGCTGGTTGAGGACGATCGGATGATTGGCGAGAGCCTGCGCGCGGCGCTGAAGCTCGAGGGCCACGCCGTCGACTGGGTCACCGACGCCCAGGCCGCGGCCACCACGACCGCCACCGAGCGATTCGACCTCGTGCTGCTGGACCTCGGCCTGCCCAAGGGCAACGGCCTGGACGTGCTGCGCGGCATCCGTGCCCGCGACGACTCGACCCCGGTGATCGTGCTGACTGCGCGCGACGGCCTCGGCGACCGCGTCTCCGGGCTCGACGCCGGCGCCGACGACTACCTCAGCAAGCCGTTCGAGCTCGACGAGCTGCTGGCCCGCATGCGCGCCGTGCTGCGCCGCCACAGCGGCCGCGCGGCCACGCGCCTCACGCACGAAGACCTCAGCTTCGACCCGGCCACGCGCGAGGTGACGTTGCGCGGCGAGCCGGTGATGCTGTCGGCGCGCGAGCTCGCGGTGCTCGAGGCCCTGCTGCAGCGTCCCGGCGCGATCCTGTCGCGCGCGCAGCTCGAGGATCGGCTGTACGGCTGGGGCGAGGAAGTGGAGAGCAACGCCGTCAGCGTCTACGTGCACCAGCTGCGCAAGAAGCTCGGGCCCGAACTGATCCGCACGATGCGCGGCGTGGGCTATTACCTGGGCAAGCGCGAGACCGCCACCGGCGCGGACGGGGCCGCGTCTTGAGCGCCAGCCGCATCCGGCTGAACGCCGGCGGCACGCTGCGCGTACGCCTGCTGCTGTCGCTGCTGGCGGTGCTGGTGATCGCCGCGCTCGCGATGGGCGGCTCGGTCTACTGGAACGTGCTGCGCCAGACCGAGAGCCTGTTCGACTACCAGCTGCGCCAGATGGCGCTGTCGCTGCGCGACCAGGGCGAGATCGCCCCCGAGGACGCGCGCGCCCTCGCCGACGGCCAGCTCGACTACGTGATCCAGATCTGGCGCGAGGACGGCCACGAGGTCTACGCCACGCAGCTGCAGACCGAGCCGCCAGCGCGCGCCGTGCTCGGCTTCGCAGACATCCCGGCAGGCGGCATCGTCTGGCGCACGTTCGGCGTGGAGGCGCGCGACCGCGTGATCCAGGTGGCGCAGCCGCAGAACGTGCGCCACGACCGCGCCGTGCAGGCCGCGCTGCGCAGCGTGGTGCCGCTGCTGGCCGTGGCGCCGGCGCTGGCGCTGGTGATCGGCTGGCTGGTGTCGCGCTCGCTGGCGCCGCTGCAGCGCCTGGCCGAGGAGGTGCGATCGCGTGACAGCGGCTCGCTGCAGGCGCTGCCCGAGCACGACCTGCCCGACGAGGTGCTGCCGCTGGTGCAGTCGCTCAACGCGTTGCTCGACAGGCTGGGCACCGCGCTCGCGGCGCAGCGTCATTTCGTCGGCGATGCCGCGCACGAGCTGCGCTCGCCGCTGACCGCGCTGAAGCTGCAGGTGCAGGTGATGCGGCGCGCGCCCGACGACGCCGCGCGCGACGAGGCCGCGCGCGCGCTCACCGCCGGCGTCGACCGCGCCACGCGCCTGGTCGAACAGCTGCTCGCGCTGGCCCGCAGCGAGGCCGGGCCGCCACGCGAGGCGACGGCCACGCCGCTGGCCGAGGTGGTGCGCCAGGCGATGACCGACGTCGCGCCGTTCGCCGACGCGCGCGCCACGACGCTGGAGCTGGACGTGGCCGACGGCGCCGAGACGATGAAGGTGTCCGGCGACGGCGACGTCGCCGTGCTGGCGCGCAACCTGATCGACAACGCCGTGCGCTACAGCCCGCAGGGCGGCCACGTGTGGGTATGGGTCGGCGCCGACGCGGCGCAGCCGTCGGCGCCGGTGCTGCAGGTCGACGACGACGGCCCCGGCATCCCGCCGGCCGATCGCGAGATGGTGTTCGACCGCTTCGTGCGGCGCGACAACGCCGCCGACCAGACCGGCTCCGGACTGGGCCTGGCGATCGTGCGACAGGTGGCGCTGCGCCAGGGCGCGGAGGTCGTGCTGGCCGACTCGCCCGCCGGCGGGCTGCGCGTGCGCGTCACGTGGCCGGGGCCGCCCGGCTCCCGGTCCTGAGCGCCACGTCGAAGTCGGCAGGCAAGCCGTCCGTGGCCAGCCGGGCGCTCGATCGGCGTGTACGGCGGCCGCGCAAACCCGTGCCGGGCGGCGACCTCCGGGGTGATGTCCATGCGCTTCCTTCGGGCGTTCGGCCTGCCGGCCGGTCCTGTCGCGCGCGACCCCGACCGGCCGCGCTCCTAATTTTCGCCTCATGTTGAGCTAATGATGTCTTCATCGACGGCGTGCACATTCGGTGCCATGCGCCGCGGAGGATCGTCTCCCGAGCCGGCGCGGTATCCGCGTTCGAAGCCGACAAGGAGCAAGACCACATGAACAAGACCAACCTGAAGCCGCTGGCCTGGGGCCTGCTGGGGGCGGGCGTGGCGGTGATGGGTACCGCCGGCGCGCTGGACCTGCCGTCCTGGCTGCATCATTCCAATGGCGTGACCACGCCCGGCGCCGTCGGCACCAGCGCGGCGATCGCCGCGGCCGCCACCGGCCAGCAGGTCGCGCCGACCCCCGTCACGCCGCCGCTGCCCGCGCTGCCGCCCGGCACCGCGCCGAACTATCGCGCGATCGTGCAGGAATTCGGCCCGTCGGTCGTGCACGTCAGCGTCGAGGGAACGCACAAGCAGACCGCCGAGGAGCTGCAGGAACAGGGCGGCATCAGCCCGGACGATCCGATCTTCCGCTTCTTCCGCGGCATGCCCGGTGCGCCGCAATTCGGCCAACGCGGCCCGACGGCCGAACAGCCGTTCAAGGGCCTGGGTTCGGGCTTCATCATCGGCTCGGACGGCCTGATCCTGACCAACGCGCACGTCGTCAAGGAAGCCAAGGACGTCGTCGTCAAGCTGCAGGATCGCCGCGAGTACGTCGCCAAGGTGCTGGGCGTCGACGCCGCCACCGACATCGCCGTCCTCAAGATCGACGCGAAGGGCCTGCCCGTCGTGCGCTTCGGACAGCCGTCGAAACTGATGGTGGGCGACTACGTGCTGGCCATCGGTGCCCCCTACGGCCTCGACCAGACCGCCACGTCCGGCATCATCAGCGCCAAGGGCCGTTCGCTGCCCAGCGAGAACGGCGAGAACTTCGTGCCGTTCCTGCAGACCGACGCCGCGGTGAACCCGGGCAACTCGGGCGGCCCGCTGTTCGATGCGGCCGGCAACGTGATCGGCATCAACTCGCAGATCTACAGCCGCACGGGCGGCTTCCAGGGCGTGAGCTTCGCGATCCCGATCGACGTGGCGCTGGCCATCAAGGACCAGATCGTCGCCACCGGGCACGCGACGCATGCGCGCCTGGGCGTGTCGATCCAGCCGCTGACCCAGGATCTCGCCGAGAGCTTCGGCCTCGACCGCCCGGACGGCGCGCTGGTCGCCACCGTCGCCCCCAACAGCGCCGCGGCCAAGGCCGGCCTGCACTCGGGCGACGTCATCACCAAGGTCAATGGCGAGCCGATCGAGGAGTCCACCCAGCTGTCCACCCGCGTCGGCCTGGCGCGTCCGGGCGAGAAGGTGACGCTGGAGGTGTGGCGCGACAAGAAGTTCGAGACCATCGTCGCGACGCTGGGCGCCAGCACCGACAAGCTCGATGTCGCCTCCAACGGCGGCGACGCCAGCAGCGGCGAGAAGCTGGGGCTGGCGCTGCGTCCGCTCAATCGCGACGAGAAGAGCGAGGTGGGCAC
>CAIMXF010000382.1 GCA_903845345.1 uncultured beta proteobacterium
ACGCACCACGGTGTTGCGCCACATCCAGGCGGGAAAGCGCTCGAACCCCGAAAGGGAGACTGCGGCGACTTCGTCGGAGAGTCCGCGCACGTAACGGTTGACACGCCAGGCGTCCGGCCAGTCGGCTTCCACGGCGATGGCGCTGAAGTTCTTCTCCGTGATCAGACGCTTGGTGATCTCCGCACGTTCGCGATAGAACTCTTGCGTGCCGTGCGACGCTTCCCCGAGCAGCGCAAAGCGCGCAGGACCGATCAGCGTCATGAGCCCGTCGTACTGACGGGAGCTCCCGGTCAATGGCTGCATGTGCTTGCGCAAGCTTCGGAGCAGGGATTCGCTAGCTTGGACTTCGGCCGTGGGCATGGTCATGGCGATTACCTTCAAGTGTCATTGACCAGGGATCAACGAGATTGCTGTGCCGGTCGAGCCAGCGCGAGTGGACCGCACCGACCTTGAAATTTCGGTTGGGCCAAGCGAAAGAAACCCGTCTTCAGCCAGCGATGCGCCTGTCTCACGGATCGTTCCAACTTGATCCGCTGGCAGTCGGTCCGCAAGAACATGCGGCTCTCCTGGTCGTGAACGGCGCTCCTCAACTCGTCTTCCAGCTCGGCCATCTGGCCAAGGATCTGGTGGATTCGATCGTTCATGTCGCAAGTGCACTGTCAGTCGCTCTTCAAGCGGAGTTGCATCGAAAAGCGGCTGCCGCGCCATTCGACAGAAGAAGGCTACTTGGCCGCGACGACGAGATTCGAGGTGTCGACGCTCTGCACCCCCTTGACCTTGGCGGCGATGGCCTTGACCTGATCGATCACGTCCGCACTGGTCAGCGACCCCTTCAGCGTCACGATGCCGTGCAGGGTCGTCACCTTGACATCGAAGCCCTTGGCCAGGCTGCTCTTGAGGATCTCGGACTTCACCTTGGTGGTGATCCAGGTGTCCGAGACCACGCGCTCGGTCTTCTGAGTCGCCGTGGGGCCAGAACTCGCCGCTTCGGCGGCGGCGGCGTTCGCATCCGACAGGCCGAGGCCGAGCGCGGCGGCCAGGCCGGCGAGGATCATGGCATCGAGGAACAGCCGGCCTTGCATCGACGCAGACGGCTTGGAAGAGACGTTGATGTTCATGGTGCGCTTTCAAGTGTTGAAGAATTCGAGAGTTGACGCGGTTGCGGCTCTCGAGAAAACGATGCATTGCCTACGCATGCAGCCTGGAAAGAATGCGCCCTGCAAGCCGCTGCGTCCGTGCGATGGCGAACACGAGGAGCGGTTGCGGCAGGAGGCGCAACGCCTCGACTCCCCTGCGCCAGTTCGTCAAGGCTGACTCGGGGCCACTACAGCGGGTTGTGCAGTGGCTTGCGGCGTGCTGTCGTGTGGGGTTGCTGCCGGGGGCACCGTTGCGCCGGCTCGCGCCGCTTGCTTGAGGACGCCCGACTCCAGGTAGAGGTGGTGTATCGACGGATACTGGAGCTTGATCGCATGCTCCAGCCGCTCGATGGCCTGTTCGACCTGGTCGAGCGTGAACTGTCTGCGAAAGCGCACGGCCGCGGTCAACAACACGCTGTCCGGACCCAGGCGCATCGTGAGGAGCCGCCCCACGCCTTCGACGGCCGCGTCCGCCGAGATGATCCTGCGCAGCACGGCGATCTGGTCGCTGTCGAGGCTGGCGCCCAGCAGCAGCGAGACGCTCTTGTGCGCCAGCAGCGCGGCGGAGGCGATGAGCACGAGCCCGATGGCGACCGACGCGGCCGGGTCGAGCCAGGGCTTGCCCAGCACATGGCTGAGCCAGATGCCGAGAGCGGCCAGGGTGATTCCGACCAAGGCGGCGGAGTCCTCGACGAACACGGTGTACACGAGGACATCCATGCCGCGCTGGGAGGTGCGCCAGAGGCTCTCGCCCGGTCGACGATGGTGGTCGATTTCCTGCTGGGACACGCGCCAGCTCCACCCTTGGAAGACAGCGGCAACGACCAGCACGACGTAGTTCCAGGTCGGATCGGACAGCGGCGGCGTATGCATCAGGCTGAGGACGCCTTCATAGACGGAGACTCCGCCGCCGATGGAGAAGACCGATAGCGCCACGACCAGCGACCAGACATAGGTGGCCTTGCCGTAGCCGAAGGCATGCCATTCGTCCACGGCGCGCTGGCCGCGCCGCACGCCGATGAGCAACAGGAAATCGTTTCCGGTGTCGACGAGCGAATGGATGCCCTCGGTCAACATCGCGGAACTGCCGGTCATCGCCGCGACCAGGAACTTGGCCATTGCAACGGCGACGTCTCCCGCGATGGCGACGTAGATCACGCGTCGGGTGCCGTCGCGGGCCTTCATGGCGGCAGGCTGAGTTTGCTGTCGAGAAGAGCGGGCACGATGTTCCTCGGAGGCGTTGGACCGGGACGGTGACATGAATCGTGCGCGTATTCGGTACGGTGCCGCACGGCCGCTGTCGATCAGGGTCGTATTCCATGCGATCGGTCAGCGCCAAGTGCCGTCAAGGATGCGCAGAGGCGCCCTGTGGTGCGGTGACGCACAGACGTCGCATGTCTCGAGACCCAGCATCGGGGATGGACTCGTTCAGGACAACCCTCGAATCGTCGGCAACGAAGCCTCTCGCGCTCGTTGGCCTTCGGATGGCGGCCACTGCATGAACAGGATCATGCTTGCCACCGTGTTGGTCATCGTGATCGGGGCTGTCGGATTCCTCGGGCTCACGTCGCCGCGCGCGTGGCGGATTTTTCACGCGCCGCGCGATGTCGCCGACGCTGCTGCGCCGGACCTCGTGAACGGCAAGACGCTGTTCATCGCCGGCGACTGTGCGATCTGCCATGCGACGCCGGGGCTGGGCGACGCCACCCGCCTGGGCGGCGGCCAGGCGCTGAAGACGGGGTTCGGCACCTTCTACATGCCTAACATTTCCTCCGATCCGATCGACGGACTCGGGCGCTGGACGGTGCCGCAGTTCGTCACGGCGATGCGCGAGGGTGTCTCGCCGCAGGGACGCAACGAATATCCCGCGTTTCCCTACACGTCGTACCAGCGCATGGGCGCGAACGACCTGCGCGACCTGCTGGGCTACATCAAGTCGTTGCCAGGCGTGTCCGGTAAGGTGCGCGACCACGATCTGAAGTTCCCGTTCGACTTGAGGCGCGGCGTCGGGCTTTGGCGGCTCGCGTTCCTGGACGGCCGCGCCGCAGACCAGGGGCCGTCGCAGGGTGTCGCCCTCGATCGCGGACGCTATCTCGTCGAGGGCGCGGCCCACTGCGCCGAATGCCATTCCCCGCGCAACGGCGCCGGAGCGATCGTTGGTGGGAAGCGCTTCGCAGGCGGCCCCGATCAAGGCGGCAAGGGATACACGCCCAACATCACGCCTGACGAGACCGGGATCGGCTATTGGTCTGAGAACGAGATCGTCGACTATCTGAAGCAGGGGACGAGCCCGATCAACATCCACACCGGCGGCGACATGGCAGAGATCGTGGCGAACACGACGCAGCTGCCCGACGCCGATCTTCACGCGATGGCCGCCTACCTGAAGAGCCTGCCGGCCATTGACGCGCCGGCACCGGGGGTGCCCGAGCCGAATCGGACGGCCGTGATCCGGATGTTGCCGGTCAAGGATGCGGCGGCAGCCCGGTCGAGGCTCTCCGCGCTAGGATCGTCGCCCAAACAGCAGTCCCCGCCGGCGACCGTCGAGTACGTCGTGACGACGAAGAGCCTCTACATCGATGCGCCGACCGCGGCCGCCAAGGGTGTCGCGGTCGGCAAGGTGATGGCATCGACCCGGCTCGACGTCATTGGACGCAGCGGCGGCCTGATCCACGTGCGCATCGACGGATGGCAGCAGGACGGATCGGACGCTGCGCTGTACGCCTTGCGAGGCCAACGCATCGTCCAGGCCCTGCTGACACCCGCGGCGATCGCAGGGGTCGCGCGGAAAAATTCCGTGCTTGATCCGCTCAGCAATCTCGACTGGCACCCGGCCAGCCTCACCGCATGGGTTGACGCCGATGACCTGAACAGCGACCTGCCAGCGCTATGGGCCTACGGTTCCGGCCTCTTTGGCGACACCTGCGCCGCCTGCCATGCGCTACCGGCGCCTGGCGCGTACCTGGCGAACCAGTGGATCGGTGTTCTGGGCACCATGAAGCGCTACGCGGCACTTGACGACGATCAGTACCGGCTCCTGCTGGTCTATCTGCAGTACCACTCCAAGGACGTCGGCGGCGCGACCGTCGCGGTGACAAGATGAGCAGATCCAGAAGATCGGCCGCGCAAGAGTTCGTGGACGTCGCGGCAGAGTTGCTCGACTGGCTGGCGGGGTTGTTGAGCGCCCCCATGTCCTTGAGAACGGTCGCTGCGTGCCGCTCGGGCAAAGGCACCGTTCTCTTCAACGCGATCCACGATGAACTTGGCGAGATGCCCGGCATCGACGCGATGCGACTCGTTTTCGATACGGACGAGAGCGACGCAAAGCTCGCAGCGCGATTGTCGGGGTGCTACGTGCGGCTCTTCGAAGGCCCGGGCGGCCCCGAGACAGTCTCTCTCTACGAATCCAGCTATTCGGGTACGACCCGTCGCCTGCACCAGGAGACCAGCGCAGCCATGGCGGGAGTGCTCCGCCGCTGCGACATGGCCGTCCGCTCTGGATACGGCGAACCTCCGGATCACCTGGCGCTCGAAGCCGGCTTGCTCGCGACCTTGCTTCGTGTCGGCGACGAGGACGCCGCGGATGAACTCAGGCGACGATTGCTGAGGTGGGTTCCGCAAGCCACCGCCGCGTGTACAGGCGTTGACACGATCGGCTTCTATCGCGGTGCCTTGATCGCGTTGCACGACATGCTGATGGCCCTGCGCGCAGCTTCCACAGTCAGGACCTGCCATGAACGCCCGAGTTGAAGAGTGCCTCCCATCCGGATTGTCGAGGCGCTCGTTCGTGAGCGCGGCGCTGGCATCCGGGACGTTCGGATTCGGCGCTTCGTCGTTGTTTTCGCCAGGCGCTCTCGCCGCGACGCCGGTGCGCCGCGACATCCTGACCGGTTGTCACTGGGGCGCCTTTCGTGCGCAGGTTGTGGACGGCAGGATCGTGGCCATCAAGCCTTGGGAAAAGGACCCGCATCCTTCAGCGCAGTTGCCCGGTGTGCTCGACTCGGTCTACTGCCCGACGCGCATCAAGTACCCGATGGTGCGGCGCGCCTGGCTGGCGCACGGCCCGGGTGCCGACACGGCAGGCCGCGGCGAGGGCGACTTCGTGCGTGTGAGCTGGAGCCAGGCGCTCGACCTGGTGGCCGGCGAGATCAAGCGCGTTCACACAGCGCACGGCCCGACGGGCGTCTTCGCCGGCTCGTATGGCTGGAAGAGTCCCGGCAAGCTGCACAACTGCCAGAGCCTGCTGCGTCGCCTGCTGTCCCAGAACGGCGGCTTCGTGAACACCTCGGGCGACTACTCGACCGGCGCGGCGCAGGTCATCCTGCCGTACGTCGTTGGGTCGATCGAGGTCTACGAGCAGCCCACCGCCTGGCCGGTGGTCGCGGCCAGCAGCGACCTGGTGGTGTTCTGGGGCGCCGACCCGGTCAACAACAACCAGATCGGCTATCTGATTGCCGATCACGGGGCCTATCCCGGTCTGGACGCGCTCAGGAAGGCCGGCAAGCCGGTGATCTGC
>CAIMXF010000383.1 GCA_903845345.1 uncultured beta proteobacterium
CGTCCGTCGCGTTCGCGAGGGTTTTATATTTCCTTGAACCGATGCTCTTTGAGCTAGGGCTTGGAACATCGTCTGGTTGGTGTGATCGTCTCGCGTCAGATGAACCCGATTCCAGACTGACCTCGCCCACCTGAACACCCCTGGGTTCAGGAATGCGGCCCGAGGTTCGCGGCGGACACCCTCATTTCCCGATCAGGCATGCCTTCGTACTGGCTGATGAAAAGCGAGCCCGACGAGTGCTCGATCTCCGACGTCGCAGAGGCCCCCGGCCACCGCGTGCCGTGGATCGGCGTGCGCAACTACCAGGCGCGCAACTTCATGCGTGATCAGATGCGCGTTGGCGACGGCGTCCTCTTCTATCACTCGAGTTGCGCCGAACCGGGCGTGGCCGGCATCGCCGAAGTGGCGAGCGCGGCCTATCCCGACGCCTCGCAGTTCGACGAGACGAGCCCCTACTTCGACGCCAGATCCGACCCGGCCAATCCGCGCTGGCAGCACGTCGACGTCAAGCATCTCGCGACGACGCCGCTGCTGTCGCTCAAGGAGATGCGCACGCGGCCCGAGCTCGCCTCGATGGCCCTGCTGAAGCCGGGCAGCCGCCTGTCGATCACGCCGGTGACGCCCGAAGAGTGGCGCGCGGTGATCGCGGCGCTGGTCGAACTCGGCGCGAAGCCCGGGATCCGCAAGCTCGTGGCGAAGCTGGACGCGGCTTGAAGCGCGTCGACGTCGTCGTGATCGGCGCCGGCGCCGCCGGCCTGTTCTGCGCGGCCCAGGCCGGCCAGCGCGGTGCGCGCGTGCTGCTGGTCGACCACGCCGACAAGATCGCCGAGAAGATCCGCATCTCGGGCGGCGGCCGCTGCAACTTCACCAATCGCGACGTCACCCCTGCGAACTTCCATTCGCGCAACCCGCACTTCTGCCGCTCGGCGCTCGCGCGCTACCCATCGCACGATTTCATCGCGCTCGTGCAGCGCCACCGCATCGCGTTCCACGAGAAGCATCGCGGCCAGCTGTTCTGCGACGACTCCAGCCAGCAGATCATCGACCTGCTGCTGCGAGAATGCGACGACGGCAACGTCGAACGCTGGCAGCCTTGTTCGGTCCGGGCGTTGCGCGCGCGCGAGGGCGCGGGCGAACGCGCGCCGCGCTACGAGCTCGACACCGACCGCGGCCCGGTCGAGGCGCGCAGCGTCGTCGTCGCCACCGGCGGCCTGCCGGTGCCCAAGATCGGCGCGACCGACTTCGGCCTGCGGATCGCGAAGCAGTTCGGCCACGCGATCGTCGAGCCGCGGCCGGCGCTGGTGCCCCTGGTGTTCGACCCGGCCGAGTGGGCGCCGTTCGTCGCGCTGGCGGGGGTGTCGATCGACGTGGAGATCTCGTCGGGCAGCGGCAAGCCACGCGCGCGCTTCCTCGAGGACCTGTTGTTCACGCACCGCGGTCTCAGCGGCCCGGCCGTGCTGCAGGCGTCGAGCTACTGGCAACCGGGCGAGGCGCTGCAGATCGCATTCGCGCCGGGCACCGACTGGCCCGAGACGCTGGCACGCGCCAAGGCGACGTCGCGGCGCCAGCTCGGCAACGAGCTCGCCACCCACCTGCCGCAGCGCCTGGCGCAGGCCTGGCTGGCGCGCGCCGGGCTGCAAGAAGACCGGCCGATGCCCGAGGTGGCCGACAAGCCGTTGCGCCAGCTGGCGGAGTCGCTCGCCGCATGGCGCATCGCGCCGTCCGGCACCGAGGGCTGGAAGAAGGCCGAGGTGATGGCCGGCGGCGTCGACACCCGGGAGCTCGACTCCAAGACCATGGAAAGCCGGCGCGCGCCCGGCCTGCACTTCATCGGCGAGGTGGTGGACGTCACCGGCTGGCTGGGCGGCTACAACTTCCAGTGGGCGTGGGCCAGCGGCTACGCGTGCGCGCAGGCGCTGGCGGTCGACGCGCGCGTCGGCGAGGCCTGAGGCACGCCCGAGGCGGATCGGGTCGCCAAAACGCGGCAGAATGCGCCGCTGGCACCCGTGCCGGTGAAAAATTGGCGCAGGCAGTGATTTCGGGGTAGAATCCTAGGCTTTGCTGGCAAACCGCGTGTCGATCTTTGTCCAACTTCTAGAAGCCGAGGCCATCGTCACGAAGGCAGCGGGTCTGGACAAGGACTCCGAGCGCAATATCTCTCCCGAAGGATTCTTCGAAACATGACGACCATCCGTGTCAAGGAAAACGAGCCGTTCGACGTGGCCCTGCGCCGCTTCAAGCGCACCATCGAAAAGC
>CAIMXF010000384.1 GCA_903845345.1 uncultured beta proteobacterium
GCGCCGACCGTCGCGCCGAGGTCCGTGCCGCGATGGCGCTGCCGCACGACGGGCTGGCCGTGGCGCGCTTCATGCGCGACTTCATCGAGCGCCCCGCCGCCTGAACGCGCGCGGCGCCGAACCGCCGACATCGGGCAGCGGCGGCCCCGCGGGCGCCTTCATCACAGCAGCATGGCGACGCCCGATTGCCGCAGCCGCAACGCCTGCCTGACCGCGGCCACGACGGTCTTCGCGCGCGCGTCCGCGGTGTCCGCGTCGACCCAGCCCACCTGGCGGACATGCGTCCGCAGCCCGGTCAGGGCCACAGGCACGGTGACGTCCTGCTGCAACTTGACCGTGGTGGGCTTGTTGCCCCAGACCGCCTTCAGGGTCTGCTCCACTTCGACGCTGCCCGTGCGGTGATTCATCGGAGATTTTCCGAAGGACGCCAGCAGCCAGCGCATCGACACCGTGCACTCCTTCTCGAGCAAGGCGCTCGAGAAGTGATAGCCCGTGCCGGCGTTGGCCGGCGCGTCCAGATTCAGCCTGGACTGGCTGGCATAGGCATCGAAGTTCTTCTTGTACTCGAATCCGTCGACGCTGTTCTGGTACTGCTCCATCGCGCCCAACTGCGACATCGGCAGCTTGCCGCCGCGCACGGTGCCACTCTCGGCACCGCGGCCGACGGTGACCGACCCCGTCGAATAGTCGTACTGCTTGGTCTTGCCGGTGTTGCCACCGTCGAACTTCAGGAGCTTGTTGAAATCGAGTTCCTTGTTGGCGGCGGAACCGTACTTGACGCCGCCCTGGATCAGATCGAGCAGCATCAGGTTGATCATGAAACTGCGCGGATTGCGGCTCACTTCGGACAGGAACATCGCCGCGGTCAGCGTCGCGACCCAGGGATCGCAGGCCGTGCCGGGAGACGCCAGCACCGCGCGCATCGTCGAGGCGAGTTCAGCCTTGGGAATGCCCGACACCTTGTTCGCGAGCTCCCAATAGGCCGGCCCCTTGTCGCCGTGTTCCGTCTCCGTGAACTTGAGCTCCTTGACCTTCACGTAGAACCCCGTGCGGATGATCTCGTGGCCGCCCAACGTGAAGGTCTGGCCGTCCTTGCAGGCCAGGAACGCGTTGAGCTTGCCCTTCCAGGTGTCGGGCACCGAGCAGCCGGCACTCACCTCGCCCAGCATGTTCAGGGCCGTGGTGCCGCCCAGGAACACGATGCCGTTGGCGCCGCCCACGCCGATATCCGCCCTGATGCTCGTGATGGCCATGTCCGCTCCCGCGAAGACCGGCTCAGTCCCGTGGAAAGCCCACGCAGGCTCGCTGTCCGATCAGCCGAGCACAATACCCGATCCCGTATCAAGAATGCGGCCGCCGCACCAGCCGATCGAGGGATACCCGAGGCGGACGGCGCAGGGCAGCGTCTGCCGACGGACGCGCCGCAGTCCGCGGGATCGCGGCCCGCTGAAGGGCCGAAAACATGGCAAGTCTCGATTCTCATCGTGGTCGATCATTCGGACGGCGCTTTGGTCCCGTGCCACGGCGGGCTGCTACCCCACTTCGCCATGCCTGACATCGCAAGCCAACACGAGATCTTGTCGGCGCCGCGCAACGCGGGCGAGAAGTTGATTGCGAACAGCCTCAAGAGCCCGCGCACATGATCATGATGTGCATTGACCGGCTCATGTCGGCCAGCATTGCCCTTGACGGCCGACTGCCATTGGGAGCTTCGGCTTCCCGACCGCGCTTCAATCCTCACGCAAGCCCATGAATCGTTACGCCCCCGAGACCAGGTTCGACGTGGTTCAGACGGGTCCAGCGTCCGTGAATGGCCGGAACTGAAACTTGCTGACGTCCGTGTCGGGAGGCCCGACGCGACGACACCGAACGACACGTGGATCGACCATCATCCGACTCCCGCCAACGCATCGCTACCAGCGCCCCCGAATCATGAGCCGCTTTGCCCCTACCCGACGCACCCGCCGCAGCGTATCTGCCGAACTTGGATCGGTGAGCCTGGAAAAGATTGGGGTTAGCCGGTTCGACTGGAGGGATCCATACCACCTGGCGGTCACGTTGAGCTGGCCGGGATTTCTTGCGGCGCTGTTGCTCGCGTACATCGGGATCAATCTGCTCTTCGCGCTGCTGTACTTCGCGGTTCCTGGCAGCGTCACGAACGTCAGGCCCGGATCGCTCAGCGACAATTTCTTCTTCAGCGTGCAGACCTTGGCCACCGTCGGCTATGGCGTGATGGCGCCGCAGACCCTCTACGGACATCTGGTCACCACCATGGAGACGTTCGTCGGCCTCATGCTCACCGCCATGATGACGGGCCTGGTCTTCGTTCGCTTCTCCAAGCCGCGGGCAAAGATTTTCTTCGCCGATTGCGCAGTGGTAACGACCGCCGACGACGGCCGCCGCCTCTTGATGATCCGCATCGGTAACGGCCGACCCAACGCGCTGATGGACGCCACGGCGCGGCTGACGACC
>CAIMXF010000385.1 GCA_903845345.1 uncultured beta proteobacterium
GCCATCCGCGCCAGCCGCTGTCGCGCGACAAGCTGGCCCAGCTCGCCCGCGGCCGCGACTTCGAGCCCTTCGACCGCAGCCTCGACGTGCAGATCTCGCGCCTGCGCAAGATGATCGAACCCGATCCGTCGAACCCGCGCTACATCCAGACGGTGTGGGGCGTGGGCTACGTGTTCGTGCCGAGCGAAACCGCGTAAATCCGGCCCAGGATGGATCGCAAGCTCCTGTCGCTGAGTCTTTTCTGGCGCACTTTCTTCCTGCTGTCGCTGCTGCTCACCGGCGGCGTGCTGGCCTGGGTGCAGACCTTGCGCCAGCTGGAGTTCGAGCCGCGCGCGGTGGTCGCGGCGCAGCAGATCGCCAGCCTCGTGAACCTGTCGCGCGGCGCGATGAAGAACGTCGACGGCATCACGCGCATCGCGCTGATGAAGTCCATGACCGACCAGGAGGCGGTGCGCGTGCTGCCGCGCGAGCCCGAGGACCGCTGGGAACCCTATGAGGTGGACGCCTTCACGCGCCGCATCGCGGCCGAGCTGCGGGCCCGGCTCGGGGTGGGCACCCTGGTCGCACGCTCGGTCAACGGGCAGTCCGCGCTGTGGGTGGGCTTCACCATCGATGACGACCGCTACTGGCTGCAGGCCGAATCGGCGCGCGTCACGCCGCTCACCTCCAGCACCTGGTTCGTCTGGGTGGGCATCGCGATCGTGGCCACCATCATCGGCTCGGCGATGATCGCGGGCCTGATCAATCGGCCGCTCAAGGAGCTGTCGACCGCCGCCGCGCGCATCCGCGACGGCGAGTACGACACGCGGCTGGACGAGCGCACCAGCACGACCGAGGTGCGCGCGGTCAACGTCGGCTTCAACCGCATGGCGCGCGAGCTGGCCAAGGTGGAACAGGATCGCACGGTGATGCTGGCCGGCATCTCGCACGACCTGCGCACGCCGCTGGCGCGCATCCGGCTCGAGGCCGAGATCAGCGTGCCCGACGAGGAGGCCCGCAGCCACATCGCCGACGACATCGACCAGCTCGACGCGATCATCGACAAGTTCATGGACTACGCGCGGCCGGGCGTGACGCGGCTGGAGCCGGTCTCGCTGGCCGCCGTCGTCGAGCGCGAAGCCCTGGCCTTCCGCGACGCCAGCCAGATCCGCATCTCGATCCAGCTCTCGCCCCTCTCGCGGGTGCTGGGCGACCCGATCGAGCTGGGCCGCGTGTTCGCCAACCTGTTCGAGAACGCGCGCCGCTACGGACGCGCCTCCGAGACCACGCCCGCCGAGGTGCAGGTGGGTCAGCTGCAGGCCGGCCCGTGGATCATCGTCACGGTACGCGACCGCGGCCCGGGCGTGCCGCCCGACAAGCTCACCCAGCTCACCACGCCGTTCTTCCGCGGCGACACGGCGCGCACCTCGGCCACCGGCGCGGGGCTGGGCCTGGCGGTGGTGAAGAAGGCCATCCAGCGCATGGGCGGGAGCCTGGAGATGACCAACGGCGCCGAGGGCGGCCTGGTCGCGCACGTTCGCTTGCGACGAGTGGAAACCACCTGACACACGCCGGGCCTGTCGATTGCCGACGAGCTGGTTGCATCGACAA
>CAIMXF010000386.1 GCA_903845345.1 uncultured beta proteobacterium
GGCACGAGGGAGGCGAGGCAGGCATCCTCGCCCTGGGTGAACGTCGTCTCGATGCCGCTGCCGGAGTAGTTGAGCACGGCCACCTTGGGCGCGAACACCTGCGAGAGGCGGGAGGCCGCGCGCGACAGATCGAGCTTGATCACCTCGGACGGGCACGAGCCGACCAGGAACAGCATGCGAATGTCGGGACGCCGCTCCAGCAGCCGGCGCACGACTCGATCGAGTTCGTCGTTGGCGTCGGCCAGGCCGGACAGGTCGCGCTCGTCGATGATCGCGGTCGCGAAGCGCGGCTCCGCGAAGATCATCACGCCGGCGGCCGACTGGACGAGGTGCGCGCAGGTGCGCGACCCGACGACCAGGAAGAAGGCGTCCTGGATCTTGCGGTGCAGCCAGATGATGCCGGTCAGCCCGCAGAAGACCTCGCGCTGGCCGCGTTCTCGCAGGACGGGGGACTGCGAGCAGCCGGACGCGGCGGCAGGCTGCAGCATCGTGGGCATCATCATGCGGGTACCTCACGGGTCATATCGAGCCGCGCGGAGCGCAGCTTCAGCAGGAACTGGGTGGCGTTGATGACGTAGGTCGCGTAGGCGGCGAGGGCCAGCATCATCATCTGCCGGGCATCGAGCCAGCCGGTAGCCAGTGCGACCAGCCAGGCGGTGTGCAGGGCGAGCACCGCCATGCTGAACACGTCCTCCCAGAAGAACGCCGGCGCGAACAGGTAGCGCCCGAAGACCGCCTTTTCCCAGATGCAGCCCGTCACCATGATCGCGTACAGGGCGAGGGTCTTGGCGACGATCGACACCGTCGCCGCCGTTTCGCCCCGGCCAGTCTGCAGGAAGTGCAGGACGAGGCCCAGGCTGGTCAGGAAGATGGCGAACTGGACGGGGGCGAGGATCCCCTGCACCAGGGTCCAGCGGGTTGCGTCGCGCCGTCGGCGTTGCTCGGGTGTGTAGAGCGGGGTGGCACTGCGGGTGTCCATGCATCCCAATCTAGACCCACGACTTCAATGTGTCAATCAGGGTTGACGTAATTTAAAGATGACACTAGGCTTAGTCCCAAGTCGGGTAGAAATGCCCTTGACGCCAGGATTGGTTCGGCGCAACGTCCGGCCAGACCTTTTTGACGATCATTCGGTGGCCGAACGCGGCCCACTCAAGAGGGCGAGACTC
The DNA here is from genome assembly GCA_903845345.1 of uncultured beta proteobacterium. GTDB lineage: Bacteria > Pseudomonadota > Gammaproteobacteria > Burkholderiales > Burkholderiaceae_C > Scleromatobacter. Next base: position 1,170 of record CAIMXF010000386.1, read on the forward strand.
TGGACTAGACAAACCGACCGGATGCACGAGAGTCCCACGAAGCCGTCAGGATCGGCTCGTCGAGACCCGGCCTCCGGCCCACGAGGAGACACGTGGTGCAGACGTTCACACGGGGCGGCTTCGCGGAAAGCGGAGCGACGACAACGACGACGCAGGCCTGGGATTCGGACGCTTCGCGGTCCGGCCGGTCCGGCGGCGCGCCCGGGCCCGCAGAATGCGCGGCTTCGTTGCGCCGCACCATCGAGGCGGAGATCATCCCGCGATTGATGCTGGCTCACCTGCTGCCGAGCAACGACGCTTGTGCACCCGCCGACTCTCGCCCCGAATTGGGCCCGGAGGAAGTCGGCGTGCTGACCGAACTGGTGCTGCGACGCGACTCGGCCGCGGCGCAGGCTTATGTGCGGGCGCGTCATCAAGCGGGTCTGGCCGTCGAGACGCTCTTCCTCGGATTGCTCGCGCCCGTCGCCCGGCGCCTCGGCGAGATGTGGGAGACCGACCTCTGCGACTTCACGCAGGTCACCGTCGGCCTGTGGCGGTTGCAGCAACTGGTCTTCGAGTTCAGCGATGTGTTCCAGCGTGACCGCCGGATGCGGGCACGTGCGCGGCGCGCGCTGCTGGCTCCCGCGCCCGGTTCGCAGCACACTTTCGGCGTGGTGATGGTGGGCGAGTTCTTCCGCCGTGCCGGCTGGGACGTTCGGGGCGATCCGAGTGCCAGCCTGGCCGAGGTCAAGAGTTGCATCGCCGCCGATTCTTTCGACCTGCTCGGGCTCTCGTTGGGAGCGGAGTGCCAGGCAAAGGCTGTTTCATCGGCTATCCTCAAGCTTCGCAAGGCGTCCAAGAACCCTGCGGTCGTCGTGATGGTCGGAGGGCCCGCGGTGGTGTTGTCGCCTGAATTCGTGAATCTGGTGGGTGCCGACGGCACGGCGCCCGATGCGGCTTCGGCGGTGACGCAGGCGGAAAGTCTCGTTGCGAGGCGAATGGGCGCCACCTGACGATGTCGTACCCGCGTGCCGTTTCATTCCGGCCGCATTCGAGGCCTGAATGGACGAGACCGGCGCACTTTCACTGGAACAATCCGATGCCGCGCGGCTGTTGCTCGCGGACATCGATGCGCCGGCCGCAGCGTCACTGATCGCCGCGGCGGCCGACATTGCGCTGGTGATCGACGGCCAGGGGATCATCCGCAATGTCTCGATCGGGCACGGCGAGACCGGCCTCGAACGCAGCGTGGCCTGGGTGGGCAGCCATTGGCTCGAGACGGTCACCTCGGAAAGCCGTCCCAAGGTGCTCGCCATGCTGCGCGATGCCATTTCGCCCACCCGACACGAGCCGACGTGGCGCCAGGTGAACCATCCAGTCAGCGGTGGCGCCGACGTGCCGGTGCTGTATGCGACGGTACCCATCGGAAGCCAGGGCCGTGTGCTGGCGGTGGGCAGGGACCTGCGGGCGGTGTCGACCTTGCAGCAGCGACTGGTCGACGCCCAGCAATCCATGGAGCGCGACTACCAGCGCCTGCGGCAGACCGAGGCCCGCTACCGGCTGTTGTTCGACAGCGTGGGCGAGGCCATCGTGATGATCGACGCCGCGACGCTGGCCGTCGTGGAGGCGAATCCGTCGGCGATGAGGCTGTTCGGCGACGCCGCGCGACGTCTGGTTGGCAAGCCATTGCCGGATTCGCTCGAGTCTTCGAGCCGGCAGCAGGCCGCGGCGCTGCTCGGCGCGGTTCGGGCCAGCGGTCGGGCGGACGATGCCGTCGTTCGCCTGCCCGGTGAGGCCGGTGCCGTCACGCTGTCTGCCACGGCGTTCCGGCAGGAGGCCGCGACCTTGCTGCTGGTGCGCCTGTTGCCGACGGCGACGGGCGCATTGCAGGACGCCCGCGGCCGCGACGAGGTACTGCTCGCCCGCCTGGCCGATCGAGCGCCGGACGCGTTCGTCGTCACGGATCCGCAGGGCCGCATCCTGAGCGTCAACGCGAGTTTCGCCGAACTGGTGCAACTGCCGGCTGGCGAACAGGCCAGCGGGCAGTCGCTGGACCGCTGGCTCGGGCGCTCGAGCGTCGACTTGAACGTCTTGCTGGGCACGCTCAGGCAGCACGGCGTGGTGCGGCTGTTCCCGACCACGCTGCGAGCGGCATTCGGAGTCGTGCTGAAGGTTGAGATCTCGGCCGTCGGCATGCTCCAGGACGACACGCCTTGCCTGGGATTTGCCATCCGCGACGTCGAACGCCGTCTTGCGAGCGACAGCCGCAGCGCGCGCGACATCCCGCGGTCCCCGGGCCAGTTGGCCGAACTGGTGGGCCGCATGCCCATGCGCGACATCGTCAGCGAGACGACGGACCTGATCGAGCGCATGTGCATCGAGGCGGCGCTCGAGCTCACGCACGACAACCGGGCGTCCGCGGCGGAAATGCTCGGGCTCTCGCGCCAGAGCCTGTACGTGAAACTGCGCCGCTACGGGCTCGGAGATCTGGGCGGCGGCGAAGCGGCCTGACGGCCGGGCCGGTCGGCCGGTCCAGCCCCGGCGGGCTCGCGCGATCCGGGCGAACCCGCGCGCCGGGACCTTCCGTCCAGGACATGAGCGACGCGAACCAGAGGTGCGCGAACGCCATTGCGGCCACCCGGGTTGAATGATGTGTAAATCAGTATTGACACTTCACGCAGTCAAGCAAAACAATAGTTCTCATGTCACGTCCTAGCCTGTCCGCCATGACCGAGCTGTTGAAACCCATCACGTGGTTTCCGCCGATGTGGGCGTTCGGCTGCGGCGTGGTCGCCTCGGGCGTGCCGCTGGCGGGGCGTCTCCCGCTGATCGTCGCTGGCGTTCTGCTTGCTGGTCCGTTCGTCTGCGCCACCAGTCAGGCGGTCAACGACTGGTTCGATCGGCACGTCGACGCGATCAACGAGCCCCAGCGCCCGATCCCGTCGGGACGCATGCCGGGTCGTTGGGGATTGTTCATCGCGATCGCGTGGACCTTGCTGTCGATGCTGCTGGCCGCCAACCTCGGCCGGGCGGCGTTCGCTGCGACGGTGTTCGGACTCGTGCTCGCTTGGGCTTACAGCGCGCCGCCCGTGCGCCTCAAGCGCAATGGCTGGTGGGGCAACAGCGCCTGCGCGCTCTGCTACGAAGGGCTCGCCTGGCTGACGGGCTCGGCGGTCATGGCGTTCGGCGCGTGGCCCCAACCGCGCTGCCTCGCGCTCGCGCTCCTCTACAGCTTCGGCGCGCACGGCATCATGACGCTGAACGACTTCAAGTCGATCGAAGGTGATCGACAGATGGGCATCGGCTCGCTGCCGGTGCGCCTGGGCGTCTCCGGTGCCGCGTACACGGCGTGCGCGATGATGCTGGCGCCGCAGGCGGTGGTGGTCGCATTGCTGCTTGCCTGGCAGGCCCCCGGACATGCCGCAGGCGTCGCGGGCCTCGCCGTCGCGCAGGCGTTGATGATGCGGCGCTTCCTGGCTGACCCCCGCGCCAGGGCGATCTGGTACAGCGGCTTCGGCGTGCCGCTGTACGTCTCGGGCATGCTGGTCAGCGCGTTCGCGCTGCGCGTGATCGGAGATCTCTCATGAACAACCCGGACGAATTCGGCTGGGGCCGCATCGCCCGTCTCGGCCTCGTGCAGGCGGCGTTGGGCGCGGTGGTCGTGCTCACGACATCGGCGCTCAACCGCGTGATGATCGTCGAGCTGTCGCTGCCGGCCTTGCTGCCGGGCTTGCTGGTCGCGCTTCACTATGCCGTGCAGGTCGCGCGCCCCCGCGTCGGCCACGGATCGGATGTCGGCGGGCGACGCACGCCCTGGATCATCGGCGGGATGGGCGTCCTGGCGCTCGGTGGAGCCCTGGCCGCCGTCGCGACGGCGTGGATGGCGACCGCGCGGGGTGCCGGCATCGCGCTCGCGGTGCTGTCCTTCGTGCTGCTCGGACTGGGCGTCGCCTCCTGCGGCACCAACCTGCTGGTGCTGCTCGCCAAGCGCGTCGCACCGCAGCGGCGCGCCTCCGCGGCGACGCTGGTCTGGGTGATGATGATCGTCGGCTTTGCCGTGACCGCGGGTATCGCGGGGCACCTGCTCGACCCGTATTCCGGCCGTCGGCTGGTGATCGTCGCAGCAGCGGTTTCGTGCATCGCGCTATTGCTGACGGTGTTGGCCGTGGCCGGACTCGAAGGCAACTCGTCGCGCAACGATTCCACGTCGTCGCCGCCCCCGCGGGTCGCTTCGGCGACGACGTTCCGCGCGGCCTTCGCACAGGTCTGGACGGAGCCGGGTGCGCGCCGCTTCACGATCTTCGTGTTTGTGTCGATGCTCGCATTCAGCGCGCAGGAACTGATCCTCGAGCCCTTCGCGGGCATCGTTTTCGGCTATTCGCCCGGCGCATCGACATCGCTGTCGGGCGTGCAGCACGGTGGCGTGCTGGTCGGCATGCTCGCCGCCGCCTTGGCGGGCCGGCGCTGGCGCGGTCGCACCTTCGGATCCTTGCGCACCTGGACCATCGGCGGCTGCCTGTTGTCCGCGCTGGCATTGGCTGGCCTGTCGATCTCCGGGCTGATCGGGCCGGCGTGGCCGTTCAAGCTCAACGTCTGGGTGACGGGCTTTGCCAATGGCGCGTTCTCGATCGCGGCGATCGGCTCCATGATGCGTCTCGCGACGGAAGGGCAGAGCGGTCGCGAAGGCATGCGCATGGGCCTGTGGGGCGCGGCGCAGGCGGTCGCCTTCGCGGTCGGCGGCCTGGTGGGTACAGGCGCAGTCGATCTTGCGCGCGTCATGATCGCGGCCCCCGCGCCGGCCTATGCCGCCGTCTTCGCTTTCGAAAGCGTGCTGTTCGTCGTCTCGGCCATGCTCGCCGGCGGCGTCGAGCGACAAGCGCAGCATCGGCGTCGCGCCATCGGCGAGGGGCAGTCCGGAACTTCAGCAGTGGTGGCCATGTCATGAAAACGTTCGATGTCGTCGTCGTTGGGGGAGGGCCGGCTGGCGCCACGGCGGCGGCGGAACTCGCGCGCGACGGTTTCAGCGTGTTGCTGCTCGATCGCGCGGGCCGCACCAAGCCCTGCGGCGGCGCGATACCGCCGAGGCTGGTCACGGATTTCGCGATTCCCGAATCGCTGATCGTCGCGCGCGCCACGTCGGCGCGCATGGTCTCGCCGAGCGAGCGACAAATCGACATGCCCATCGTCGGCGGCTACATCGGCATGGTGGATCGCGAGCATTTCGACGAGTGGCTGCGCGAACGCGCTGCGGCCTCGGGTGCGTTGCGCCGCGAGGGCACGTTCGAGGCCCTCGAACGCGACGTCGACGGTGTGGCCGTCGTTCGCTACCGCCAGCGCGACCGCAGCGCGTCCGGCCCCGCGAATGCGCCGTCGACCCAAGTGCCCGATGGCACCCCGGGCCGTATCCGCGCGCGCATGGTCATCGGCGCGGACGGGGCGCGCTCCGAGGTGGCCAAGCAGGCGATCGAGGGCGCGGAGCGTGGCCGTTGCGTCTTCGCGTACCACGAGATACTGCGCATGCCCGCGTCGCAGGATGGCGCCTCGGCGCGCTGCGAGGTGCACTACCGCGGCCGACTGTCGCCGGATTTCTATGGCTGGGTCTTCCCGCATGGTGATACCGTGAGCGTCGGGACAGGCAGCGCCGACAAGGGATTTTCGCTGCGCTCGGCCGTCGGCGAACTGCGTCGCAGCGTCGCCCTGGCCGGCGCCGAAACGCTGCGCCGAGAGGGGGCGCCGTTGCCGATGAAGCCGCTGCCGCGCTGGGACAACGGTCGCGACGTGCTGCTGGTCGGCGACGCGGCCGGGGTGGTCGCGCCGGCATCCGGCGAGGGCATCTACTACGCGATGGTCAGCGCGCAGATGGCCGCTGGGGCGGCTGCAAAGGCATTGCGAACGGGAAATGGACGTGCGCTCGGCGCGGCCCGGCGCGAGTTCATGCGCGCGCATGGCCGGGTCTTCTGGGTGCTCGGCGTCATGCAATGGTTCTGGTACTCGAGCGATCGTCGGCGCGAGCGCTTCGTGAGCATGTGCCGCGATCCGGACGTCCAGCAACTCACGTTCGATGCCTACATGCACAAGCGGCTCGTTCGCAAGCGTCCGATGGCCCACCTGCGCATCTTCTTCAAGGATCTCGCGCACCTGCTGGGGCTGGTGCACGCATGAACCTCGTTGCCAGCACGCGAGCCCGTGCCATCGCGACCGCGGCGGTCTCAGCTCTCACGGTCGCCGTCCTGGGCGCGCTGACGACGGATCTCGGGCCGTGGTACGTCGGGCTCAAGGAGCCGTCCTGGAAGCCACCCGACCTGTTGTTCGGGCCGGCATGGACGCTGATCTTCGCGTGCGCCGCGGCCGCGGGCTTCATTGCATGGTCGCGAAATCGGGCGTCGCCCGGCCGCCATGTTGTCGAGGCCGACCGCCGCGAGCGCGAGTGGATGCTGGCGGCCTTCGCGCTGAACGCCACGCTCAACCTCGTCTGGAGCCTGCTGTTCTTTCGCCTGCATCGTCCGGATTGGGCATTGGTCGAAGTGATCGCACTGTGGTTGTCCATCGTGCTTCTGATCGTCTTGGCGGGACGACGCGCCGCCGCCGCGGCGTGGCTGCTCGTGCCGTACCTCGCGTGGGTTTCGTTCGCCGCGCTCCTGAACCAGGCGGTCGTGCGGCTCAATGCGCCGTTCGGCACTGCCTGAAAGCGACATGCCCGACATCCCCATTTGCCTCATGCTGGTCAACGCCGTCGTGGCTTTTGCGTTGATAGAACTGGTCGCGCTCGTTGCGTGGCATGCCGTTACCGGGCGGGGCCTGTCCGCGCCTGACCTGGTCGCCAATCTTTCGGCCGGACTGTGCCTGCTGGGCGCGCTGCGCAGCGTGCTGGCCGGATCGGTATGGCAGGTTTGCGCGGCATGGCTCGCAGCGGCGGGTGCGGCGCATGTCACCGATCTGGTGCGGCGCTGGCGCACAGCCGCGATTCGGTCGCGCGCCGATGGATTATCCTCCGCCGGTGCATCCCCCGTCTCTCATTGAAATTGAAAAGGTTCACATGACATCACGCCGTCGATTCATCTCGTTGCTGCCGCTGCCCCTGCTGGGCGCGGTCTCGCTGGCCAGCGCCCAGGCCGGCCCCCTCGATCCGAAGGATCCGCAGGCGGTGGCTCTCGGGTACTCGCCCGACGCCACCAAGACCGACAAGACCAAGTTCCCGAAGTACGCGCCACCGCAGGCTTGCGGCAACTGCGCGCTTTACCAGGGTGCGGCCGGCTCGACCTCGGGCCCGTGTCCGATCTACGCGGGCAAGGCCGTGCAGGCCAAGGGCTGGTGCAGCGCCTACACGAAGAAGGCCTGAGGTGGAACGCCACGCGGGGCTCGCCGCGGATGACCCGCCGGCCACGCCGGCGGCGTCTTCGCAGGGATCGCCGTCGCGGCGCCGGGCGCCGACGGCTTCGCGGGTGATCGCCCGCGCGCCCGCGATCCGTCCTGCCTATCCGTTCTCCGCGATCGTCGGTCAGGACGAGATGAAGCGCGCGATCCTGATGGCGGCCGTCGAGCCCGCGATCGGCGGCGTGCTCGTCTTCGGTGACCGCGGCACCGGCAAGTCCACGGCGGTGCGGGGTCTGGCAGCGCTGCTGCCGCCCATGGCCGCGGAGAGCGGCTGTCGTTATGGCTGTGCGCCCGGCGAATCATGCGATTGCGACACCTGCCGTGAAGTGCTGGCCGGAACGCGGCAGTCGCGTGTGCGCCGCGTGCCGGTGCCGGTCGTCGACCTGCCGCTTGGGGCGTCCGAAGATCGCGTGGTCGGTGCGCTCGATCTCGAACAGGCGCTCACGCACGGCGTGCGGCGCTTCGAACCCGGCCTGCTGGCGCGAGCCCATCGCGGGTTTCTCTACATCGACGAAGTCAACTTGCTGGAAGACCACCTCGTCGACCTGCTGATCGACGTGGCCGCATCGGGCGAGAACGTCGTCGAACGCGAAGGCCTGAGCGTACGGCATCCCGCGCGCTTCGTGCTGATCGGCAGCGGCAATCCGGAGGAAGGAGAACTGCGTCCGCAGTTGCTCGATCGCTTCGGACTGTCCGTCGAGGTGACGACGTCGGTCGACATCGCCGAACGCGTGCAGGTGATCAAGCGACGCGACGCGTTCGAGCGCGATCCGATCGCCTTCGCGCAAGAATGGGCCAAGGAGGATGTCCGCATCCGTCGACGCCTGCTCGCCGCGCGGTCGCGCCTGGCCGAGACGCGCGTTCCCGACGCGACTCTGGAGAGCGCCGCGCGCCTGTGCGTGCACCTGGGCACGGACGGCCTGCGCGGCGAACTGACGCTGATCCGCGCGGCGCGCGCGCAGGCCGCATTGCTCGGCGACGGCATCGTCGTCGACAGCCATCTTCGACAGGTCGCCGCTTCGGCGCTGCGCCACCGGCTTCGTCGCGACCCGCTGGACGAAAGCGGATCGACAGAGCGGATCGACCGCGCGTTGGCCGAGGTCTTCGACGCCTGAGCCATGGGCGCCGCGGAATCCCTCGAGTCGCCTGGCGGCGTACCGACAGACGCCGAGTGGGCGCTGCGGATCGCCGCCGTCGATCTCGCGGGCATCGGGGGCGTGCGCCTGCGCGCGCCGGCTGGCCCCGCGCGCGACGAATGGCTGGCCGCGCTGCGTGCCGCACTGCCTGAAGGCACGCCGTGGCGACGCGTGCCCGCGCACATCGGTGACGAACGCCTGCTGGGCGGCATCGACCTCGCCGCCACGCTGCGGGACGGCCACCTGGTGACGCAACCCGGCGTGCTGGCACAGGCGCACGGCGGCGCGGTGATCCTGGCGATGGCGGAGCGCTGCGACGCGGGCGTCGCCTCTCGCATCGCCCAGGTACTCGATGCAGGCGCTATCGTCGTGCAACGTGCCGGAGTCGTCGACGCGCAGCCGGCGCGTATCGGCGTGGTGGCGCTCGACGAGGGGGGCGCTGACGACACGCCGCTTCCCGGCGCGCTCGCCGAGCGGCTCGGCATCGATCTGCGGCTCGCGCCGTCGCGGCCGCGGCTCGACGCGCCGCCGGTGTCGGCGACGCACCGCGAGCCGGTCGACCGTGCGCGCGCACTGCTGCCGCGGGTCGCGGCGAGCGACGCGATCCTGACGGCCTTGTGCGAAGCCGCGCAGGCCATGGGCATCGATTCGCTGCGCGCGCCGTCGCTCGCGTGTCGCGTCGCCTGCATCGTGGCAGCGCTCGATGGCCGTCACGAGGTTGGCGCGTCCGATGCGGCCTTGGCCGCACGACTGGTGCTCGGACCGCGTGCGCGGGCGTGGCC
>CAIMXF010000387.1 GCA_903845345.1 uncultured beta proteobacterium
AGACCCCGTATGCTGCCGGCGGCCTCGAAGGCGGGATCCGCTTGCGGCCAGCCGATGGCGGCCCGCGACGTCTGCAACGCGTCGCCAGCCGCTGCAGGGTGGAACTCGTTCCACCGGGACACCAACCCCTCCGACACGCGCGGCAATGAACGTCGGATGACGTTGCGTCACACCCCCGCCAACACCCTGACGTGCGCCGCCGCACTCCGCGCCAGCGCGTCGAGGTTGTAGCCGCCCTCCAGGCAGCTCACGATGCGACCCTGCGCGTGCCGCCTCGCGACATCCATCAGCCGCGTGGTGATCCATTCGTAGTCGGCCTCGACCAGGCCCATGCGGCCGAGGTCGTCGTCGCGGTGGGCGTCGAAGCCGGCGGACACGAAGATCATCTCGGGCTGGAACTTCTCCAGCAGCGGCAGCCATTGGTGCTCGACGATCTCGCGCACCTCGTTGCCCTTGGTGTACGCGGGAACGGGCACGTTGAGCATGTTGTCGCCCAGCGGCACGTTGCCGCTGAACGGGTACAGCTGGTCCTGGAAGAAGCTGACCATCAGCACGCGGTCGTCGCCGGCGATGATGTCCTCGGTGCCGTTGCCGTGGTGGACGTCGAAGTCGACGATGGCCACGCGCTGGAGGCCGCGCACGTCGAGCGCGTGGCGGGCGGCGACGGCCACGTTGTTGTAGAAGCAGAAGCCCATCGCGGCGTCGCGCGTGGCGTGGTGGCCGGGCGGGCGGATGGCGCAGAAGGCGTTCTCGGCGCGGCCGTCGATGACGAGGTCGGTGGCGGCGACCGCGGCGCCGGCGGCGCGCAGCGCGGCCTGGCGGGTGTGCGGGCAGGCGGCGGTGTCGGGGTCGACGGACACGAGCTCGCCGGCTTCGGCGACCCTGGCGAAGGTCTCGTCGAGCTCGCTCAGGTAGTTGCTCGCGTGGGCGTGGGCCAGGTCCTGCGCGCGCGCCGGCGCGGCATCGTCGTGGCGCACCAGCACGTCGGCCAGGCCGGTGGCCAGGAAGTGATCCTCGATGGCGGCCAGGCGCGCCGGGCATTCCGGATGGCCCGGCCCCATGTCGTGGCGCCGGCAATCGGCGTGGCTGAAGAAGGCCGTCGTCATCGACTCGCCTCCGTCCGCGCGGCCGGGGCGACCGCTTGTCTCGAATCCTGGGTGTTCATCTCGTTCTCGCCCGCGCGCGTGCACGCGTTGTCCGCCGTTCGGCTATCGTTGGTGTCATGACCTCATCGTTGCAAGCGCGTCTGACAAGGCTGAAAGGCCAGATTAGCACGATCATCGTCGGCAAGCCGGCGCAGATCGACGACTCCATCGCCTGCCTGCTGGCCGGCGGCCACCTGCTGATCGAGGACGTCCCCGGCGTGGGCAAGACGACGCTCGCCCACGTGCTGGCGGTCTCGCTGGGCCTGTCCTTCTCGCGCGTGCAGTTCACGGCCGACCTGATGCCCAGCGATCTCGTCGGCGTGAGCGTCTACGAACGCACCAAGGAGGCGTTCACGTTCCACCCGGGTCCGGTGTTCGCGCAGGTGCTGCTGGCCGACGAGATCAACCGTGCCGGCCCGAAGACGCAGAGCGCGCTGCTCGAGGCGATGGAAGAGCAGCAGGTGAGCGTCGACGGCCAGACGCGCCCGCTGCCGCTGCCGTTCTTCGTGATCGCCACGCAGAATCCGGGCGACCAGCTGGGCACCTACGCGCTGCCCGAGTCGCAGCTCGATCGCTTCCTGATGTGCATCACGCTGGGCTATCCGGACGCGACATCCGAGCGCGAACTGCTCGCCGGGCAGGACAGGCGCGAGGCCGTCGCGAAGCTGGCGCCGGTGATGACGCCGGCCGAGCTGGTCGAGACGATGGCCGCGGTGCGCCAGGTGCACGTGTCGGACTCCTTGCTCGATTACCTGCAGGCTTTGATCGCGGCGACGCGCTCCGGCCACTGGTTCAGCGAAGGGCTGTCGCCGCGCGCGGGCATCGGCGTGCTGCGGCTGTCGCGCGCCCGCGCGCTGCTGGCCGGACGCGACTTCGTCAGCCCCGACGACCTGCAGGCGATCCTGCCGCAGGCCATCGCGCACCGCCTGATCCCGGTACCCGGCGCAGGCCGCGGCCGGCGCGAGCAGGTGCGCGCGATGATCGAGTCCGTCGCGCTGCCATGACGGCGCGCGAGGCCGCTGCGGGCCGTGCGCCGGGCCGCCCCAGGGAGGCCCGCAGTCCCCGCGCGGGACGGAGCGCCGTACCCGGCGCGGGAGGGGCCGACGTGACGCAGAGACCGTCGATCTTCGACGCCCGCGCCCGCTGGCGCGCCTGGTGGGACGCGCGCCGCGAGCCGCGCGAGAGCCAGACGCTCGACCAGCGCAACATCTACATCGTGCCCTCGCGCGCGGGTCTGGCGTTCTGCCTCACGTTGCTGCTGCTGCTGGTGGTGTCCATCAACTACCAGCTGAGCCTGGGCTTCGCGCTCACCTTCCTGCTGGCCGGCAGCGCGGCGGCGTCGATGCAGATGACGCACCGCAGCCTGCGCGGCCTCACGCTGCACCTGAAGCCGCTGGTGCCGGCGTTCGACGGCGATGCCGCGGTGCTGGAAGTGGTGGTCACCAATCCCGGCAAGAGCCGGCTGGGGGTCGGCTTCGGGCTCGACCTGGGCGAGCGTCCCGTCCCGCTCGCCTATGCCGAGATCGCGGCGCAGGGCCAGACGTCCGTCCATCTCAGCTGGCTCGCGCCGGGCCGCGGCCTGCACATGCTGCCGGTGGTGCGCGCGGAGTCGCGCTATCCGTTCGGGCTGTTCCGCGCCTGGACGATCTGGCGGCCGGCCGGCCAGCAGTGGGTCTATCCGCGGCCGGAGACGCCCACGCCGCCGTGGCCGCAGGCCGAGGCCGCGCAAGGCGACGACCGCCACGCCGCGCGCACCGGCAGCGGCACCGAGTTCGAGGGCGTGCGCGCCTACCGCCGCGGCGACACGCTGCGCCAGGTCGTGTGGAAGAAGGCGGCGCGCACCGGCGAGATGATCAGCCGCGAGACCGCCGGCGCCGTGCAGCGCGAGATGTGGCTGCAGTGGGGCCAGGCGCACGGGCTGGACACCGAGGCGCGGCTCGCGCGGCTGGCCGCGTGGGTCGTGGCCGCCGACGCCGCCGGCCACGCCTGGGGCCTGAGCCTGCCCGGCACCGAGCTGGCGCCGGCCAACGGCAGCGCCCATCGACACGCGGCGCTGCAGGCGCTCGCGCGCTGGTGACCGTGATGGCGAACGCGACGATGTCCGACGGCGCGGCGAGCGCGCTCGCGCACTCGCGCTGGCGCGCGCCCTCGCGCGAGGCGCGCGACACGCTGTTCATGCTGGCGCTGATCGGCTGGACCATCGCGCCGCACCTGTTGCACCTGCCGCTGTGGGTGGCGGGCATGACGGCCATCGTGCTGGCCTGGCGCGGCTGGCTCGCGTGGCGCCAGGCGCCGCTGCCGGGTCGCGCGGCGGTGCTGGGCCTGCTCGTGCTGGCCGGGGTGCTCACCTTCGGCGCCGAGCGCACCCTGCTCAGCAAGGATGCCGGCGTCACGTTGCTGGTGGTGCTGATGGCGCTGAAGACGCTGGAGCTGCGCGCGCGGCGCGACGCGCTGGTCGTGTTCTTCCTGGGGTTCTTCCTGGTGCTCACCACGTTCCTCTATTCGCAGTCCTTCCTGACGGCCGTCGGCACGGGGCTGTCGGTGTGGGGCTGGCTCACCGCGCTGACGCTGGCGCACATCCCGGCCGGCCGGCCGACCATCCGCCAGGCCGCGTCGCTGGCCGGGCGCGCGGCGCTGGTCGGCACGCCGGTGATGGTGGCGCTGTTCGTCCTGTTCCCGCGCATCGGGCCGCTGTGGCCGTCGGCCGACACGGCCAACCGCACGGGCCTGTCCGACCACCTGGAACTGGGCACGGTGGCCGACCTGGCCAACGACGACAGCATCGCCTTCCGCATCCGCTTCGACGGCCGCGCCCCGGCCGCGGCGCAGATGTATTTCCGCGGGCCGGTGCTGGTCGACAGCGACGGCCGCGACTGGCACGCGCAATCGATGTTCGACGGCCGCTCGCGCCGCGTCCCGCCGGCGGCTTCGGGCGTCCAGGAGCGCGGCGAGCCGACGCGCTACGAGGTGATGCTGGAGCCGACGGAGCTCACGTGGCTGCCGCTGCTGGAGGTCACGCCGCCGCGCTCCTCGGTGGACGGCAACGACGCGGCCCAGGGCATCCAGGTGCTGGACGGCTCCGACGTGCGTCCGCTCGCCGACCTCGACCTGCAATGGCGCACGCGGCGCCCGATCCAGCAGCGCCTGCACCTGCGCGCAGCGGCGGGCCTGGACGACCGCATCGTCGGCGCGACGCCCGCCGACCTGAGCGAGAGCCTGCGCCTGCCGCCGCAGTTCTTCCCGCGCACGCGGGCGTGGTCGCGGCAATGGCTGCGCGACCATGGCGGCGCCGGCGCGGATCCGGACGCGATCGTCGAGAGCCTGTACCGCCACATCGGCAGCGCCGGCTTCACCTACACGCTGACACCCGGCGCGTACGAGGGCGACCCCGTCGACGAGTTCTGGCTCGACCGCAAGGTGGGCTTCTGCGAGCACTTCGCCACGTCGTTCGTCGTCGTGCTGCGCGCGATGGGCATTCCCGCGCGCCTGGTCACCGGCTACCAGGGGGCGGACGCGCAACCGCAGGACGGCTGGCTGATCGTGCGCCAGAGCAACGCGCACGCGTGGGCCGAATACTGGAATCCGCGCCGCGGCTGGGTGCGTGCCGATCCCACCGCCGCCGTCGCGCCCGACCGCATCGAGCGCGGCCACGCGATCCAGCCCGCCTCCGGCCTCGTCGGCAGTGCCTTCAACGCGGTCAGCCCGGGCATCGTCGAGCGCGTGCGCGCGTGGCGCGAGACGATGGACAACCGCTGGAAGGAATGGGTGCTGGGCTACAACCGCAACGCCCAGTTCGACCTGCTCAAGAAGGCCGGCATGAGCGCGCCCGACTCCGAGGACCTGGGCCGCATCCTGATGATCCTGCTCAGCGTCTCGGCGCTGATCGGCACGGCGGCGGCCTGGTGGGAATCGCATCGGCGCACGCCCGGCCAGCGGGCGACGCGCCAGCTGGCGTCCGCGCTGCGCGCGCTGCAGCCGCACGGCGTGCAGGTGGCGGCGCACGAGTCGCCGGGCGTCGTGGCCGGGCGCCTGCGGCGCCGCTTCGGCCCTGCCGCCGAAGGACTGGCGCGGCGCCTCGACGCCCTGGAGCGCCGTCGCTACGGGCCGGATGACGGCGGCGCCACGCCCGACTGGGCCGGCGTGCGCGCGGGCGCGCGCGCGCTCGCGGCGGCACTGGCGCAGGCCG